>JASJCB010000026.1 GCA_030066195.1 Acidobacteriota bacterium
CGGATGCATATGCGCATCGATTTCGTCAATGAGAACCAGAGCGGGGCTGTGGGTCGGCTCCTCTTCATCGTGGTAGACTTCAAACAACCTCCGCACCAGCAATCCGACCCATCCAAATAGAGAAATCATTCCCTGGCTCACGGACTCCAAGGGCACTTCACCATCGTAGGTCTGCACGTAGACTCGCTTGTCTTCGATGCGACCGAATTTGAGCACTACGCCCACGCTTAATTTAGAGATGACTTCAAAAACCTTGTCTCGAAGGCGGGCTAGATACTTGGATCTTTCAGGGTCTTGTTCTTTTAGTGCCAAAATGTCGTGACTAAGCTCTACGAGCCACTCTTTAAGGTGACGCATGCGCGAATCTAAATCGCCTTGGAGTAGGGGGAGCACATCCCACTCGATGGATCGGCGTGTGGCGGTTAGGCCCAGGCGTGGGTCGTCCAAATTACGTGCGCTTCGTAGGGCGGGGAAGCCCATGATCAGCCCACCAAAATTTTCCAGCATGCGAAATGGAGCCACATCTAAGGAGAGGTCGCTACCGCGATGAAGGGTGGTTTCAAAGACGAGATCTTGGCTTTTGACCGTGATGCGTGCGAGATTCTCGCGAATATTGATCAGAGAGGGTGCATAAGGCTTTGCCCTGTCCCCACAAACGGCCAGGGCAACAGCCTTCAAGATATGGGATTTGCCTACGCCGTTGTCGCCGAAAATGATGTTCCAATTGGGGTCGATTTTTAGGTCGAGGGCCTCGAATGGGCCGAAATGCTCCAGCCTCAGTTCGGTAATTTTGCGTTGTTTGATGCTGGGCGACGCTGAAGCATCCCGCGACTGTTTACTTGTCTGATCGACTTCTTGAAAACGCTGGGCGATGTTTCCGATTAAAGCAGCCAGCCTTGCATGCTCTTCGCGGCCTTCTCCTCTTTCGTAGTGGATGAAGCTCAGGTTGTACCTTTGGTTGAGAATTTTGAGAACGACACCCCATTCCCTTTCCGTCATACTCCCTCTATCGGAATCACGCTTGCCCCACGAGGGTATAATAGCAAAATGAGGAACTTCCGGCTTTTTGTCCAGGGGGAGCACCTCTAGAATGGCCTCGATATCCCCGATACTACAGCCCATAAACAGTATTGTTTTTGAGTAGAAGACGGCTCGAAGAAAATGGGCAAAGTCATGAAGGGGGCCAATCATGAATCGAAACTCTTCCGGGATGATGGATAAGGATTTTCCCTCTAGGGATCCAAATATTTGAGCGCCAAACATTTTGCCGTTGCTTAAGTCGTCTAATAAGCGATCACCTTGATCCGGCGTACGCGTGGGTAGGGGCAGCGATCTCGCCAAAAAGTCGTCGAGAGAGGAGGTCAAGATGCCCGCTAGATGCTCGCATTGAAGAAGGGACAGGATCTCCTTGGGAGTTTTGAGATCTTTATTTAATAGAAGGCCTTTGAGGTTCTTGATAACTTCCTCTCGGCTCAATATACCGGAAGAGACGACCTGTTCCAACACGTCGTTGTAGCGCTTTTGTTTGGCTCTGTTTTCAAAGAAATCCAGAAATTCCTGGTCGTTGACAAAGGACTTCACGAGAAATCGGCGAATGGTGTCTCCCCAGGATAAAAGCCCGCTCATTGAGCTGATACCCGTGCCAAGGAAGAGGCAAAGATTCCCGTTTGTATAGGCTTGCACCAGTGGGGGCAAATCATCTTCGGTCTTGACTTCATTCACAAGGTTTTGCAGGTCGTTATCTTTTTCTAAAATCCGTGCATCAATGCCGGAGGCCACCACGACCGTTTGCGAGCGGAGGTCGAAATGGATATATCTACGGTCGGAACCTTTCTGATATCGCTCCACGAGACCGGGGTACTTGGGTGAGGCGTGGATTTTTGATGAGGCAAAAACATACAAATCGCAGGTGTTTCGATGGCCGGCATCAAAGGTGACTCGAACGCCTTTTGAGGTGAGAAGGCGTCCAAACGCGGCGTTGACCTTTCCGTGATCAAGGTCGTCGGCATCAACAAAGATGGTAAATGACTTTTCCATGTCTAATCCTCGCTTGATTCTATCACGACTTTGGGGGGCTAAGAGGCTCGATAACTACCTTGTTTCGAGGAACGGTATTTCCAATTCGGGCTCCTCCTCTCTGCTAAAAAGTGATGCCTGGCTAAGCATCCAGCTTTCCATAAATTTGGAAGCTTGGGATTGATGAAAGTTTATGAGTTTCCGCCCAAGAGACATCTGTTCTTTGACCCCACTACGAACCGCGCGATCCAAGTTTATAACTTCGGCGATCCGCCTCAAATCACTTACAAAATCTACCACCAACACATTGGTTTTATGTTTACTCAAACGTAGGCCACGTCCGATTTGCTGTACAAAAATGCGGCGACTGTGGGTGACCCTCATGAAAACAAGCATGTCCACATCGGGAACATCCATACCCTCGTTAAACAAATCGACGGTGGTGAGCATGTTGAGCTTTCCCTGTTTGAAGCTTTTAATGGTTTTGGATTGTTCTTCAGTACTCTGATCACCATGAATCGCCGCGGCTCTGAAGCCATATTGAGCCAGGTGGCGGGCGGTTTCTTCCGCGTGAGCGATGGTGGTACAAAATACGAGGCCACTGTTTCGGTCTTCTTCCTCGAAAATATTGCGCATATATGACGCGGCTTCCGCGTTGTGAATGGGTATGATCAGCTTACGATTTAACTGCCGTACAGAATATTTGTGCCGCGAGCGCTCCTGGACGAACTTCCAGTCCAAATCATTGGCCACGAGTCTGTAATCTACGGGGCACAAATAACCCATTCGCAGCCCCTCCGCAATACCGATTTGCATCAATGGTTCACCCAGTGTCTCCTGAATGTCAATACGATCTCCACGCCATGGAGTGGCCGTAACCCCTCCGATCATTCTTGGACTGAGTTGCTCCAGCACCTCATTGTAGGTTTCAGATCCGAGATGGTGTGCTTCATCGATTAAAACCAGGCCAAACTCCGGCATATGCCTTAAATTGGCTTTGATGGTTTGCACGGTAGCAAAGTTCACACCCTCCCAAGAAGAGGGGAGGATGTCACTTTCAATTCTTCTCGTGGGAATAAATTTAGAAAGTTGGTGCCAAAAGCCCATCTGGAGTTGGTTGACCAGTTCCCTGGTATGCGCCAGCACCAAGACACTGCCTTGGCTGATAGAACCTTCCTCAAATAAAGCATCGACCACATCGGCTATAACCACGGTTTTGCCCAAGCCCGTTCCCAGGATCACCAAGCCACGATCGTAATCAATCAACGCATCCTTAAGCGATTCCACGGCTTCCTCTTGATAGGGCCTGAGCTGTTTGGTGGCCCGTGAATATATCGGGGATTTACCCACGAGATGAAGTACTTCTTGGGGTCGATAGACGTCGATAATGATGCCCTGAGTGCGGAAATATTCGAGGTTTTTCTGTAGATCAGGCGTGAACAAATCTCGGATCACAAGGACGTAGCATTGAGCCTGAAACTTCTTTGCGTCTTTCAGTAGGCTCTTCAACTGCTCTCGCCCATTGCTGGATGTACTTCGGTAGTCGTATCGAAAGACCCATCTTTTCTGATTGCATAGCCCGATGAGCGTAAAGGCCCGATTACTTTTGGTGACTTCCAATTCGGTGTAGCCATTGGTGACGAGAAGCCTTTGAAAATTTTCCACGAAGCTGACGTGGCTCAGGTCCTTGATATTTTTTTTATTTAAATATGCCTCAGGCTCATTTGCCAAGATTATGCTCCATCCGATTCTGGCAGTAAAAGCTCGAGAGAAAGCATTGCTCTCTGAAGCCTGACCCTGTCATCTTCAAGCACCTTTGTCGGAGTATCGACAACCCAATAAGCATCATCAAGGTAATTCCTGTACTTACTAAGCACCTGCTGTTGGGCCCTACTTTTCTGCTCGTCGCGAAAGTCTAGCCCTTCATAAGCATCGGGCCAGAACGTGCCGTCCATAAAGTATTCGGGGTGTCCGATAACAAATCGGTGCATGATCTCAGGGGAAGCGTACTCTAGGAAGAAAATATTTATGTTGTCTGATGACAAGGCTTTTGTATGCGCTTTCTCAATTTCATCACGCTCGGTTTCAAGAAGCTCCTCAAAAAGAATCGTACCTATATCCTCGTCAAATTCAATAATTGATGAAAAGTGACGACCGAGACTCTCAAAGAGGCGTTTGGCATCTTGTTGGAGTTGTTGCACATCAAGGGTATAAACTTTCACATATTTAGCACGAAGGTTGGCGAGAATCGAAGCAAAAACTTGCTTTCCGTGGTCACGGACATCCTCTACATATAGGCGCTTAGCTAGCTCAGTAATGAGTGCGTCTAGTGGATTCATCGTCAGGCTGTCAAAAATATCATGAGTGGTGTTAACAATAAAGATACTGTTATGTTCGGCACCCTCAAGTGACCAAGGCAACTGACCGGCTTCCCCAAGCTTGGGATCCAATTCAGTCGCGTGGAAGGCTGATACCTCAATGCTCTTTCTGGTTAAATCGCAGAAGTAGGCGCCGGATAAGTGGGCTATTTTCTTTCGCGTTACCGGAGCTTTTTTATCAGCCTTTTTTTGGGGTTTCGAACCACCGCTGCTTTGTTCCCTTTCAGGAGAATTCGATCCATCGGAACCAAAGTTATCTGTGTTCGTGCCTGGACTTCCTCCTTGTTCGAGCTCAAGTCTTTCATCCGCCGCTTCAACGGCCGCCCACCACAAGTCATCGCTTTGGTACTCTGGATCACCAGCGTTGAACTTAATGAGGAAATCACTAGCTTTTTCGCTCGGGAGGGCCAGGTATTTTTTGTAGCCGGGCTGGTTCTTTTTTGTGGGCTGATGCCGCTTGTACCCTTTATAGATTAAACCCAAGGGTGATTCATTGGGCGGGAATCCATACTTTGTGGCATTCATAGGACGAAAGGGCCCATCTCCACGGATTATTTTACACATTTCTACCCAGTGGGGGTCACCCCGATCAAATTTGTCCTTTGTATAGCTTACCCGGCAGTGATCCAAATGAATTTCACCGACAATTCGACCCGCTCCCCGAGGATCTTCAATTGAGTACTCTTTTAAAAGCCTACCTTCAGCGTCCCAGGAAAAGAACTCTTTACTTTCCATTTCAATCTTTCGACCATTTCTGAGAAAGTCAATGCCAAAATCGGTAGGGTCTGTATACCTGAGAACACCTAGCCAGCCCTTAATCCTAATATGTCGTGACTTCACATCGCTCTGGTTGCAGTTCTCACACTTCTTAGTTTTTCCTATTTGCCAGTTCCAGCAACTGTAGCAGAAATACTTTTCCCCTAAATCTCTGTCAATCGACATATAGGCGGGAATCGTCTGGCCACCAACAATAACAGAGCGCTCTTCACTCCAAATACACAGGCGACGAGCCTCAACAGGTTTGTTGTTAAAGTGCATGGTGAAACCAACTGGATTACTTTCTGGTCCAATCATGCTTGAGTAGACTTTAGCCAGCCTCTTTTTGATCTGGTTTCGATTCCCGGATTTTAAGAACCAGCTCATATGTTCTGGTTTGACCTTCTTTATTATTACCTGTGTCCCACTCTCCGCCCGTATATTTTTTGGCTTCCTCAAAGGCTTTGTTTTGTAATTGTCCTGCTTTTGAAGCTGTTCAAAGTCGATCTCAACTCCATGCCAGCTATTGTCACCACTTTCTGTCGACCAAACCTGGGTAATAACTCCGATTCGCGCCGTCGCGATATTAAATCCCATACCGAACATACCCATGTTTCCAAAGGGACTGTTGCTGGTCCAGCCCGCGCGAACGGAATTACTGAGTGTTGCTGGATTCATGCCCGGACCGTTGTCATTCAGGGTGATATGATAATTCCCCTTTTTTGTCGTGGGGATATTGATCCAAATTTTAGGGCTCTTGTTGAGAATGCCTCGCTCTTTTGCCTTGAGGAAGCCGTCGATTGAGTTGTCGATCAATTCTGCAATGCACCGCCAGGGCTCCAGATTGATCTCACCAAGCATTGACAAGATTCTGGGATGGGGTGTTAAGTCGATCTCAGTCATTGGTTACTCCCGGAGCTGAGCAATTCTAACAGATGCCTCGCCACCACTTCAATTAGGGGAACGGGCACCGCGTTGCCTATTTGGCTGGTGATGGTGCACGCGTTGCCTTTAAACAGATAATTGGGCGGAAAGCCCTGCACGACCGCCGCTTCCCTCAGCGTAAAGTACCGGATGCCGCCCTCGTCGGTGTGTACGATGTTTTCACCGCCGGGCACACCGTGAACACCGGCTTTGATGGTTTTGGCCGGCCAGTCCTGAGGGCAGCCCGTATGTCCCTTGTAGCACCTGGGGTTGATACCGGGGTAAAGTTCTTTAACGGCGTCCTTTTTCGCCCACTTCTTATTTTTTTGGTACAATTCCTCAAGAGATCGCAAGGCTTCTCGCACGGTAACCCAGGGTAATAGGTGGCGATTTTTTGTCCCAATTTTTGGAGCCTTCAGAGGAAATCTGTCGGGGAACGCCCTCGGGGCAATACCCATTCTTTCCCAATAGGTGCCACCCATGATCTCGGCCACCAGCTTAACCCTCGCATGTGTGGGGTTTGGGAATTTTATTTCTAGCGGCTCTTTACAACGGAGTGCCATGATGAGAACACGGCAGCGCTTTTGCGGTAGGCCATAGTTGGCGGCATTGAGACGGTCCCAGTTTACCTGGTAGGTCTGGGAGACAGTACCGGCCCTTATTTCGCGCTCAATCCTGACTTGGTGCTCTTCCCAGGATTCATCTTCTCGTGGGGGAACACCGGGGTATTTCATCTGCAAGATAATATAGTCTAAATAGGGCCTGAAATCCTTTCGGGCCAAGCCCGCCACGTTTTCGATGAGTATCGCTCTTGGCTTGAGTGTGCGTATGGCCTCCATGGCCACGGGGAACAGATTTCGGCCGTCTCGATAGGCCAGATGCTTACCGCCCAGGCTAAACGGTTGACACGGCACACCACCCGAAAAGAGGCGTACGGGCGCTTTGATTTCTCGTGCCCAATCCACTTTTTTCACATCGCAACAGCGTACCTTGCCGTTGATGTTGCCGGCTCGAATATTTGCACGCAAGGAACGACAAGCGTCTTTATCGACCTCATAGAAGTAGGTGGGCAGACCTGTAAACCCGGCTCTTTCTAATCCAAGAGCCATTCCTCCCGCACCCGCGCATATCTCTACATCCACTTCTTGAGGCCGCTCTGGTGTGGTTTTCTCATCAGCGCCGAAGGATAAATCCTCCTGCTCTACATCAATTTCGGAGGCATAGGAGGTCGATTCAAAGGCTTCGTGTTCGAATGTCAAATAAATAACTCCAGCCCAGGCAGATCAGTACGATACACCCCGTTTATGCTAGCATACCACGCCCAAACCCAAAGGATCAAAAGTTAAGCCGCCCTTGGCCTTGTAGAACCGGCTTTGAGCCTATAAGGCAGGGGCATGTCGGGTTGTACAGCTTTGGCAGTATTTGCTAAGATGGGCAAAGACACGCCAGCACGAGTTGCACATGCCGGATGGACCCGACCCAAACGACCCCATAAATATTCGCACGACACGCCAAAAGGTTTTGATCTGGGGACGGGCTAATTTTGCGAGTTATGCCTGGCGCGAAGAAACAGATTCCTGGCTGACCCTTGTTGCGGAGTTCTTCCTTCAGCGAACGCGAGCGGCTCAGGTCGAAGGGTTTTTTATCCGATTCAAGCAACGCTTTCCAACAGCTAAAGACCTCGTTGAGGCTGGTGACGAGGGCATTGCTTGGGTCACTAGTAACCTGGGACTACACAGGCGTGGCCCGTTGCTTTTGGCGATCGCCCAAAAAATTGTCGCCGAGGGTTTCCCCGAGGGCATGGAGGCGTTATTAGAAATCAAAGGTATCGGCCCCTATTCGGCTGCGGCCTGGCTTTCTCTCCATCAAGGAAAACGAGCGGTGATTATTGATGCCAATGTGGTTCGCTGGCTCAGCCGAATGACCGGGATGCCCTACAACAGAGATCCCAGGGGCCTGAAGTGGGTTCAGAGTTTGTGCGAGCGGCTCACTCCAAAACGCGTTTTTAGAGACTACAACTACGCCGTCCTTGATTTCACCATGAATATTTGCGCAAAAAAACCAAGGTGCGTCCAGTGCCCTTTGAAAAACATCTGCACATGGGAATGGAAGAGTGCCTGTGGAAATCACCGGTTTGAGTCGTGAAAGGGTGACCGCACGAACTGGAAATCACCCGTTAAGTCGTCAACACACGACCGCACGAATAAAAACCGTTTTTCTCAACAGGGGGTAGGATGAATTGCCCTGAATCTCGCTGTCGGTGCCTGTCGCACGACGCTTTGCGACACTTTGCCGTGGAGTGAAGCGCCTGTTTTGCCTTGTTTTCAGCTTGGGCTTGGAGGCGTGGTTCTTGCTTCCCTCTGTGCCAGTATAAGATGAGACACGACGAACCATAAAAACTACTGAGCTTTTATGGAGTCGAAATGAGAAAAGGTAAACAGAAAAAGAAATCCCCCGGTGGGGCCCGCGAGTCGAAGTGACCTTTCTTGGGTTGATCAAGGAATTGGGTACAATCCAGTCGATGCCAGAGGTGATGAAGGCGATCGATCCCGACGGCCCGCTGTCTCTTAACGCGGTTTCAGAAATGGCCCGGGTTATCTTCGAAGAAACGGGTGATGACGTCGAATCGGCCCGAGAGTTGTGCGAGATTATCAGCGAGGGGGCGAATGATTGGTTTGCGGGTTTTCATTGTCGGCTCAAACAAGGAGGCATTTGATGGGCAATGAAAAAATCCCCGAAGTGGAGGTAAAGCCGAAACCGCGTCGACGCCGCTTCAGTGCAGATTACAAGCTCAAAATTCTCGTGGAGACTTTCGTGAGGGTGGTTTGGAAAAGGTTTTAAAACACCACACACATCGCATGGTGAGTCATTCTAGAAAAAACCCTTTTCACCTTCGTGACTTGGGGTCTCGCCCGAACCGCATGATCTCCGTGATTTTTGATGGAACTTCATGAAATGGCAAGATTCAATTCATCTGAGCCAAGTAAGGACTTCATTTTCCAGGCTACTGAACGCTGCCAAAAAGCTTTACGTCACTTGGAACGACGCGGACTAATTGTTGATCCATTGGATGGAAATTGCCGGAGGTATGAGCACAGTGGTGATCGCAGGTATGATTCCTGTTGATATTTCGGTAAAGACGGTAAAGGGAAAAGAGCTTATCAAGCAGGTATCCGTCAAGGCCAAGTTCTGGGAGTATGAACGTAAAGAATCAAATAAAGGGAACGAGTGGCGCTTCAAGCTCAAGATCGGTGAGTTTTCTGGTAAAGCGATGGCACGATTTACCCAGCACTAATTTGGAGTCGATTCATGAATGATGAAGATTCCCCTTGTCCCCCAACGGATATTGTTGTGGACTCAGATAAGCAGTAATCAATTGGGGCTCGAGTTTCTTGGTCTCGTCTTCGGTCTCGCGAGACCTCTCGGCTAAGCCTCTAAATCACCCCGAATTAGCTTCCACGAGCGAACAGCAAAAAGGGTTCCCGGTGATGGGAACCCTTTGGTAGGATTGGGCTGGACCCAATCTTGAGTATTTGGGACATTTTCTGCTATGCAACTTGCCGGTTGCAAGCCGCAAGGGAAGAGAAAAAACCTTGTGGCTTTCAGGCGGATCGCTCTTCCGGATTAACATACCGAGAAATCATTGCGATTCGCGCTCGCTCCTTTCGTTTCTCGCCGCCCGGTGGAACAGCAATCCCGATGCTACAAACAGCACGACGAAGAACCCGTTCAGGCCCACGATCTTGGACACGGAGTTGCCGCTATGCATCCCGACGACCAGCGCGAACACGGCGACCAACACCTGAGCGAGTGCCGTTGCGAACAAAGCGTATGCCGTTCCCCGAGGCTTGAAGCGTGCGAGGACGGCGCCGACCAGTCCGACGACCAGTACTCCGAGATACATCAAATTAGCGGGATTACCCTCTCTTCCGATCAACCCGACCGCAAGATTCATCCAGACCAGGAGAAGCGCCGCTCCGATCCCGACACAGAAGGCGGCTCGATAGGTGACATCACCCTTTTTTCCGGTTGCCAGTTTGTAGATGACGCCGGCGCCGAACAGGAGGGCCCCGGCGACGACGAAATCGGTCAATTCCCAGGCTACCTGGTCGGTGACCAGCATCGCCGACAGGGGCACCAGCAACACAAACGCTGTCCCGACCGCCAGGCCGACAATGTCTCTGTATTGCATCACGACATACTTCATATTCTCTCCGATAATTCCTACGAATCGACCGCTGATTTCAATATAGCGCTTACTCCTCAAAGGATCAAATAGGGTTTGTGGAGGACGAAATGAGATCTCAGCCTGTTTTTTCCCGTATGAAACATCATGAAGGTTATACTGCTTTTACAAACCGACGCCGGGTTCGGGCCGTCCCGATAAGGGGATTCAGAGATGATGGACACGGACCTAAATAGATGGAAAGATCCTGAATTCATCACCTGATGATTCGGTTAAGGGGAGTCTTATGAAATACCTGTCTTTTATCGTTTTTTCGTTGCTTTTCACGGGCTGCACACACTCGGCGGAGGAATGGCCGCAGTATTTGGGACCGAATCGAGACGGCAGCGTGACCGCGCCGGGCCTCTTCGGCGGCAAGATTACCCTGGAACGAAGTTGGATTCAGCCCCTGGGCAAAGGTTTTTCCGGGGTCGTGGTGGGCGGCGGCAAAATCTACACCATGTATGCCCACAAATCGGAAAACCCCGTGGTAAGCAATCCCCTGGCTACCAATTCACTGACAAGAGACGAGGCGCCTGTGCTTGCCTGTTTCGATGCGGCCACGGGCGCGAAGTTGTGGTCCTACGAGTACGGCAACCTACTTCCCGAGTCCGGCCCGGGGGAGGCCGGTCCGTTGAGTACGCCCGTGCTGGACGGCAACATGGTCTACGGCCTGGGTGCGCGAGGTGAGCTTTTTGGTGTGGATGCAAACAGCGGACGGAAGATTTGGGCCCGTAATATCATCGAAGAGTTGGGGGCTGTGCCGCCTCCCTTCGGCCTGGCCTCTTCGCCCCTGGTCAGCGGCGACTTGTTGATTCTGAATGTGGGCGGCAAGGACAAGGGCATTGCCGCTTTCCATAAAAATACGGGGAGCTTGGAATGGCACCTGGGCGGCGAGAAGATTGAATACCAAAGCCCCTCCCTGGTGACGCTGATGGGCCGCCGGCAGGTATTGAGCCTTTCGGATAGCAGGATGCGAGGACTCGAGCCGGCCACGGGCAGGGTGCTTTGGGAGGAAGATGTTAAAAAAGGGGTTCAAATGATCCCGATCGGTGATGATATGATCCTCTCTGATCAAAACCCCGGTTTCGCCCTTTACCGCCTGAATCGCGCTGCGAATACCGAGGTCGGAAAGTTCAGGGCCGGTAAATTGTGGAACAACGAACTCCTGGCCCTGGATTACGATATGCCGGTGCATCACAAGGGTTATTTGTACGGCTTCAAAGGCAATATCATGACCTGCCTGAAGTTGGAAACGGGGGAGAAGGTATGGTCATCGCGGGACGCCGGCCCGAGCGTGGGCATCCTTGCCGACGGTCATCTGGCCCTTGTCGGCCGAGACGGCAGATTCCGAATTGTCCGGGCTTCCCCGAAGGGTTATCAGGAGCGGACATCGATCAAGGTTTTCGAGAAGAGCGATCTCACCGAACCCAGTTATGCCGGCGGGGTTTTCTACATGCGCAATCCCACCCACATCGCGGCCGTAAGAGTGAAGTAATCCGGGGGGTCGGCAGTGACAAGAACCGTAACCATTGCTCGTTGAAACCTGTTGCGTTACGGCGCGGCGGCGGGTTGCCTGTTGGCGAGCCTGCCTTTCCCGGCGGCGCGCATGCCCGACGGCAAGCACCTGTCATGCCGGGTCATCGGCAAGGGTCGGGCCCACCGTCCCGAGCGGAAGTTTATTCGATTGTCAGGCCCTGTTGGTTTTCGATACGAGCTTGGAAGCCCCAGCCGCCAAAGGCCTCGCTTACGGCGAATAAGACCTCGTTGCGGCCCTGCTTCAGATCCAGGTAGAGGCTGTCGAAATAGCCGATGGTGCCCAGATAGCGGAAATCCCGGGAGAGGTAGCGGTTATTGCCCTGGTATACCGGCTTGCCCGCCACGTATACCCGGACCCGATCGCTATAACCGAAGTCGATCTTGCGTAAACCGGCTTCAGCAGCATTGATCACCAGGCGGACAAACGCGGTATCGCGTTGCCTGTCGACGCCCTGAAGGCGAGCCAGATTGGCGACCCCCGAGGTCTCCACGGCCAGATCGCGCCATTTTCGAGTTGCCGACATCTTCGCGTCAAGGGGCCGGCCCTCGGCCAGATCGGCGGCGGCGAAGCTGTCGGAGACCTTGAACTTCTTCAGTGTGCCCTTACCCGCCACGGGTATTTTGGGCGGGCTGCCTTTCAACCGCGGCGCCGTGCTTGCCTCGAAACGAAAATTGGAGAACCACGCGGGAGAGAAGTTTCCACACTTCACCCCGACCTTGCCGGTGACCGGCTCCCGTTTCAGTTCGGGCACGAAGAGCACGGGCTTCTCCATATCCTCGATGTAAACCTCTGCCTGTTGCCCGGATACTACGATCTTGACGTGGAACCAGGTGTTGAAGGCATAGGTAACAGGTACGCCGTATCCCGGACCGTGGTAAAGTTGCCAACCGGAAAGACCATTGAAAACCGGGGTGTACTGATTGGCATCGGGCTTCCCGGATTGGTGCGGCCGCACATAGAACTCCTCGTAGTTGCGCCCGTCCACCAGCCGCCAGACAGCGCCCATGAAACCGCGCTCCCCGGGCAGGGACAGGTCGAATTCGATCGTGCCGTCTTTAAAGGCGCTGTCCCCAAGATAGGCAATGCCGCCTTTGAGGTATAGACTCTCCCGGTCCAGGTGCCGCTCGATGCGACTTTCGCGAGCTGAAATCTGCCAGCGCTCCGAACTGAAAGGCACCACCTCACCGGCTCTCGCCAACCCACAAAACACACAGAAAAAAAGAATGGCCCGCATCAAAACACCTCCACCGGGATCGAGATGATTATTCATACGGGCAACAAACATTCAAGTTACAAGTTGCAAGTTGGCAGTTGCAAGAGCCTTGGGCTGCCGGCCCCGGACCCAACCGTGACCGGCACTTCTTGAAAAGCCGCAAGGCTTTTCTCTTCTCTTGAAACTTGCAACTTGCCGCTTGCAACTTGATCGGGCGCGCAATCAAAAAAATCCGACCCTTGGCGCGTAAAAAAAACGCTGGCTTAGATGAGAGCAGTGCCGTTGTTCTTCCCTCCTTGGGAATAAAAGGTTACGGCATTTCTTTGTCCATTTCCAAATCAACAAAAGTCAAGGAGTTTTTCGATGTCGATTAATGTACTGTTTAAGACATTTCGTCATGTGCCATTGCGTGTCCCATTGCTTTCCATCATGTTTTTTGTCCTGCCGGCGAGTATGGTTTGGGCGGCCGCGCCGTCGGCGCCGACCACGTACAATCCCTCCGGCACCATTTACACGGCGACGCCTACATTTTCTTGGAGCAGCGTGTCGGGTGCGTCCTATTACATCATCTCGGTGCATCGTTCAGCCGACGATAATTACGAGTTTGAAGTTGCGGTGACGGGCACGTCTTTCAGGCCCGGGTCTCTGGCCGATACCGTGCCGGGCTCCAACAGCTCGCCCAGTGTCAGTGAACCTACTTACCTGATTGCCAATACGACCTATAACTGGTGGGTTCGGGCGGTCAACTCGAGCGGTCAGGCGGGCGCCTGGTCCTCCGTGAAAACCTTTGAATACAGTGCTCCGAGCCTGCTGGGTACGGGTCTGCATTCTCACGTGGGTTATCCCACCGAGATCGCAACCCACGTGGATCAGTTCAATGCGGCCGATTGTGACGGCAATCCTACGGGTGACCCCACCAGTTGGGCGACCATGAACGATAGCGCGCTGGTGAATCACGCCAACAGCTTCGGTAACGATTTTTTCGTTTATTCCGGCGCCGACTGGCGTATGTACTACAATTACTTCGGCGGTCGCTGGATTCAGAGCAATCTGTCCTCGAGCGTTCTATCCGGACTGACCACGCGGGACATTGTATTACACCCCATTACGCTGCCCAGGGAACAAACCACCGTCAGCATGGGCAATGACGTGTATGGAAATACCCAACGCAAAACCATTGCCCTGATCGGCGCCGACTACAACGGCCGTGAGGCCGCCCTGATCAACCAGGATCCCGTGGCCAACGGTTTCGGTTTCGCTACCAAAGATCTTTACCACCGGTTCCGCGTGCCCGGAATGTTCAATATCACCATCAAGGGGACTTCCGTTCGCCCCACCGATGCCGATCTGTATCAGTTCGACCTGACCAACAGTCAAAACCTGCTATACACCGAACTGGAGTTCCACAGCCTCGGTCCGGCCTCTTTCGAGCAGTTTGTCGAGGACCGGTTCACCGGGTTCCTGAAAATTCTCAAGAACCAGGCCGGTTCCAAGGGCAAGTACATGCTTTTGGGCAACGAGCCCGAGGGCATTGTACGCATCCATCCGCAGATCTACGCGAGAATGATCGCTCTGGCTTATGAGACCTTGAAAAACGACAATATCAAGATCGTTTTGGCCAACTTTGCTCAGGGTCCCAGTCACCTTAACTACATGGATATCATGATGGACGAGTTCCGGGCCATTTACGGAACCGACGCCTGGGGTCGGATCACCGGACAGGAGTGTCCTTTCCAAGCCTCTTCCATCGATTACTATCTGCAACACGACGGCGACCCCGATAACGACGGCGACGACCTGACTTACGACGAAATCGCCCGCCAGGTGGGGCTTTACAAGCAAAAAGTGCAGGAGCTACGCAACTTGTTCGTGAATTCCTCCACCACGGTCGATTTTTTCATCAAAGAGGGCGGCTTCAGTCTCAATTATTTCTGCGCACATCCCGGTTTACTGGACGATATCAACAGCATGGGGACCGGAGCTTCCATGCCCGCATATTTCCAGGACGAGGTCATCACACTGGTGAGCTTTTTCAAGCAACTGGGCTTTCAGGATGTCGCGTGGTTCAACCATTTCCGGACACCCGCCGAACACGGCGATCTGCTGATCGGTACGGCGCCGATCAGCGGGCCGACCATGACGGAAACCAAGTTCGGTGACTTCCTGAGTGGTCTCAACTAAACAAAAGGCCGGGGCGGGCGCCGCCCCGGCTCCTTCTGACAACACCTGACCCTTGCCGCCGCGCACGCGCGCCGGCGTGCTCTTCCCTGGGATGGGCGAGGACTATGGATTTAAAAAGAAACAACTTACAGACCCAAACCCACGAGCACAAAGCCCAAAGGGCGATCCCCCCTGGGCGCGCACGCATCCTGCGTGCTCTTCCCTGGGATGGGCGTGAGCTATAGGTTTAACAAGAAAAAACTTAAAGACCCAAACACACGAGCACAAAGCCCGAAGGGCCCCCCTGGGCGCGCACGCATCCTGCGTGCTCTTCCCTGGGATGGGCGTGAGCTATAGGTTTAACAAGAAACAACTTAAAGACCCAAAGACACGAGCCGCCTCGCTTCGCGTGGCGCGAATCTCGGCTTGCATGCACGCAGGATGCGTGCGCGCCCAGGGGTTTCGCCTCGCTTCGCGTGACGCGAATCTCGGTTGGAATGCACGCAGGATGCGTGCGCGCCCAGGGGTCATGATTCTTCCAAGAAATCCTTTAACGCTTGGATCAGGTCTTCCTCGGCGGCTTCTACCGTGAAGGGGATTTCTTCCTTGCCCTCGGGCCATTCGGCCAGGGCGGAGGCGATGCCGGCGTGGGGGGACCAGGGGGCTTGTTCCAGGTCGCGCTGGTCGGCCAGCAGCCGTTCCCGTTCGTCGGGGTCGATGCCCTCGGGGCGCAGCCAGTCCAGCACGCCCTCGTGATCGGTGAGGAAGGCATGGAGTTTTTCCAGGCTGTCGCGGCGGAGCGTGGGGCGCAGGCGGCCGTCCTCGTCCAGGATACCCAGGTGTTTGGGCAGCGGTTCCTTGGGCGGAAACCCGCGCCGGGCAAGGAGATCCGGGTCCTCGGCCATTTCCACAAACCAGTCGTGCACCGCGAAGCGGTAGGCGAAGTGGGCGGCGGCGTGGATCAAAGTTTCGGGAATGGTATCGGTTTCTTCTACTTTTTTTGCAGCACGTTCGCAAAGAGGTCTTAATTGAGAAGAGCGGCCGAAGGCCGCGATTTGTCTAAGCGCCAGCGTCTGCATCAGCTCCAGCGCCCGTGCCAGCGCCCGCGCGAGCGCCAGCGCGAGCGCCAGCGCCTGCGCCCTAGCCCTCGCCCGCGTCAGCGCCAGCGCCTGCGCCTGCGCGAGCGCCAGCGCCAGCGCCTGCGCCTGCGCCTGCGCCCGCGCCAGCGCCAGCGCCTGCGCCCGCTTAAAATAGTGCAGCCCGAAATTATTGGCTAAAAGGCCGATTCCATACCCGAATCCAATCAGGCTGTCCTTCAAACTCGCGCTCACGCGAGGGTTGAGGCTTAAAGTCAGGTTCACCGGTATCAGCGGCTCACCCCAATAATAAATAACGAATGTCTCATCAACGAATGCCTCATCATCCAAGGCATAAAGTCGAGCGGGCAAGCTGTTTCCCATGAGGTTCAGAATCGATCCATCCCGAGGCGCCACGGTTTCGGCCAGGAAACAGGTAGTGGTGGGATAGGGTAACTGTTGCCACTCCTCATCATTGTGTCGCTGCCAGAGTAAATGGGAATCGGCTTTCATTGCTTCGGCTAAAAGGCGGGCCAGGTTGTCGTCCAACCGTTTTCCCAGTGTTGTCGCCTCAGTTTTCCAGTCATCGCTCGGAAGGATCGTAATGATCAGCCATAATAGGGCCTGGCAACGGGCTTCATGCGGGCCGAAAAAAATGTTCCAACTACTGTCATTGGCCGGCTCCTGCCAACGTTGGGTCGCTGCTTTCTGATTCTCGAACTTATCCGAGCGCAAGGCCAAAACGTCCCAAGTGTGCTTGGTGTCGGTTGTCCGGAGGAGTTCAACCAGCAGTTCTTCTAAACGTTCGATCAGGGCCGGACGCAAAGCCAGGGTGCGTGGGAATCCCCAATTCGGGTGCAACAAAGAAGCCCCAGCGGCCAGGGGGAGGTATTCTAAGCGTTCCGCATCCTTAAACGACAATTCGCCGCCAGCGAGGGCCTGAACAAGGAGGTTCGCTTGGTGAACCTCGGCTATCTCAAGGTTATCCAGAACTTGAAAGTGCCCCTCGTTTTGGGTTTTGGCCGCGTGGATGGTCATGAAGAGCATGGCCACCTCGTCCCAACCGGACAAGGCCAGTTTGGCCAGTAGTTCCTTCTTCAAAAACTTATCACCCTTCAAGCTGTAGCGACCCTGGAGGTATTCCGCGCAAAGGTATTCCTGGAAGCTGAGGTGGGCAAACTGCACCTTGTCCTCGGCGGGTTGCACCAACAAACCGGCGGGGTGGAGGAAGTAGGAAAGTAGGGCTTCGGTGTCAGCCGGTTTCAGCGTGGTGAAGCGACCGTGTTTGCTGCCGGAGAGCAATAAGGTAACGGCGGCCAAGAGTTCTTGCTTGGACCAGATCAGTTGACGAGCTTGCGCTGAATCGTCGAAGGGAGTTAGTCTTTCAGCTTCCTCGCTTCCTCGGCACTGGCTTCGCCAGGCAAGAAATCCCAAAACCAGCCTTTTTTCCGCATCGGGCCAGTGATCCAATTCCAACTTGGTGCCAGCCGCGTTATGTTTCAACTGACGATGCCGATCCTGGCGTTTGAGATAAAGGTCGATGATCTCTTCATATAAAGAAGCGCGCCCGTCCGGCATGGCGTTGCGGTTCAGGTGGACCAGCGACATCAAGGTGAGGAAGATGGGGCGCCTGGCCAGGCTGAGGAGAAACGGTCGTTGGCTGTCCCGCAACGCGGTCAGGAAATCCCGGACCCCCTTTTCGCTTTTACGTCGCCAGTCATCGCGCAGGCGGTACCACTTGTTGACGAAGGTTTCCACCTGTTTGAAGAGGAAGGGTTGCAGGTAGACCAGCGGCGGCGCCTCACAGTTGTAGCCTTTGCAGAGTTCCGGCAGGTCCAGGTCGGTAAAACCGCCGGGGCGTCCCGTCAACAAAACCCGGTAGCCGCGCTTGAAGGCTTCGAAAGCCAGGCCGAGCACTTTGGTTCTTGTTTCGGGACCACCGACCTCATCGATGCCGTCGAATAACAATAAGGTGGGTCGCCGGGTATCCTCCGGGCCGGTCTTTTCCTGTACCGATGCCTTCAACCTCGCCACGTCCAACTGAACCATGTAGCGTTTCTGCATGGGGTTTTCTTGCTGCGCCGTCAGTCGTTCTTCTTTCGCGACCGGCCTGGCGTCGTACTCGGCAAATATCCACCAGGCATCCAACAGGTCGTCCAAGGTTTCTATCAAACTGAAGTCATAACTTCGCAATGTCAGCGGAATGGGTAGAATGCGGTTTTTGGGGTCCAGTTTCAGGCTGAAGTCGGAGATGGTTTCGGGATCGGCCAGTTCAAGCACGGTGCGGCTGACCAGGGTAGTTTTCCCGCTGCCGGGTTTGCCCGAGATCATCAGGAAGGGCCGGCCTTCCAGCAATTCCCAAAGACCTCGGCCGTGCTCTTCTTCCTCGTCCAGCTTCTCCGGGCCGACCATTTCGGCGTCCCGGCGATCCTTTTCATCTAAAAGCGGTTCGACATAAATCCGGCGCAGGGCGATGGGATCGGGCTCGTCGGTGATCTCCATCAGGTGGATCTTTTGGAAGCGGTGATAGACCCAGCGCATGTATTCGCCGCGGGCTTCGCTACGCAGGTTGCCTTCCTTGATGGCTTCCAATTCGTTCATGGCGCGTCCTCGGGTTCCAGGGGCGGTCTCAGGTTGACCAGGATGGGATTCAAGGGTTCGTTCTCGGGGAAAAATTCTTTCAACAAGATGCGCAGTTGTTCGTCGGAGCGTTTCTGGTCGATATTCTCCAGCATATGGTCCACCGCCTGGTCCATGGTCATGTTGAGATACATCTCGGTGGTCTCGCTGTCGCTCCGAGTCGTGTTTTTGAAGACATGGGCGAAGCGCCGCTCCAGCATGATCTTGACCAGGTCCTGCTGGGGCGTGCTGAGAACGCCGCTGCTCACGGACCTCAGGTTCTGGTTGGCCAACATGTCATGCACCATGGGCCACAGTTCGGGTACGCGCTCCACCAATCGCCAGACGGGGGCGTGGAACAGGCGCAGGTAGTGACACACCAGGAACTGGACGCAAAAGATCAGGTTGTCGGTTTTGGGGGTCAGCGCCCAGGTGGCGCATAAGCTGTTGGTAAAGTTCTTGATCTTGCGCGGGTTGGGTTCCAAGAGGCGTTCCAGGAAAACCGCCAGTTGTTTGCTGTGGTCGCCGAAATCATGGGCCTCCAATTGGTCGATGAGGAAGCGGCAAACCTCGGAATGACCGGGTTTGGGGACGGGAACGGTTGCCTGAAACAGCTTTTCCAGGTATTCGCGGTTTTCCACCTCGCTACGACCGTCCCAAACCCGGGAAAGCGCATTGAGCACGGCGGTGTCGTCGATGCCGAAGACGAAGACACAGTTATGGGTGCTTAGGTAGAGCTTGATAAATTCCAACAAGTCTTTGACCACGGTCTCTTCACAGCGGTCCAGGTCGTCGATGAAGATGATCAGGCGGCGATCCTCGATGGCTTTTTCACCGCGTTTTTTGGTCGCCCGGTAGTGGCCTTCCAATAACTGGCTGACGGCGTCCTCGAAGAGCAGGTGAAAGCGCTGCCCGTCGGACAGGTCGAGCAGCTTGGAGGCGCCCTGTTGCCAGGCCTCGGTGACAGCATTGGTTGTCCCACTCGCTACCTTGGTCGTTCGCGTGTTTTTGAGGGTCAGGGCCATGTCGATCCCGCGCTCCAGAAGCGTGGCCGTGGCCAGGGCAAAGGGACGCCAGTTCTCGCTGACCCTGGTTTTGGTTTTGGTCCAGGCGGTGAACTGATTGCGGATTTCCAGGAGCAGCGGAATCAGGGGAAAGTCGGCGCTTTGATGCTGCCAGGGCGAGAACCAGACACAGGGACTTTGTCGTGCGCGCTTGAATAGTTCCGGGTCATACTTTATGCCCCATTCTTCGCATAGCTGCTTGTATTGTCCGTCGGCGATGTACTTGCGCCAGGTCTCGTCTTCGCCCTTCTCCGGGCCCAGGGGCATGGTCTGGCTGACGGGGCTGCCGCCCAAGGTGGCGAAGGCGCGTTTCAAGACACTGGTCTTGCCGCTGCCCCACTTGCCGGTGACGCGGACGGCAAAGGGCGGCGGCACCTCCAGCAGCAGGCGTGCCAGTTGATCGCCCACGCGGCCGATGCCGAAGTGATCGTGCAAGGTCCAGTGATCGTGGTGGTAGCGTTGCTTCATGGTCGTCCCAAGTGCTTCTTCGGGCAGATCTTACCATTAGTCGCGAAAAAAAGCCGGCCCCTCGGGCCCGCAAGCGCCCACCTGGCTGCAAGCCAAGCATCGCCCCCCGGGCGAGGCGAGGCGAAAAACCCTGGGCGCGCACGCATCCTGCGTGCTCTTCCCCGGGATGGGCGAGGACTAAAGAATTAAAAAGAAGAAACTTAAAGATTCAAAGACACGAGCCGCCTTACTTCGCACGGCGCGAATCTCGGTTGGGATGCACGCAGGATGCGTGCGCGCCCAGGGGTTTCGCCTCGCTTCGCGTGGCGCGAATCTCGGTTGGGATGCACGCAGGATGCGTGCGCGCCCAGGCTTTTTTCCCGTGTTGAGTCGGCTTCGTTCTCGCGTTATCATTCGCACAGACACTTAGGGAGGAACCGGCATGATTCGATTCTTTTTATTGATGCTTATCAGTGCGACGGGTTTCGCGGCGGATACCGACGCCCTGAAAGCCGAGATTCAGAAGTTGACCGCCGATCAAAAAGCGACCTACGGCATTGCCTACCACAACCTGACCACCGGCGAGGAACTGCTGATCAACGCGCATGACCGCATGCACGCGGCCAGTACCATGAAGGTGCCCGTCATGATGCAACTGTTCGCGAAGATGGAGCGCGGCGAGTTGGACCTGAAACGCAAGCTGCCCGTGGTCAACAAGTTCAAGAGCATCGTGGACGGTTCGCCCTACACCATTTCCACCGATTGGGAGAGGGAGTTACACGGCAAGGAGGGCGAGGAAGTCCCTATCGAGGAGATGATCCGCCTGATGATCGTGCGTTCCAGCAACCTGGCCACCAACATCCTCATCGCGTTAGCCGATGCGAAACAGACCACGGCCCTGATGCGCGGGTTCGGGGCCAAAAACATCCAGGTGCTGCGCGGGGTAGAGGATATCAAGGCCTTCGAGGCCGGGCTGAGCAACGAGTCGACCGCACATGACATGATGAAGGTAATGATTGCCTGCGCCACCTCGCCCGCCTTCAAGCAATCCAGCCGCGAGAAGATGCTGGCTATTTTACGCGGCCAGGAGGATCGGAAAACCATTCCGGCCGGGTTGCCGGAGGATGCGGTGGTCGCCAATAAGACGGGCGCCATCTCCAGGGTGCAGCACGATGCCGCCGTGGTCGACCTGCCCGACGGCACGCGTTACGTGCTGGTGATCTTCGCCCGCGATTTCGACGATCAGCGGCCCAGGGTCATCGAAACCGGAGCGGCGATCAGTCGCGCCGTCTACCGACACGTGGCCGGTCGATGATTCTACTGCTATTTACACTCCTGGCCGCCGGCGGCGTAGAGACCGGACTGGACGTGCTGATTGCCGATGATTTTGCGCCCTTGAAGGGCAAGACGGTCGCGGTGCTCACCAACCATTCGGCGCTGGATCGACACGGGCGGCACCTGACCGATCACCTGGTCGGCCGCAAAGATTTCAAGCTCAAAGCCTTCCTGGCTCCCGAGCACGGTTTCGCGGGGAAGCTGGATCGCGAGGGCATTGCCCACGGCACGGATTCACGGACGGGTTTGACCGTGTACAGCCTCTACGGCAAGACCAAAGAACCCACGGCGGAGATGCTGGATGGGGTGGATGTGCTGCTGTTCGATATTCAGGATATCGGCACGCGTTTCTACACCTACCAGACCACCATGCTCTACGCCATGCGGGTCTGCGCCCGCCTGAAGGTGGCCGTGATCGTCTTGGACCGGCCCAACCCTATCGGCGGCGTACGCGTGACGGGTCCCGTTCTGGACGCGGATCGCTTCAGCTTCACCGGGTCCTTCTCCATGCCCGTGGTGCACGGCATGACCCTGGGCGAAACCGCGCTGATGTTCCGAGCCGAGGAGAAGTTGGACCTGGACCTGAAGGTGATCGCCTGCAAGGGGTGGCAGCGTGATCAACGGTTCGACGAAACCGGGTTGATGTGGATTAATCCCTCGCCCAATATGCGCAACCTGAAGCAGGCGCTACTGTATCCGGCGATCGGCCTGTTGGAGTTCACCAATCTCAGCGTGGGTCGCGGTACCGATGCGCCGTTCGAGCATTTCGGCGCGCCCTGGTTGCAACCCGTCGCCTTCTGCAAGCGGTTGAACGCGGCCGGCCTGCCGGGGGTGCGTTTCGTGCCGCATCGGTTTACGCCGGAGAGCGGGCCTTACAAGGGCGAGCGTTGCGGCGGCGTTTGGTTGTCCCTGCGCAATGCCGAAAGCTGGGAACCGGTGCGGACCTCGTACGTGATCTATCGGACCTTGCGGCAGATGTACCCCGACGATTACCGGGCCGAGCGCTACCTGCGCCTGCTGGGCAATGCGCGGTCCTTCGAGCAGTTGAACGCGGACGAACCGATCGACAACATCCTGGCCGGGGAAGCCAAAGAGCGCACGCCTTTCATGAAGATACGAGGGAAGCATCTACTCTACGAGTAACCCCCCTGAGCGCGCACGCATCCCGCGTGCTTTTTCTTGGGATGGGCGAAAGCTACGGAGTTAATTTAAAACAACTTAAGAAACCGGATACACGAACCGCCTCGCTTCGCGTGGTGCGAATCTCGGCTTGCAAGCACGCGGGATGCGTGCGCGGCCAGGGTCGCTTTGCTCACTCAGTCCCATTGCTTGTGGATGTAGTTGATCTCCGTGGCCGTGCCGATGCCTTCCTGCTTGCACAGGGCTGCCGCTTCCTCCGTGAAGCCGCCCAGGGATAGGAAACCGGCCAGGACCGTTCGGTCCGGGTTGTCGTCCGCGAAGAGTTTGACCTTGGCGGCGAAATGGGCGACCGCTTTGTCGTTGGTTGCTCTTTCGGTTTTCTTGACCTCTACCAGCAGGGTCACGTTCTCCGCACCGTCCACGCGCAGGTCGATTTCGCCCTTGTGGCCCTTGGGTCCCTGGACCATGTGGCGCGGGTAGATGGTCTCGACGCGGATCGCCGGGTCGTCGGCGAAACCCTCGAAATAGTCGGCGGGTTGAAATGAACCCCGAACCCGCATGTCGATTTCCAACTGGGCTTCGGCCAGGCGGCCGGATACCTGGTTGAGCTGGTTTTGCAGCGCTTTTTTCTCCCCGGTCAGCTTTTCGACCAGGTAGTCGATGCCCTGGTCCGCCTCCGGGTCCAGTTTGGTCAGTTGATCGCCCAACCGTCTTTGCAGCAGCAGGAAGAAGGTGCCGTCCCTAAGACCGGAGTAGCGGTCGTGCAGCCCGCCGCGAATCAATTCGGCCTTGCGCAGGCGGACCAGTTTTTCCAGGATGGCGTCCTCGTCCAGGTCCAGTTGGAGTTCCGTCTTCAGCCTGAGCGCGGAGTATACCTCTTCCGGGTTGCGGCTGAGCAACAACAGGATGCGCTTGGCATGTACCTCGTTGATGCGGCTCAGCGCTCGTTCGAACCAGGTGATCCAGCCCGAGGCCAGTTCCGCATCCTCGCTGCTGGTCTCGAATTCGATCACGCGAATCACGCCCTCGCGGGTGGTCAGGTCGCGGTCGGGGCAGCGGGAACGGATGGTGCAGGCGATGAAGAAGGGATCATGGCGGCACAGTTCGTTGATCAGCAGGGCGGTTTCGTTGGTTATGGGTTCGTTATAGGTCTCCGCGTAGCGGTACACGGCGGTCAGCCCGTCCTTCTCGGACAGGTAGGGCGAGAAGGGCATTTTGCTGAGGCGGCCGGCTTCCAGGAAGGTGTCGACCACCTCCACCAACCAACCCACCGCGGAGCCGGTGGCCAGCATGGGCGCTATTTTCGATTCGGATAATGCGTGATAGCTGCCCGGAATGGTTTCGTCCAGGTTGGTTTTTTCCTTATCCAAATAGACATAGCGGCTCAGGTTTTGAAACTCGTCGATAATCACCAGAAAGGGCCGCTTAAAAAGCGCGGCGAATGCATGGGGGGCATGAATAGCCGCGTCCCACATGGAGTCGAAGAACTCTTTCTCGAAATGTTTCCTTAGTGCATCGACACGCCTGACGATGGGTTTGATGTCGTGCTTGACACCATAGGCGCGCATGTCGTCCAGATCCCATTGCTCGTCTTGCAGAAGCGCGGCATCGCGCTCCAGAAACGAGATGTATTGCCTGCCGAAGGTTTTCAGATAAGTGAAGGCCAGGTCCGGGTACCAGGTTCTGCGTTCCGGGATTTCGATGTAGAAGGGAATGACCGGGCCGTTTTCCATCCACAGCTTGTTGAAGATGCGCTGCACAAACGCCGTCTTGCCGGACTTCTTGCGACCCAGAATGACCCTTGACTTGGAAAGCTTGCGCGGAATCAGGGAAATCCACTTGCCGTATTCCTCGAATTCCTTCTCGCGACCGGTGAACAGGTCGGCATCGCCGATATTTTCCTGTAGTGGATAAAGATCATTTCCGGACATCGGGTCCCCCATACGGCAAGCATAACACAAGCCGCGCGGCTGCTTCATGGTTAGGATGCCGCAATGAGCCGGTTTCCCTCCTGCTCTCGTTTTGCTAGAGTAGAGCGAACAACACCGGAGGTCCGCCATGAGCCAGGATTCGCGCATCTATGCCTGCCGAGGCTGTGAAGCCAAAAACCGTATCTTTCCCAGGAAGGTGGCCGCCCGACCCAATAACGTCAACTGCGGCAGTTGCGGCAAACCCCTTTTCCTGCCGCCGGATGCGCCGCTGACCGCCATCGACGGCAGCGCCTACCAGCATCCGCTGGACAAAAGCGCCCTGGAGATGCTGCGCAAGGTGCCGGGCACCAACACCATCCTGCGCTTTTTAATTCGCGAGCTCTCCGAACGGCGCCTGCGCATGTATTTCCAGCAGGCCTATGTGAAGGTGACGCCGGTTCACCTGACGCCGCTTTACGACCATATCGAACATTCCGCGCATATTTTGGACCTGGAGATGGTGCCGCAACTATTCGTCATGAACGATCCCCGCCCCAACGCCTTCGCCATCGGCGTGGACGACCCCTTCGTGGTGGTGACCACGGCGCTGTTGGACACCCTGGATGAGGCTCAGATCCGCGGCGTGATTGCCCACGAGTTGGGTCATATCCAGGCCGGGCACCAGCTCTATCGCACCGCGCTTTACCTGATCGTCAACCTGGCTCAATTCCTGGTCGGCAACCTGATCCCCATGCGCGACATGGCCTTGAAGGCGATCTATTACGCTCTCTTGTACTGGAACCGCTGTTCGGAACTCACCGGGGACCGGGCCCAGATGTTGATTCAGCGCGATTATGAAAGCTACGTGGCCTGCGAGATGAAATTTGCCGGCGGTTGCAACTACACCAACGGCATGCTGAATATGGACGCCTTCCTGGAACAGGCGGAAGAAGCCGTGAAGATGAAGGAAGAGCATATTCTCAACCGGGTTTACAGCTCCATGCAAGCGGCTGAAACCACGCATCCCTATCCGGTCTGGCGCGTGGGTCATATGAGCGAGTGGATCTACGACGGCAATTTCCTGGACATCATCCACGGCACCTATCCGGCTCGCAAAACCGCCGATGATTTGGAACCTCAGGAATCGGAGGAGGATGCCCCGTCCTCGGTCAAAGAACTGATCGGCCAGTGGCGCAAAACCCTGTCCGGCAAATAGGGGCAGGCCCACCGACCGTCATTTCGAGCCCTATGAGTTTTGACGTGCTCCAGGCTCTCGGGGCCTCTCTTGCGAAAGCCCTTATGTTGACCGTCTTAAACTCTGAATTGTCGCTCCGCGAACGCCCGGCGTTCGAGGACTTTCGGCTATTCCCCCGTGGTGCCCCGGTCTGCCCGGTGTTGCAGGTAATCCAGAGCCAAGCGCGATAAGGCGCGAACGCCCAGACCCAGGCCGCTTTCGTCGATGTAGAAGTCCGGGGTGTGGTGGCCCGCCGCTTCTTCCTCGGGCACGTCCTTCGGCCTGCCGCCCAGGAAGAAGAAAAAGCCGGGCACCTTTTGCGCATAGAAGGAGAAATCCTCCGCGCCGGTAAGGGCGTCCATGATCTGCACGTTGGCGGCGCCCGCCACCTGTTGCAGGGTGGGCAGCATCTCGTCCACCAACTGGTGATCGTTATAGGTCACCGGGTAGGCGGTCGTCAGCGGGATTTCCACGATCGCCTCGGCGCCGTTGCTCTGCGCAATCAGTGTCGCTTTTCTCTTGATGGCCTCGTGGATCTTCAGGCGCATATCCGGGCTGAGGGCGCGGACCGTGCCCACCATGGTCAATTCCTCGGGAATGATGTTCGAACGCACCCCGCCGTGAATGCTGCCCACGGTGACCACCGCGGCATTTTGGGTCAGCGGTATCTCCCGGCTGACGATGGTTTGCAGGGCATTGATAATCTGGGCGCCGGTGACGATGGGATCGACGCTGCTCCAGGGTCTCGACCCGTGGGCCTGTTTGCCCTTGACGGTAATCCGGTAGTCGTCGGCGCTGGCCAGCAGGCCGCCCTTGCGGTAACCGATCGTGCCGACCTCTTGTCCGGCGCTGATGTGCAAGCCGAAAATGGCTTCCACGTCGGGGTTGTTCAAGACCCCCTCCCTGACCATCAACTCGGCGCCGCCTTCCTCGCCCTCGGGCGGACCTTCCTCCGCCGGCTGGAAGATGAACTTCACCGTGCCGGGAATGCGTTCCTTCATGTCGGTCAGCACCTTGGCGACGCCCATCAGGATGGCGGTATGCGTATCGTGGCCACAGGCGTGCATAACACCGACCTCTTGACCGTTATAGGTGGTCCTTACCTTGGAGGCAAAGGGAACATCGGTGCGTTCGGTCACGGGCAGAGCGTCGATATCGGCGCGCAGGGCAACAACCGGGCCGGGCTTCCCGCCGCGCAATAAGCCGACCACGCCGGTATGCGCCACGCCGGTCGTGACCTCCAGGCCAAGACCCTTCAGGTGCTCGGCAATTTTAGCGGCCGTTTTGAATTCACGGTTACCCAACTCCGGGTTTTGGTGGAAGTGGCGACGCCATTCGATCACTTTCGGTGTGATCGCCTCAACGGCAGTGTCTATCGCTACGGCATCGGCGGGAGACAGCGTCGAGGCTGAAGATGTGGGATGGAACAGGCAAAGCAAGAGACCAACAGACAACATGCGCATGGATGAATTCCTCCTTCATTCTATAAGAAGGACGCGTTGCCGCTGCTTTCTGGTGCAAAGGCCGGGTCCGCGATCCGGCCGAGGCGCCGCTACCAGACCATCTGGACCGTACCGCTGCCGTCCACGATTTCGCCCATGTGCCGGGCCTCGCCCTCGGCCTCGAGGGTACGGGCCAAAACGTCCTCCACATGCGCTTCATCCACGACCAGGATCATGCCGACACCCATGTTGAATACGCGATAGGCCTCTTCCTTGGAGACCTTGCCGGCGTCACAAAGGAATTGGAACAACGGCGGCACCGGACAGGCGTCGGCGCGAATGACAGCGTCCAGTTCAGCGGGAAGCACCCGGGGCATATTGTCCAGAAAGCCGCCGCCGGTGATGTGGGCCATAGCAGCGATTTTGTCTTCGGCAAGCAGGGTTTCCACGGTTTTGTAGTAGGGCTTGTGCACGGCGAGCAGGGCGTCGACTACCTTGTCGTTCGTACCGGGGACGATGTCCTCCAGGCCCATTTTTTGTTCCTCGAAGATGATTTGACGAGCCAGGGAGTATCCGTTGGTGTGTAGGCCGCTGGAAGGGAGGCCGATCAACTTCATACCCTTACGGACGCGGTGTGCGCCCAGTAGCTTGGGCTTGTCTACCACGCCCACGATAAAACCGGCCACGTCGTACTCGCCCGCGTTGTAGAAACCGGGCATCTCCGCCATCTCGCCGCCCAGAATGGCCAGGCCGCTTTGACGACAGGCCGTAGCCATGCCCGCGATGACCTCTTCCACCACATGGGGCTTCAGCTTGCCGGTGGCAATGTAGTCCATAAAAAACAGCGGCGCGGCGCCCTGCACCAGGATGTCGTTGATGCAGTGGTTCACCAGGCATTGTCCCACGGTATTGTTGCGGTCGCTCATGAAGGCTATCTTCAACTTGGTGCCCACGCCGTCGGCCGAGGAGACCAGGACGGGGTGCGTCATCTCGGGGAATTTAATGTCGAAAAGCCCGCCGAAACTGCCCAGGTTCGACAGGACGCGGTTGGTCTCCGTGGATGCCACGTGGCCTTTGATACCGTGTATGGCCTGATCTTGGGCATCGATGGAAACACCGGCCTGTTCGTAACGAGAAGTGGACATGGGGCAAGCCTCCGAAAAAGGATGGCCGTGTCAACGGCCCCATATTCTAACCCTTTCCCCAGCACAACGGAAGACGGTGAATGGCGGGGTTTGCGATTCCGGGATCCCCCGTACCGCAACCCTGACCGGTAGCGGTCAAACCTGAAACCTTCAACCCCCGGCCTCCGCCGGGTTTTCCGAAAGCCCGAGGCAATTGGAAGTCTTTACCTGGTGCCGATAAGGGCGACCCATGATTTCACCAACATGCTCCCGGACTTGCAGATCCTCGCCGGCTTCTGATGATTGCATGGTATTCCTATTCGTGTGAGATTTCCGAACCGGTTTTCACACTATAAAGTTCAAAGACCCCAGGCCTCAATTACATATAGGAGTAAAATTCAATGATTACTTACCAAGAACCCGGTTGTTTCCCTGCTGAGGAAACCGCTTTCCCCGGCCCCTATAAAAGTTCACGTGACCTTCCCCTGGGAGATTGGAATGCATGCGTCAACGGTCGTATCTTCACACTTAGGATATCCGCTGTAAATGGATCTAAGGTCACTGCATCATTCACCGGTGCCCAAATCGTAAATGCCCTCTACGACCGTAACACCGGACTACTTACCTTCACGCGTGTCACGTCTATCAAACAAGATTATCGGGGTTTCCTGATGTATTTTGACGATGCAGACCCTTTTTGGCGTATGGCGGGTGAGTTCGGAGAGGTATCTGCCGGACCGCAAGCAGGCTGGTACGCAACCCTGCCCCGCAAAACCCATTGATGTCCAAGTTTATGGATGCATCCGATTTATTTCAATGTGGGGATTCCTTGTTGCTGTGCTGCTTTATAAACAAAAACCGCAAGCCATGGGAACCATACAGACAAGGCTGCTTATTGCAAGCGGCCGTTTTTTTGGTCGTCGGTTGATGGTGATCCGCCGTTTTGGCCTTGGCCCGGCCAAAAGCCGTACCGCGGTTCAATTGGTCATTGTTTGGAAGGTTCGGACACCGGTCGGCGATATAGGTCGGTGTATTCAAAGGTCCACTCCGGTGTCTTCAAGGTTCCATTTGACCTGGCCGGGTACCAGGGATTCTTTTTTCCGCGCGGGCCTTTCAGTACGTGAATGTCTTGGGCCGGCATATAGCTTTGGCCCAGCAGGAACATTCGTTCTCCCTTTTGGTTTTCGACGACATCCAACACGATCACGGCGTGGCCGGGAAAACCGCCCTGAATGAAACTGTCGCCGGGTTGCACCTTTCGGGGATCGCGAACCCGGTCCCATTCACGCTCCAAGGATGCGCTGCCCGCGTAGACAAACACGGTTCGCAGGTACTTTCGGAAGTTTTTGTAGGAGGCATCCGCTGTTGTTGTTTGCCGCCAGGTGACTCTGTTCCCGGAAATTTTGGGGCGTTGTCCGTTACGCCAGGCGGACCATCGAGCCGGGTGACCGCTGGTGAAATTGAAGCTGACGGCGTCCGGATCTTTTTGGAACAGGTACTCGGCGTGCAAACGCATGACGGCATCAGCACATTGTTGTAGGTCCCGTTTCCCGGTATCGATATCGATAACGGCGACCTGAACATCCTGGCGGGGTTTCTTGCGGCCGTTGTACAGGTACACGGTTTTATCGGAGCGGATGGGCAGGCCGCGCAGCCAGGCGGCGAAGTCACCGGTATCGGCAGGCAGCCGGGTGTACCCCCTGGGCGGCGGGAAGTTTTGAGCCAGGGTGGAGGTGTTCTCCACGGTCAACCACGGATGCCCGCCGAGGACGGCGATCGGGGTCAACAGGATGAAAAGCAGCGGGGGCGGTTTACGGATCATCGTAGGCATGAGCAACTCCTTGGATCAACGTTTACCGCATATCGGCTCTCCTGTCTATAACTACGCATCCGGCCTTTGGAAAGATCGGTCGATCCGCACGCCGAATACAAAACGGCCGGCAAGTGTGGGGTGCTTGCCAGCCGTTTTTTTGTTGCTTGCGTTTACTACTCCGCCACGTTGGCCATTTCCAGGATTTCGGCCAGGAAGCCGGGTTCTTCCGTGGTTTCATCTGTTCTGAAGTCGGTTTCCAGGCGCATCTTCAATTCCATGCGCTCGGAGGCGGTCAAACCCAGGTCCCGACATAGGTCGCCCAGGATGGCTTCGGGCTGGTAATGGGCGGCGCGCATCAGGGCGGCTTGCTTCATTTCCCTCCGGCGGTCTTTGTCGCTCAGGAGGTCGACGACGCAATCCGCCAGTTGCTCGGCCGTCTCGGGCAGGTAGCCGTCTTGGCCGTGGGTGATGATGTCGGCCGGACCTTTGCAATTATAGGCCGCGACCGGGCAACCGCAGCTCATGGCCTCCAGCACTACGCAGCCGAAGGTGTCGAATCGGCTGGGCAGCAACAGTATGTCTGCATTGGAGTAAATTTCTACCAGGCGTTCGGAGTCGATCCAGCCCGGGAAATGCGCGTCAGGCATCTTTTCCTTCAGGTCTGCCTCGGCCGGCCCGGTGCCCGCGAATACCATTTGGGCATTGGGAATTTGCCGGCGAATTCGTTCCAAAACGCCGGGAAGGTCGCCGACGCCCTTCTCTCCGCTGATGCGCCCCGCGAACAGCAACACCGGATCGTCCTCATCGATGCCCGGGAGAACCATTTCCCGGGGTTGCGGCGCCGGTTGGAAGTGCGGCGCCGCCCAATGGGCCGTGGTGTAGACTCGATCCCGCGGCATGCCGATGGCCGGGGAAGTCAGCCAGTCGCGGTGTTGGCTGTTCAAGACGAAGACGCCTTGGAACTGCCGGTAGAAGGCGCGCAGGATGCGGCGAACGCGGTCGATAGCGCGTGTGTCCAGGGCGCTGTTCTTTTCGAAGAAGTCCAACCAGTCGGTATGCATATAGAAGTAGGCAGGCACGCGGAAGGCCGTTTTCAGGTAGAGGGCCGCCGGACCCATCAATAGTTCCGTGGAGCAGAGGATACGGTCGTAAGCGCCCTCGCGGAACAGGCGTTGGATTTCCAGCAAATCGGGCACCCGGAACTCCTGGCCGGGGTACCAGGGCATTTTGAAGGTGGTGACCGGCCGCACCACGCGCAGGTGATCGCCGGGTTCGCTTGTTTCGTCGCAGACCAGGAAGTCGATGGGCAGGTCGCGCTTGCGTACTTCTTCCAGGACATCGCACAGCACGGTGGAAACGCCGTTGCGGTCGTTCAGCGTGTCGGTCAGCCACAATACGCGTTTGGGGTGTTGGTAGTTGCCCAGTTCCGCGGCGAAATCATCGAGGAAGGCGCGATTCTGGTAGAGCACCTTACTGCTGGTCAGCGCGCTGCCGGCCAGGACACCGGATGCGAGCAGCGGGAAGCTCAAGTTGTCGAACAGTTCCGACAGGTTGACGCGCGCCATGTCGCGGCGTTCCCGGGGGGCATCGGCGCCGAACAGGGCGCGAAGGTGGCTGGGGATCTCCATTTTGCGCACCATTTCGCCCGGATCGATCTGAGCGTGCGTGCCCAGTTTGTTGATCTTGGTGGAAATGCGGCGCACCAACAGGCGATTCATTTCGGTGAAGAGGGCGGGCAGCGAATCGCGGATCACGTCAAGGTAGGCCTCCGGCTCCATTTTGTTGCCTCGCGCCATGCGGTCCACCTGGCTGAGCATGGGCTTGAAATCGCGGCTCACCAGGAGGCCGGTCAGGCGACCGGGGCGTCGGCCCGTCAGCGCGTCGTGGAAGGTGCGGAAGAAGCGCATGGTGGTCTTGTGACGCTTCAGTTCCATCATGCCGTTGCCGACCGCCAGGCACATGAGTTTGTCGCGCAGGCTGCCGCGGTGAAGGAACATGCGGATGAGTCCCGGGTCCTCCATGTTCAAAGCCACCTGGCAGAAATAGCCCAGCAGTCCCAGTTGTAATTTCTCTTCCTCGCCCAGCACGCCGTAAGGAGCCAGTTCGCCGGTGCGTAGGGCTTCTAAGGCCAGGTCAGCCATGCTGCTCTGCTTGCGGCGGGCTTTCAGGTTGGGGATGTGCATCAGGGTGCCGCAACTGCCCGCGAAGATGCCCATGTGATCGTCCGATCCGCCGGTGATGCGCTTTTTGTAGGGGTCTTGCGTAAAAACGCCGGGTTTGATGCCGTGGCGCTTGCCGAAGGCTTCCAGTTTTTCGGGGGTCAGTTTGTCCAGCCAATCAACCGTCATCAGGTTTTGCCACAGATCGCGCTGGCCGTTCAGGACCTCGAACCGCTCGAACAGCAGGGCGAACTTCTCGAACAGGCTGGGCGACGGGCGGAAGGAAGGGGAGTAGAAGTAGAGCGGGTGGGGCAGAACAGTGGGCAGGTCGTGCTCTTTGCAGTACTCCAGGAACTTATAGATGTTGCGGCGTTTTACATTCAGATGCTCTTCCTGCTCCTGGGTGAAGCCGTAAGTCAACACGTGAACACTGACGTCGAATTCGGGGAAGTGGCAGGTGAACTCGGCGCCGGGCAGGATATCGTGACCCTTGTCCAACATTTCCCAGCAGGAGCGGGCGTTGTTGTGGTTGGTCACGGTAAAGGCGTCGGCGCCCTGCTCGCGCAGACGGCGCAGCAGGTCCCGGGTGTCGAGCCAGGTCTCGGGGAGACGCAGGATACGGCCCCAAAGCTCATCGGGGATATCGCTGTTTTTGTCGTGACAATGCAGGTCGATTCTGACCGTGTCTTCCGCCGGGAAGCGCAGGCTCTGTTCTTCCAGAAAGGCCGCGTAGTCATCGATCAATGTTTTGCGGAAAGGGTGTAAGACTGTCATCGAGCTATCTCCTCTTGACTCACATTAACGCGTCTTAGTTGTATGCTCCCCGAATCTTGTCGGGGTAGACGTATGCGATCTCCCGTCCGATCGGCCCGGTCGTCGACGAGGCGCCATTCGGGCGGGATGCGGACATCCAATGGAACCGGATCTTGTAACGGGCTGCGCCGGACGGACCAGCTCAACTCCAGGTTGCCGTCCGTGAGCGACATGCTGTAGGTAACGGCGCCGTGTTCAGTGGGGGCGTTTTCACAACGTAGGGGCCGGTCGACTGTAATTTTCTCCCAGTCCGCGCCGGAGGCCAGTTCCAGGCCCTCCAGGGTTTCCCGAACCAGGGCGTCGCGGATCAGGTTGACTACCTCGGCGGCGGCCCAGCCGTGATCGCCGTCGCCCATACAACCGCCCATGGTGCCGGGATGAATGGCCTCGGGCCAGGTATAGGTGGGCGCGCCCATGGCCAGCAGGGCATCCAGAATTTGCCGCCAGCGCGGATCATTCAAGGCTAAAAGTACCCGGGCCAGTTGAACCGACAGATAAGCGTTCAGGCCGGTATGGATGATTTTCTGGAAGAATACACCTTCCAGCAAGTTGTTGGTCATCAGGTAGTTCACCGTGGGTTCGACCCAGGGCTCGTCGGGACCGAACAGGTTGAGCGGCGAAATAGCGACCAGATTGCCGATCGAGGCGCTGTCGGGCATGCGGTAGGGGCTGCTTGACAGGGCGCCGGTCTCGCTTTTTTGCATGGTGACCGTGATGACTTCCTTCACCCGGTAGCGGTATTCTTCCCAGAAGGTTTCCAGGCGTTCGTCCTTGCGGCCCAGCTTGTCGGCAACCCAGCGCAGGCTTTGCAGGCCGGCGAGAGCCCAGAAGTTGTCCCAGAAGTAATGGTCGTTGGGGCCGAAATGCTCGGCAGAGAAACCTGCCGGCAGCAAACCCGCATGGGGAGCTTGCTGTTTCATGGTGCGGCGGCATTGGTCCTCGATCCAGCGGGCGCCCTTTCGCCAGGGGCCCCAATACCGCTCCAAATCCGTTATGCTTCCATTGCGTCGCACATGATCGATCATGGTGAACAGGGCCTGACCCGCGCTGTCCCACTCGCCGTTCTGACTGCGAAAGAATCCGTCGAAGCCTTGCATCTTCAAGTAATTTTGCATCTTGGGCGCCACGCGGTCGCCGAAACCCAGGTTCTCATGAGCCAGCGCGATGAAAGCGGAATCGCGAATCCAACTGTTGTGGTAGAAAAAGGTGCCGGGCGAGAAGTGGTCCTGGTCGTCAAAGACATGCATGTGTTTCTTGATGGCGATAAAGGCGGTTTCCAGTTTCGGTTCCGGCAGGGAGACCGTCATGCCGCTTCGGGCGCGGTTCTCATGCCGTGCCAACATGTCCTCTCGTGCTTTGCCGATCCGTTCGGGGGTCAGATGACGGAACTTGCGTTTGCGTACGTCGCCTCGGGTGAGAATGCCCAGCGAGTCGAAGGAACGCTTCTCACCGGGTTCCAGCGAGACATCGAATTCGGAAACGCCGGAGAGAATGCCGGAACGCGACACACCGTTGCGTTGGCTGACGCGGGTCAGGTCCAGCAAGAGAGGGTCGCCCAGGTGGCGGTCGGCCACGGCCACGCGATCGGGTTCATCAATCAGTAGCAGGCCGGGCTTGCGGTTGACGCGCCAGAGACGGTTCTTGAACTTCAGCTTGTTGATATGACCCAGCGCCAACATATTGTAGGGACGAATGGCAATGCCGAAGACAAGGTTCAAGGGGAAGTCGGAGGTGTTCTCCAGGTAGTGGGTGAACTGTACCAATTCCTCGTCGTCGCACTCCAAGGCCAGGGTTTCCGAATACCAGTTGTAGGCGTTGGATACCCGGTAGGTGGTGCGTACCAGCGGCATGGTGTCGCCTTCAAGGGTTTGCAGGGCGCGTTCGGGGAAACGCGGCAGCAGCCAGGTCTCACGGGACGACTTGACATAGGGGAAAACGGACCAGCCGAAGGGATGCAGGGTCAACATGCCGACCGGGTCCAACATGCTTTCGCGAGAAGAACTGGCCAGACCGAAGGATACCCAATTGCGCAGGGAAAGGTTTGCCGTGAGCAGGTTGACCCCGGTGGGAATGAACTCGCGCGTGGCGGGATCCTGCTGCCGTTCCAGCCACCAGGGCCAGACCCAGTCCGGGTGGCTTTGCGTGGCCAGAGTATTGTTCAAGCCGCTGAGAACCAGACCGACGCCCTGTTCGATCAATTCCATGGGGAAGAATACGGTGCCGGGCCGTCCGATATTGAGGAGGCCGTCCAGGAACGGTATGAGGTGTTGTTTACCGGTCCACTTTAAATAGGTTTTTGCCAGACGCTCAAACAAGTTCGATACTTCCCGAAGAACCGAATCGATGACGCAGGCATACTATCATAAAGTACTTAGGTGCATATGAGTGCGATTCAGCAATTCGCAAACGATATTCAGCCTCAAATCACTGTAAAACAACAAGTTCATAGACTTTTTGGTACCAGTAACCTGACTGAATCAACGCAAGCGCCGAACAAAAGACAAACTTTGGTCAAACATATTTCGAATCATTTATTCACATAAACATAACCGTAATCAAGGAAAGAAATCATGATATATTTAAAGACCCGGCCCTAGTAATCGATGACTTGAAGATAGGGCTGCCGGACGTTGAACAAGTTTACTCATCTTTTTAGGGTTTGGAGACTCTTCGGTCCCCATCGAGGTCTACATCGGCTCCAATCCCTCCGGTTCCGCGACCTGGAAATACAGAATAAATACCGCGCCTTTTCCAGGACCTTCGCTTTGTGCCCTTATGGAACCGCCCATTCGGTTCATGGCGTCCGCGCATTCATGCAGGCCGTACCCGTGGAAGCCTTCCTTGGTGGTGTAGCCCAGGCTGAAAATGTCGGCCAGGTTTTCCGGATCGATGCCGGGGCCCTTATCATGTACCTCCAAGCGCACGCCCGTCTTATCCTTGACGATGAGCAGTTCGATTTCCTTGCGGTCTTCCGGCATGGGTTCCAGTGCCTCGCGAGCATTCTTCAGTAGTTGAAAGATCACCTGAATGGCGTGCGGTCGATGTAGGATAACTTCCGGGGCCGGATCAAAGCGGCGCTTGATCAGAATGCCCTCGCCGGCCATGGCTTCTGCTTGCAAGGTCAAGGCGTCCTCGACCACCTCATGCAGCCGAGTTGGACCGGCAGTATGCGCTCTGTTGTAGGATTGCATGGCCTCGATCACCTCGCGGACGGCCTCCGATTTATCGCGGATACGTTGCATATTATCCCGAAAGTCTTCGCGCTCGCCGATCAGCCGGGTTTCGATGCAACGGTAATAATCCACCAGTGCCTTCAGCTTGGGAGTGTTCTCGCAAATGTCCGCCAAGAGTTGACCTTGCAATCGGTTGGCTCGATGCAGCGGTTCCAGGCTGCGTTCCGAAAGCCTGGCTTGAGTCATTTCCGTGGAGGTGATCAGGCTGGTCATCAGATTGCCCACATTGTGCAATACCGACGAGGCAATTTCTGCCATGCCCGCCTGTTGGGCCTGTTGGATCAATTGCTTTTGAGCATCCGCCAATTCCCTGGTACGGACCTCTAACCGGGCTTCCAGTTCGCGATTTAATCGGCGGGTTTGTTCCCCGGCTTCTTTTTCCCGCGTTATCTCCGTGATAAAACGGGTAACATCTTGCAGAATCACCAGCGGTTTCCGGTCTTCGCCTGAACCGATATGACCCATGGAGCATGACAGGATGCGTCGCTTGCTGACTTTTACCAATTGGCAACGGCTCGATTCCTCGGCGAATATCAGGCTTTGCAAGCCGGGTTTCTCTTCCTCCGGGAAGAGACTGAGGACATGACAACCCGGCGTCGGGTCCATAGGCAGGTCCAGCAGTACCAAGGCCCTTGTATCCAGGTCGATCAGACAAAAGTCAGAATCCAGGTAGATGATGCCCAGAGGTCCCAGCGATAGTTGGCTGACCTCTTGTTTGCTTGATTTATCACTGAAAACTTTCATATTCCCCATCATTATTCAAGATCGGCATTTTCTGTCACGCTGATTAGCTTTCTTGGAGCGCGGGATTCATTTCACCTGTTTCGAGCCTCATAGGCGGTTACAAACTGTTCGGGAAAAGAAAAGCCGGGACAGGGGCTGACAGTGGGCGAGGGTATATTGAACCTTGAAAGATGTAAGCAGGGAGGCCTGAAATGACCGAACAATCCTGGATCGACTGGTGCGGCAAACAACTCACGGACCTGAGTCAACGACTTATCCGCCAGGGCTATTATCCGGCAAGGATTCAATACCTGGTGGAAACGGAGCCGGAGTTCGGCAAGCGGTATCGCCGATTTTTGAAAAACCTGGATCGGGTTATGGAAGAGATGACGGCCAATCCCGACGGTTACCATCACTACGATACTTTCTCCCGCCTCAAGATGGACCTGTTGAACTTCACCAATTTGAACCGTGCCCGTTTCCTGGAATTGGATCTTGCCAATATCGCCTGACAATCTCTTTCTACCCATCCTGACAAGTATTATTTGACGCAAATAAGCGTCTCTCAACCGTGAGACAATCGCCCCGCCTTACCGGCGCTCCGCATCACCACAGCACCTGAGGCCGGGCCTTTGGTTCTTTCTCTTTAGCTCTGCCTACATGGCCCGCAAATTGCTTGGTAGAAACCACAGGGTTCCCGGCGCCGGGTTTCCCAAGCACGCTGTTTTTACCCTTATATTTTGCGGCTCGTTCATTCCCTTCTACTCGGCCGCCTATCACCAATCACACCAATCCGGGCCGGGAGAGAAGTGAAGGTCTCCCCCGGTCACTCTCAACCCGGCGCCTTATGCGGCCTCCACATCCCTGAGTCGTCCTTTCCGGCGAAAACCCGATGCCGATCACGAGCAATCATTCCCATGATGATGGTAAGATGACGGCAGCCTGGCAACCGAAGGCCGAAAACGGCAGGGCCCGTCACAATTTACGGTAACGAGAACTTCTATGGCGCGATTTTTACTTTTGCTACTTTTCACAGCCCCCCGGCTTTATGCCGATTTCGAGTTGAACGCTTCGATCAACGACATCTTTTATCGTGGTTCTCACGAACTGCTGGGTAGTATAAACCTGGTCGTTGACGGCAACGACTTTGAAGGCGCCTCCCCTCAGCAGCCGCGCTACCTGGCTTACAACATCGACGAAGACCGGAATGTGGTCCTGGCTCATACGCTGGTAGATCTGAATTCAGAGAACGCAACCGAAAATAAGCCTATCTATCTGGCCGTCCGCGCCATGGATACCGGACTGATCAACGTTCCCGAGGACGCCGTTTCAATTGTTCGCTGGAAGGCCGGTGAGCGGGTCATTTGGGTCAAGGTTCAGGCCGATTCCAGTACCTGGCTTAGCGACGACCAGGATAATACTTTTGCGCCCTCCGGCAATAACCGGGTTTCCTGGACCATCGGAACCAGCGCCAGGAGAAGTTTTGAAGAAAATGGAAATAACGCCAACCTACCCTTCAACACCACCGTAACCTCGCCTTCCGGCGAGAGCGACGCCTACAGTACATTGTTATGCGTCGACTTAAATGAAAGCACCATTCCAACCTCCGGCATACAGTCGCTGGTATGGACTTTGGTGACCCTTTACGAGGCCGATGCCGAGGTAAGTCCGGGCGTCTTCCAGCCCGGTACCGTGCCGAACGGTTGTTGTGATGCATTCAATTACGTGGGCCGTTCCGTGGACCGCGGTTTGTCGGTGGACCTGGAACGAAAGCCCGCCGGCGATTCCGTCAATTTAGCGGAAGCGGACGGCCTTTTATCTCTGGCCTCCAATTGGGATCTTTACCTGTCCAGTAGTGATGAAGACCCGCCGGAGATGCTCGCGGGTTCTTTTCTGGTGCTATCCCTGGAACCCGGCTCCGGGTACGGTTTCGATACCCAGGCGACATCGCTGACCGACGCTTGTAACGATCGCGTGAGCACCCTTTTCGGCAATACGTTCCAGATCGGCGGGCGTACCGTTGCCGAACAGGCCCTCTTCATCTGGAACGGCCCGGAACAGGACCTGTCTCGTTTCCTTACTCAGCTTTCCGGTACCATGCACAGCATACCCGGCAACACGGGTAATCCCGGGGTAACCTGGGAATTGTTCCTGGTCATCAGTGATCATGATCCCGCGGATACCGCTCCCTTCGATGCGTCCTACCAATGGCGCCGCTGTCTTCCCGGGGCTGCTAAAGTCGGTTACGGCAGCGCTGATCTCGGCGGTGGGGAGGAGCGGGTACTCGCCCATATCACCGATGCCGAGGGCAGCTTTACCACACAACTCGACCTGAGCAATGCAAGCATCAATACCGCTGCCTACCTGGTTCGCGGTTACGACATCGACGGTAACTTGATCGGCTATGTTACGGGTTCCCTGCCCGCCGGCGGCCGCACCACCATGAACGCCGTCGATTTCATGAACAACCCCGCGCTTTCGCACCTGACCATAGCCAATGGTTCCAAAATCAGCGTGACGGCGGCTTATCAGGCAAAAGGCGAAGACAAGTCTCCCGTGCACGTGGCTGAAACGACAGGGCTGTCCAAAAGATGGTTGATCTACGCCGGGAATCCGCGCTTGACCTATGACGGCTTTGCCCTGGTCAATATGAGCAATGATCCGCTTCAGGGTTTCATAAGCGAATACGATGCGGACGATAACCTGATCGGCACCATGGAATTCGTCAATGCCTTGCCCCCGCGCGCCAAGCAATTGTTGGTGCTGCAACAGCAAGACAATCGACCCGGCACCTACTTTATCATCGAAACAAGTCAGTCCTCCGTCATCATGGCCTTGCGCGGGGATTTGGCTTCCAATTTCGTCTGGGAGAACCAGGCAGTATCGCTGGAAAATTAAGGAGGTGATCGCCATGTTCTACCGTTTGCTTTTGCTTTGCTTCGCGACCACCTCGCTTTGGGCCGATGTGCAGATACAAACCGTGATTGTAGATGCCTACCATCTCGGCAACTCCGAACAACTGGGAGTTTCCTCCTTCACCATTACCGGCGACGATTTTGCGAGCGCCGACGAAGAAAACCCGGTCTATATTCGCCTGAACTTGGAGAAGGGCGCGCGGCTCACCACCACCCTGGTCGACCAGGGTCGTACAGACAGCCTTGTGCAACCCGTCTACCTGCCGTTATGGATCAACCGGAACGATCCCGGCGCGGTTCAAATGGCGGCGCCCGGCGAAACCCTCTCTATCGTGCGATGGGTATCCGGAGAGTCAAACGTGTGGTTGCGAATCACTACGCCCACCTCCGTCTGGCTGCGAGAGGGTGACAATGTGTTTGCGCCGAGCGGGGATGTGCCGGTCTCATTCACCCTGGGTGAAAGCGCCCGCGGTGTTTGGGAAAATCTGCGTGATCTGCCTCTTGACATTCGCAACCTGCCCTTCAGCACGCGCAACCCTCAAACCCAGGGCCCGACCGAGGATGCCGTATCGACTCTGATGTGCATTGACCTGTCTGAAGGCGACCTGGCGATTACGGGTCTCGACAGCCTGCTTGCGTTCAATTTGACCGACTACGACGCCGGGGTAGACCTGGGAGGCGGAGTCTATTCCGCCCAGGAAGGTCAGGCGTTGAATACGATTTTTACCGGCGATGCCCGTGTTGCCAGAGGCCGCGACCGTCACATTGAAACAGTGATCACCGAACCGGCGCCTGTCGGCCGGCACCAGGTTATCGACCAACTTTCCGCGGTAAACAACATCCTCAGTTTCGACCTGAACAATTCCAACAGCAGCGAGATCTTGGACACTCATTGGTGGAACGGCAGCACCATTCAATTGCAAGCGGTGGGCGGCGCCCTGTTCAGGGAAGACAGTGTGCGCTTGTTGTCATCCCAAGCATGCGGCCACCTGGGCACTATCGTTCCCGATGAAGCAACCCTCGTTACCTTCAACGAGCAAAATTATTACAGTCGCTTGGATCTGGTTTGGAACGGCGGTGTTTTGACCACGAGTGATTTGGGGCTGGACTTGGACATCACTCTATTCATGGTGCCGGGTCAGGTAGTGGACACCGAATGGTATGTGACTTACAGCGTGGAAATCGCCTATTCCGACCCCAATCAGAATACTACTGAGGGGGAAGTGATTTTTAGCGGCGGCGAACAAGCCGAGAATTGCGCCGCGGGCACCTTGCAATTGGTCGAGGGTAACTGGTGGTTCGCCAATCTTACCTATGATCGTTTCGTCCCGCACCTGACCCGCGCGGGTGGGGATTTCTTCACGGTGCTGCGTTTTCATAATACCGGGGAAAGTGTGCGTACGGTCAACCTGTTACTGCAAGACCAGGAGGGCGCCCTCATCCAAATCAACAGCATCGCCCTGAATGCCGGCGAGACACTGGATCGGCCCGTGGAAGAAATCCTCGGCGGCGAACTGGCCTCTCACGCCTTGATCAACGGCGACCCTTCCGTGAAGGTCACCGCGATCTACCAGGCGCTACGCGAGGACGCCAGTCCGGTTCATATCAACAGCACCGATCAGGAAGCCCTTCGATGGCGGCTGATCGCGGGCGACCGGAAACTGACCTATGATGGTCTGGCCGTGGTCAATCGGGGGCAGGCGACCAGTCCGGTTATCGGCCGTCACCTGGATGCTGCCGGGAATCAGGTCAGTGAAATCATTCTCTCCGAGACCTTGAAGGCGGGTGAAAAAGAGTTGTACGTGTTGAGCGACCTGTTCACGGCGCAACCCGGCGATATCTTCGAAATACTGACCTTCGAACCGGTTGCCCTGGTGGCGCTTCGCGGCAACCTCAACTCCAGCTATATCTGGGAAAACCGAGCGCAACCGGTGGAATAAACAAAACGGCGCTCTTCGGAAGGCTCGCGATGAGGATACCGCCTCGGGCGGCCGGCGATCAACCCCATGCCCAAAGCCGGTCGCTTTTTTCAACTCCCTTCCCATCGCGAGCCGTCCGAAGGGCGTCGACTTAATCCGGCGCCAAAAACCAAAGGGCCGCAAGAAGGCTTGCAAGCCCTCCGCGGCCTCCTGCAAAACCCATTTCGATCATTGGGAGCGAAGGGTTTACGGTGCGGTAGGTTCGGGAACGCAAACGGTACCGGATTCGACAAGGCGCAGTACCGCCCGGGTGATCATTTCAAACTTTCGGGAAAACCGGTGACAAATCGATGAACCGGTTATCCTGATCGCGGCCCGGCCTGCCTCCGGACCACAATGCCGTGAATTGGTCTCATTCGGCCGAATACTGGACTGCGACCGACCCGTCACCGGCGACTTGAATAAGTCCCAGGCCCGGGATCTCAGAGAGTTCCGGGTCGTTGGTATAGACCTTTACCTTCTTCTTTTCGGCAGACTTGACCACGTACTTGGCGAGCTTTTTGGTGGTCACATTCTGGCCTTTCACCAGGTAGATTGCGTCTACCTTGTTCATAATGGCGCGCAGGTTCTGAATCAGGGCGGGGCCGTTCGTAGCCGGCAGAGCCACCGTCTTGACCGTCACCTTCTCACCACGAAGATCGACCTGTGCGGGGTTGAATACAATGCCGATGGTCTCAGCATTCGATTGACTCTTGATTTGCTTCAGTTGATTGTCCAGACCGGTTAACCGTTCCTGGCCGTATGCAATGGTACAGGTTATAAAAATCAACAAGATGGCTTTCTTCATCATCTATCTCCTAATCAGCTCGGGTCCGCTTTGATCGGCGTCCCGGGTTGTCAGGTTGTCAGTTGGGTCGGGTTCCACCCCCGGCTCAGCTTGGCAGCCTGGCACGCCACTTCCAGTCCTTTCGGGCCGGTAGTGTGGTCTTGGAACCATCGTTGATTTCGCTTGGATTTGTGTTGCCTCTAAGCGGTTTCGGTTACGGCAAAATGTGCAAGAAGGGCTTTCCGAAATGTGCCGTTGATTAACCGAAGGGTTGCTTGGGTCGGCAACCTGAGGGATCTGTCATATACAGATATCCCGTGCGATGTATAAATCTTATCGGCAAAACCTTCTCAACTGAAGCAGAAAATGGAAAAAATGACTCCTGGGTTAAGGCCAATCACAGGGGCAAATTTGTAAGTGACTCAAAAAAATTAGGATGGTAACAATGAAAATAAACGTAAATTTGATGTAAACGGGATATTGGGCGCAGGAATTCTTGACGGTTTTTAGGAAACTCGTTGAAACGCTGTTGAAAAGTACGCGGGCGTGTGTGTCATCACACCTGTCCGGGATAGAAAGCCGGCGACCTGGAGGGCGTCTCATCATCGTTTCTAATATGGGAATCAGCGCTTATGGTTACACTCAGCGCCTAAAAAGAATCCGGGGCGGGTTGTTGGAGCGCGGAGAGGGAAGTAGGCGAGGGAAGAACCGGGAACTCTTCGAACCGCGCCCCGGACACTCAGTATCTTAGCCGGCCCGCTCGACAGCCCTTGTCAAACCAACGAGATCAGTTGCTTGTTCCCGTTTACTCGGTTACGGCACCACTTCTTGAAAATAGGTTTTGAGCGCCGACCAGAACATGGGCGCACTAATGATGTCATTATGGCCGAACAGCGGCACCGGCTCGTAGTGGCAATCCGGAATCGCCTGAGCCAAACGTCTGCCCAGCGGTTCGGGGATGATTTCGTCCTCGGTTCCGTGGATAGCCAGGGTAGGTGTCGAGATTCTCGGTGCCGCTTCCATGGAATCGTAGGTTTCCACCAGGAATGCACGAACCATCCAATTGGGAAAGTGATGACGAGCCACGTCGCCCAGGCTGGACCAGGGACTGATCAGAACGAGACCCTGATAATCGATGCCGCTGTCCGCCGCATTGCGAATAGCCACGGCCGCACCCAGCGACCATCCGGCAATAATCAGCGGCCGATTGGGATATTGCTGCCGTGCCCAGGTAAGGGTGGCTTTGCCGCAATCTTGCAGCGCTTCTTCATCGGGTTGACCCTCGCTGTTGCCGTAACCGGGGTAATCCACGGCCAGGATGCCGGTTCCCATGCCGACGACTTGATGGAAGAACCCGGTTTGGTAGAGCAACTGTAGGTTCTCGCCGTTACCGTGGAAGAAAACCATCAGCGGGGTTGTTTCGTCGGCGCCGGCGGGCTCCATCAACCAGGCGCTGATGCGACCGGACGCACCCTGAATGGACACCTCGATCAAGGGCTCCGGCGGCGGCGACGGCACGACCGGCCTTGACGGTGCGGGATACAATACATATTGTCCGAACCAGCGAAAGAAAACGGTAATCACAATGGCAAGACCGGCATAGGCAATCAGGCGATTCCTCACGCCCGGCCGACGGAGGAACGGTTTATTCAGGTTTAGATCTTTGCTTGGAGAAACCTTGGTCGCGTCCATTGTACCTCGGGCGGTGTGCTTAATCCGTGTACATTCCGTCAATAACCTCAGCGTAATTGGCGTTGACCACCTTGCGCTTTACCTTCATGCTGGGTGTCAACTCCCCGGTCTCGATGCTGAGCAGTTGGGGAAGCACGCGAAAATTTTTGACCCGCTCGTAGTTGGCGAAGTCCTTCATCTTCTCGTCGATCTCGGCCTTGAGCGCCTTGAGGAAGGGTTCATGTTCGCAAAGCTCCAAAGGGTCGACGGGCCAACCCCTGGCCGCGGCCCATTCCTCGACCGTTTCCCAGGGCGGCGCCACCAGGGCGCTGATGAAGTTGCGTCGATCGCCGATAACTACAGCCTGCTCGATCAATCCGCACAGTTTCAGGGCATTTTCCAGCGGTTGCGGCGCCACGTTCTTGCCGCCGGAGGTGATCAGCAGGTCCTTCTTCCGATCGGTGATGCGCAGGAAACCGTCGGCGTCCAGATTGCCGATGTCGCCGGTATGGAACCAGCCGTCCGCCAGAACTGCCGCCGTGTCTTCCGGATTCTTGTAATAACCCATCATAATGTTGGGTCCGCGCGCCAGAATCTCGCCGTCCTCGGCAATCTTGATCTCCACCTCGTCCACGGCGGGTCCCACCGTGCCGGGTTTATTCCAGCCGGGGCGGTTGGTGGTGAGCACCGGCGAGGTTTCGGTGAGACCGTAACCCTCCAAAAGGTGGATACCCATACCCAGGAACATCTCGGCGATCTCCTTGGCCAGGGGGGCGCCGCCGGAACTCATGAAACGCAGGCGGCCGCCGGTGTTCTCCTTGATCTTGCTGAAGACCATCTTATCGGCCAGGCCCCATTCCTTTGCCAGCCAACCGCTGAGTTCCTTGCCCTCGTTGAAATAGGGCACGGCCTTGCTGCCCGCGCCCAGCGCCCACTTGAAGATCCTGCGCTTGAAGAACCCGGAATTCGCGGCGGTGCCCATGACCTTGGCATAGATTTTTTCGTAAAGGCGCGGCACCGAAACCAGGATGGTGGGTCGAACCTCGCGGATATTCTCGGGCACCTTCTTGATATCCTCCGCGTAAGCGATGGTCACGCCGCGGAAGATCATACAATAATAACCGCCCATGCGTTCCAACACGTGGCTCAGCGGCAGGTGCGACAGGTGAACGTCCTCGGGGCCGTAAGGCATGTAGGGTTCGCAGGACTTGACGTTGGAGATCAGGTTATCATGGCTCAGCATGACGCCCTTGGGATTCCCCGTGGTGCCGCTGGTGTAGATAAGGGTCAGAAGGTCGTCCAGCTTGCGGGATTGCCAACGGCGAATCATCTCGCTTTCATTGTCGTGGCGACTGCCGCTGATTTCCAGGGCGGTCATGCCGTGAACACCCTCGGGCGGGCCGTCCTCGTCCATTAGGATCACAAATCCCAGATCCGGTAATTTGTCTTTGATCGCCAGCACCTTCTCCACCTGTTCCAAGCTGCTGACCACTACGCCTTTGGCATCGGCGTTGTCCAAAATCCAGGCGATTTCGTCGGCGGTGAGGGTGGGATAAACCGGCACGACCACGCAGCCCGCACAGACAATGCCCAAATCGGCCACGGCCCATTCAAAGCGGGTCTCGGCCAGAATCGCCACATGCGCGCCCTCTTCCACACCCAAGCTGATCAAACCCCTGGCGAAATGACAGACGCGTTGCTTGAAGAATTTGTGCGAAATGGGTCGATATGCGCCGTCTGTCTTGACCAGAACCGCGTCTTTCTTGTCGTATTTCTCGCAGGCTTCGAAAAACATGTGGGCGATGCTTTGAGGTTTCATCCCGGCTCCTTAGCGGAATCGATAGGTCGGAAAGTGGACCGGCTCTTACCATGCCACATTCAAACGGCAAAGTGCAATCCCCGGTCTGAAAATGTGTGCGTCCGACTCCAGATCGGGGTGTTGTTTAAGGTATGGGCAAAGGGAATTGATCGAAATAGTTCCTCTTTCTGCGAGAGTTCATGTGGGCAGAGTTGAATTGACCCGCCGGCCTCCGCGGGGGTGAGGTATTTTGACGTGGATGATTACCCTTGGAGCTTTAGTTTGCGATAAACCGCCGACCGGTAATCCGATCCCAGTTTAATCTTGCCTCGATCCATGGCCAGTTCCAGTTGCAGCGCCTTCAGGGACAGTCTTGTGCGCAGTCGTTTTCGTTCCTCGGGGTCCTCGCAGCAGGCGATCAGTTGTTCCAGTGTTAGCTTCTCTTTGCGTAATTCAATTTCCGGCGGCACCAGGTCCGCGTTTTTCATGATCTTGTAAGCCATGCGCAATGATTCAGGTACGCCGCTGTCGTCTTCCAGGTCAAGCGGTTTACCTTTACCCTTCAGATTGTCGAAAGCGCCGTCACTTGCCGCCTCGCGGATCTTCTTCTCGGCCAGTCTGTGCAGGAACAACACGGGTTCACCTACCTGATTCGGGTAAAGCACTGTTCCCAGTGGGTGCGACTCCAAAAGGTGAAGGGGTAACGGATATAGTTCAGGGCGAAGTCCACGCCGCGGTCCAGGTGGGTGTTCAGGTCTTCTCCGTAGCTCCACCATACCCAGTAGGCGCGGCCTTCCATCAGTTCGCGGGGCACCAGGCCCCAGGCGCGGGAATCGGCCGAATGATTGCGGTTGTCGCCCATCACGAAATAAAAACCATCCGGTATGGTCTCACCGTCGCTTCGTTTCAAACGTTGCATCAAACGGTCGTGGGATTCAGGGTTGATCTGTTGGTAGCGCATCAGTGTGCCCCTGGTCAGGGAGATCAACTGGCGCATATTCACGAAATCGCCGCGCAATTGGGCCGCATCGCGTAAGCCCGGCTTCAGAGTTTCGTAATCCATGGGCAGGTAGCGGTTCTTGGGGTCGCGATCTGAAGATTCAAACGAGGCAGTCGACTTATAGAAAGCGTATTGCTCGTCCAGTTGTTTACCGTCGATATGGATGCGGTCGGAAATGATTTGCAGCTTTTCGCCGGGAAGGCCCACCAGGCGTTTCACCCAGCGTTGGTCGGGATTACCGGGGTATTTGAAAACCACCACATCGCCGCGTTGCGGGTCACGCACCGGGGAGAAGATTTTGTCCAATGCGGTCGGAGCCGGATTGTAGATGTAGGTATTCACCGTCAGGTGATCGCCGATCAGAAGGCTGTTTTCCATGGATTGGGTGGGGATTTTGAAGTTTTGGAACACGAAGGTAGAAAAGAATATAAAAAAGGGCACCGCCCAAAAGACCACTTCCATCAGTTCGCGCACAAAACCCCTGTTGGCGCCGCCTTTCTTGGGAGATTTTTCGCTTTCGACGGACGGCGAGTCGGTTTCAACGGGTCGGGGAGCCGTGCCGGCAGTGACCGGGACTTCTTGAGTTGTCAATTCAGACCCTCCTGTGGGTTCGACAGGTCTTTTTCTTCTTTTTGCTCCAGCAGGTCCTCTTCTATCAGGCTGTCTTCCTCGGGGTCGTCGGGGATCACGCTGTTGACTTTATTCGGGTAGAGGGGGGTTTCGATATCGATGTGGCCCATCAGCGTCTCCTGAACCTGACCGTCAACCAGAATGAAAACGTTCCGGAAGTCGCCGAAGTTGTCCAGGATACTGTTAACCAGGCTGTAGACCATCAATTCCTCGCGGGCGGCGCCCACATAAACCTTTTGCAGGAAATCCGGGTAGAAGTCTACGACCACGGTGCCGCTATCCAAAAGGTAGACTTCGCGGACATGAGTATCGGTCGGCCAGATGGATGATCCATAACCGTCTTCAGGAGCCAGAGAAAGTTGATCGATGACCTGTTTGATGCGGCCGGCAGTGTTGAAATGCCGGAAGATCTTACGGGAACGCGGTAAAAGCACTTGGATCAGCGGGTGGCGGTAATAGACGGTTACCTGTTCGGTCTCGGGCAATAAATTATCTTCTCGGGGTACATCCACCGCGGGTTCCGGCTCAGGCTCGACCGCTTCCTCCATGACGGCCGGGGCGGCGCCCGTGGTGGGCAGTTCGGCCCCGGGCTCGCTGCAGGCGGCCAGCAAGAAGAGTAGCAATGCCGAGAGTCTCATCTGGGGTCCCCAAGCAAGTCGGCGGGTTTTTCCCGTAGCTTGACATCCTCATGGTAACGACGAATAGCGGCGGCTACCGATGTGGCAACCTGCTCGCGGAATTTGACGGTCTTCAGTTTCTTTTCTTCAAACTTATTGGAGATAAAGGCCACTTCTATCAGCACGGCGGGCATGCGGGCTCCGCGCAAAACCTTTAGGGGAAGTTGCTTGACGCCGCGGCTCTTGATACCTGACAGATGGTTGAGCGATTCCTGGATATAGCGCGCCACGCGGAAGCTGTCCTCGGTATGTTTGCTTTGCGCCATGTCCCACAGCATCAGGGAAAGATCGTCATCCAGACCTCCCGGGGCTTCGCTCGGATTCGGCCCGCCGCCGTCCGCGTCACCGTAGTGAGCGGTATCCATATTCTTGGAGCCGCCTCCTTGGGCCAGGTAGTAGGTTTCGCTGCCGGTTGCATTCTGGGAGGGAATGGCGTTGACATGGATGGAGATGAACAGATCGGCCTTGTGATGATTGGCGATTCCGGTCCGGGCTTTCAGGGACAGCGACGAATCGTCACGCCGGGTCAGGGTGACATCGAAATCGTCTTTCAAGCGGTCTTTCAACTTCATGGCCAGGTCTAAAGTGACCTCTTTTTCCTGCAAGCCGGTAGGACCGACCGCGCCGCGATCCCTGCCGCCGTGACCGGGGTCGATGACGATACGCCGCACGCCGGCCCCTTCCAGTTCTTCTTCCGAACCGTCTTCTTCGGTGCTGAAAGCGCCGTCAAGCTTCAAGACCGTGCGGGGGTTGTTGGGATTGTAGCGCTCGACCGTGGACTTGCCCACCCGATCGGTCAGGTCGAAGACGATTTCGGTAGTGCCGTTGGGCAGGCCCTGGAACAGGTTGATGCCGGCGACCGCCTCGTTGGCCTCAAAACCGGAGCGATCCAAGATGATATTGGGAGTCTTCAGGGTGACGATCAATTTCTTGCCGGACCGACGCGACAAAGGTTTTTCCACGGCGTGTGAGTAGTCCAGGATGATGCGGAAGTGGTCCTCGATCCGACGCGTGCGCGTCCGCACCACCAGGTCCTTGGTGCGCGGCACATAAAGAGTTTTACTGGTGGCTTCATAAACGATGTCCCGGCCCAACAGGTAGGAAAAGATTTCTACCAGGTTGCCTACGCGAACATATAGGGCGCCGTCCTTACGGCGGATGGGAAAACTGACTTCCTTCAGGCTGTAACGGGCCACCTTGCGTTTGGTGTCGATAACCAACTCGCGCCGGTTGATTTCCAGGGTGATGAGGTTCTCTACCTCGGGCACCGGGGTAATCGTCAATCCGCGTAAAAAATCATTCAAATGAATGGAAAGCGGTCGGCTCCAGGGGATCACGCGCACATCATGCGGCTCCTGGCCGTAGTACAGTTGAAGTAGTTCATCTTGGGCCGGCGCCAATATGCTGAAGAAAAAGAATAGAGAAATGATGCTGAAACCTTTCATGCAAACGCGTTCTGTAGAAAATAATCGACCGGGCTTACCACGACGTGGGGCCTCAGTTTATTGTAGTCAAAAGATGAAGGCGGCAACAGGCTTATTTAGGCCCGATGCCGCTTTTCCCCGAATTCAGTTGCGCGCACCCACCGGGAAGGTAAATGAGACGCGTCGGTTTCTGGCCCAGGCCGCTTCTTCCTCTCTGGGATCCAGGGGGCGAAGCTCCCCGTAGCTGATAGTTCTCAAGACCGTATCGGCCACACCCAACTGTTGCAGATAAGTGCGTACGGTTTGAGCCCGTCGCTCGCCCAGGGCCATATTGTACTCCTCGGTGCCTCGCGAATCGCAATGACCTTCCAGCAACACGGTCAGGTCGGGACGATTGCGCAGAACCCGTGCATAGTCGGCCAGTTTCTCTCTGGCCCCGGGAGTTAGGATGGATTCGTCGAAGCCGAAATATACCGGCTCCCAATCCAAACCGGCCGCGGTCTCGTTCTCCAGGACCTCCAGGTCGGAGGTGTCCAGGTCTTCTTCCAGCGGGATATCCAGGTCTTCCTCACCCACGTACTCCTCGTCGGTAATGCCCCCGCGCCTGTTTTCATTTTCGGAACTCTCATCATAAACCGTATCTCTACTTTGATTATCGGCACTGCTGATCGTCGGCTTGGGCGGGTTGCTGCCGCAAGCCGCCAAAATTAAAAGTAAGGCAATAAAAGGCGCTTTCATCAATGTGCGCATGGTTTCACTTCCTCCCGCAACATTCACTGGATAGTCGGAACACTTCCCGCGGCGCGTCTCCGTGCAAGTGTCCCGACGATAGACGGAGACCCTTGAATTCTTTGACGTATGCTCCGGCCTGAAAGTTGGCGGAAACTTTCTAAAGATTCCTTCCCTGCTATTCTGCCGGTCGTTCCTTTATATAATAGACACCGGCCGACCGCAAGAGCGGGGGAGGATGCCATGACCGGCGCCCATGGTTTAACCGAGCGCATGCACTACCTGAAACAGTTCCAATTCGAACGGCTGCAACATACCTACGCCGACTTCATTGCCCAGGAACAATATCGCGCTACCTGCAACTTCTTTTTCGGGAAGGTCTACACCGCGGAAGATACCTCGGCCAGGGATCAGGCGTTCGTTAAGTTCTATGACCATTTGTCTCGTATACTCGGCGGCGATATCATCCGCTGCCTGAGGAAGATCATCGAACTTCAGGAATTGACCGTGGTTTTGGATGAGGCTTTGGAGCAACAACTTATCGCCGAGGGCGCCCCGGTTGCCTTCGACATGATCACCTATGAAAACGCCTACGCGGCCTGTGATAATTACGAGCCCCGGTTGCAACAAATCCAGGTTTTGGACGAGGCCTTGCTTCTGGCTCACAAGGTTCTGCGGCGATTCGGGATCGGTGCGGGTTTGAAAGCCCTGCATAGTTTCCAGACCCTGCGCGGCGAGGCCGAGGTCACGGGATTTCTGGTAGAAGCCTATAACGCCATCGCGCACCTTCGCAAAATCAAACCCCTGGCCGAGGTGATCAATCAACGCGAAATTCAACGCCTGGACCGTATCTTCGGCAGGTAGCCGCACTCATACTACGGTTCTAATTCTTGATCTCGGACCAATTTTGTTCCGAGGGTGGGCCTGATAAATGCCCGCACCTCTATTAAGTCAGGTAGATTTCTCTTGGTCGGCCAAGCTTGATCTCCTGCCGACGCTTGGCAACTTTCGTTTCTTCCGCCGAGTAAGCTCTTGACCGACCCGGTCTTGTCCAATACAAGCCGGCTCGATGCAGCACAGAATCTCGCTTGTCATTAAAAAAGGGGAAACGGTACAAGGTACCGCCTCCCCACGCTATCGAGAGAAAACTTTGTTAAGTTGTAGCACCGGGCATCTGCAACCGGCGCGGTAGCTTTTAAGCCTGGGCGGCCGGCGTGACAACTTCTTAAAGATAAATATAAGGAGATCACACTCCAGAAAGGAATCACTCTTTCTCAATTAAGAGTTTTTAGCATATTTCACATCGACAAAACTAAACTTTTTTCAAATTTTCCCAATTCTGACTTCCGCCTAAAGGAAAATCTATCTCACTTTCAACCTTGCTTACCAGCCGGCGACTTGTTTAATCTTGCTTCTTTTTATGCCCGGTATGGGACTCTTTCATCCAGGCTAAACTGTAAAATGCTGCTGAAAAGTGAGTTTAAGGTCGCGATCGCAATAATAAGCACCTGGCCGGCATCCCTTACACTCGCCGCCGGACGCCCCTGGAGACTAGTTCGGCATGGTAGTTGCTCCTAATGAGATGCCCGCCGGCAGGCGCCGCTTTATGGCCGGCCACAAGAAATGTCAGAATTCCGTGACTATTTTGTCAGCAGCACATCCATCACTTCGGTACAATACCCAATTGGGCTGTGATTTGTGTCACGCGTAGCGGTGACAGGATCGAAGAGCCTTCTGCCGAATCGGGAGTTTGTGAATCTATGTTTCGACACCTTGACCACCGCGCCACCGGTCGTTTCCTGACAAGACTGGGGCATTCCCTCCGCGCACTCTTATTGCTATGCACCCTGGCCGCGGTTGCCGCCGTAATCATTTGGACCACGGCGCCCCATCTCATTCACGAAATGGACCGGAAACTGGTTTCGGGCTACATCGAGCCCTACGAAAATCGTATGAACCTGGCGCGCGCAGCCCTGGCTCGCGGCGAAGCCGAGGAAGGGCGCGCCCTGGTATTGGATCTTTTGCAGGATTTGGAGTCTACGGCCAAGGGCGATCGCTTGACCGACGTCAAGGTACGCGCCTTCGACACCCTGGCTCGGGAATACGCCCGAACAAATGAGCACCAGGCACGGATCGATGTTTTCGATCGCTGGATTGCCTTTGACGATCGTGACCTCCGCCCCCAAATTCGACGCGCCGTGGTCATGCGCAACCTGCCGGAACGACGCGCCGAGGGCGATACCGAAATGTACCGTCTCAGCAAAATGGCGCCCTCCAGTGCCGTGGTGATCGAGGCCATGACCCGAATGCGCCTGGCTTCCGGCGGCATCGACGAGGCATTTCAGGCTTTTCGCGAGCAGTTACCCAGCTTCCGCGAACAGGCCGCCACTTTGAACTGGAGCTTGTTTTGGGATACCGGCTCCTCGTTCAACGGCAAGCAGCGCAAGGAGGTCAAGGCTGTCCCCGGCAATGCGCTGTCGGTGAAGGCGACCCACCTGCTTCCCGCGGGAACCTACAAGGGGTTGCGCATCGATATGCCCCCCGCCATGGAGATGCAGTTATACAATGCGCGTTTTACCATAGGAACTCCGGACGGCCCTGTCGAGCTGCCGCTTGCCCGTTTCAAGCTCGGCCTTCACCACGTCACCCAAAGCAACGGCGCCCTATTGGCCAAGGGGACAAACCCCTTTATCGAGTTGCGATTGAAGGATGCTTTTTCTCTACCCGGTGAGTTCCCTGTCACCTTCACAGCCGACATCGTCCCGTACAATTTCACCCTGCTGCGCGACAAGCTGATGGAGAAAGAGATACGCGAGGGTTTAACGGCCGGTCTACGTCAGAAACGCGACACGGAGGGTGAACATTTGTTGCAGGTTTTATTGGGCCTGATCCGGGAAGGGGGGCGCTCATGAGGTATACGGCAGCCGGGCTCTGGAAATGGAGCCCGGTGATAACCCTACCCATCACCATTTTATTCGCCTACTGGGTGTTTGCTACTACCTCCCGTTATGCGACCTTCGGTATTCGCTATGACTCGCGACCCATGCCGGCGAGTCTTTACAACATCGGCAAGATGGAACTACGCCACGCCTTGACAAGGCTGCGACACACTTTTCACATTCGCGGCGCTGCCGAGATTGCCGGTTTACCCACCGTCGACCTGTTTATGGACGAACGTGCGGAAACGACGCTCAACCAAAGCCTGCCCCATTCCGGCATGAGCTATGTCAAGGCGCATCTGGTCTACCCGGACACCAGCGTCCGGCCCGTGAAGGTGAAGTATCGCGGCGATTACTCCCAGCACTGGGCGCACTTCAAGAAATCCACGCGCATCAAAACCAAAAAGGCCCATCTTTTCAAGGGGCAACGCGCCTTCAACCTGATTGCACCCAAGTTCGAGGAAATGCTGAACAACCACCTCTCCTACCTGTTGGCCGAGGAATTGGGTTTGCCGGCGCCCGAATCCGACATGGTGCTGTACCGGGTCAACGGTCGTAATCGCGGCATCCATTTGATGGTGGAGCAGCCGGAGGAACTGACCCTACGGCGGAATAGACGCATGCCCGGCGACCTGTACAAGGGCGAGTTGGTGGGCAAGGACAATTACAAGGGCGTCTCCGCCAACGTGTTTGAGAACCCGGGCTTGTGGGAAAAGATTGCAATTAACAACCACTACGATGAGAAGGCTCTCGATCCGCTTTACACGCTCACCGAGACATTGGCGGATGCACCGGACGATAACGGCGCTCACGCCCGCGCCATGGAACTGCTGGAGCCCGAGGTCTGGGGCCGTTTCGCCTTGTTCGAACTGTTGACTCAGTGCTTCCACTTCGACATCGGCCACAACTGGCGCCTTTACTACGATCCTTACAAGGGGTACATGGAACCCCTGATTTGGGACCCGGTCGGTTGGCATCCCTCCTGGCGGCCGCGCAAAGGCGACGTACCCAGCCTGGATATCAACCTGTCGCCTCTACACCACACGCTACTGTCCGACTATCCCTTCCTGACGGCGCGACACCGGGCCGCCGCCGAATTCTTTGAAACCGGCAGGGATGCGGCCTTCCTGGCTACCCTGGATCATTGGATCGCCCGCATGAAAAAGGCCGTTGCCGCCGATCCGCATATCACCTCGCACTTCAAATTCTTCAGTGCCGGCGAAGCCAGGAAGGCGATGGACGCCTTGCGCACCAATGTTCACAAGACTTTTGAGGCAGTGCGCCGGGGCATGCTGGAAGACCCGGGCAGCCTGCGCTACGCGATTGCGGGCGAGGGTCGTATTGCCGTCGAAGTCAACGGTCGCCGTCCCTTGGATTACCTGGAACTGGTTTATGCCGAACCTCCTGAACGCTTACCCATGGTCCATATCGTCACCCGCTTCGGTGATCGCGAGGTGGTGACGGATATCAGCGGCGTGGCCTCGTTGAAAGGCCCGGTGCTGGGCCTCGATATCCCCCTGACCGCCCGCTTCAGTCATCAGAACCAACCGGAACGCGGAAGCCTGAAGGCAAAGTCGCTCAGGGTAGAACCGGCCTGGTACGAGATCCGGGTAGACGGCGTGAATGCCGAATTGCTGGGCCTGAACGCCGAGCGGGGCGGACCCGTGGAAGCGACCCGGGTCGACGTCCTGGAACCGATCCCCTTTACCGAGGGCAAACGCATCGTAACCCCGCGCCCGCTGAATCCGCCGGAAATCTGGTCCGGCCGCGTGACCATCGAGAAGGACCGGGTCATCGAGAGCGGCCGGGTGGTGATTCGTCCGGGCACCCGGGTTCAACTGGCGGCGGGCGTGTCGCTGATCATCAAGGGAAACCTGGTCGCCGAGGGCACTGCGCAGGCGCCGATCGTGTTCGAGAGCTTGGATACCGAACCCTGGGGCGTGTTGGCGCTGCAAGGTCACGGCGCCGATAAATCCCGACTCAGCCATTGCATCTTTCGCGGCGGCAGCGGCTACAAGCAACCCCTGACCGAGTACTCCGCCATGTTCTCGGTCCATCACGCGGATCACGTGGTTGTGCGCGATTGCACCTTCGACACCAGTCACCAGGTGGACGATATGGTGCATACGGTCTACGCGGATATCCGCTTCGAACGCTGCCGCTTCCTGAACGCCCTCTCCGATGCGGTGGACCTGGACATCAGCCGGGCCTACGTCATCGATTGCCTGTTCGAGAACAGCGGCAACGACGGCCTGGATCTCATGTCCTCGCGGGTTGTCGTGCAAAACAGTCACTTTATCAATAACGGCGACAAGGGCATATCCGTAGGCGAGGGCACCGACCTTGTTGCGTTCAACAACCGCTTCCAGGGCAACGTCTTCGGCGTTCAGGCCAAGGACGGATCACGCGCACGCCTGGCCAATTCCGCCTTCATGCAAAACAAACACGCCTTGGACGCCTACAAAAAGAACTGGCGCTACGCCGCCGGCGGTCGCTTGACGGTTACCAAATCCACCTTCCGGGACAACCGGGAACCAAGCGGCGCCGACAAACACTCTATCATCCAAATTCACGACAGCTACCTGCCTGAAACGGAGCGAGGGAAGAACCTGAGCTTGCACGCTTCGGTTGACGGTATACACGAGAATACCGCCGCAACAAAGGACCTGCCGCGTTTTAATCAAGCGACGGACAAGCTCCCCGACCTGCTGACCAGGGCATGGCAACAAGTAAACCCCGACATTCGAGGAACCCATGACACCGCGCACCCACCTTCATTTTAATCGCTACGAATTCAAATACATCCTGGAACCCGGCCTGAGGAGGGATATCGAGCGCGAGCTTAACTTCTTCATGGCCCTGGATCCCTTCGTGGCCGGCAAACCGGATAAGAAGTACACGGTGCGCAGCCTTTACTTCGACAATCGCGGCTTCACTCACTATTACGACAAAATAGACGGGCAGTTGACGCGCAGCAAGTTTCGCCTGCGCACCTACACCCGCGATCCGGCCGAACCATGCGCCGCCTTTCTTGAGATCAAGGGACGTCACAACAACATCGTCTTCAAGCACCGCACCCCGCTGGATATGCCCGACGGCGCTTGTTTTGCCGAACAACAAGGCGGCACCGTGGACCGTATCCTGCGGCTCAGCCGACCGGATGAAGTCTTGCAGCAATTTCGCTTCGAGTTGGCCCGGCGCTTCATTAAACCGGTCATGTTGATCGATTACCGCCGTCGCCCCTACGTGAGCCGGCTGGACCCGGAATTCCGCGTTACCTTCGACGAGCAACTGTACGGCGAGGCAACCGAGGACCTGTTCCCCGATAAGGTCGGTTTCCGGCGCTCAATACTGACCGGCAAGACGGTCCTGGAAGTAAAATTCCGCTACCACGTTCCTTCCTGGTTCCACCGAATCATTCAGACTTACGAGTTACATCGCATCTCTATTTCCAAGATCTGTAAGGGAATAGAGACTTTTGGTCTGGCGCCCGCGCTGGACTGAATCATCATTTGAGGAGATTATCCATTGCAGCAACAGCAAACGGAAACCAACCCGTTGGCCGATCTGACCGCCACGGTCATCACCAATTACACCCCCATGGAAATGTTGATCAATATGTCCCTGGCTTTGGTCCTGGGCATCGTCACGGCCATCGTATATCGACGCACCCACAAGGGCCTGGCCTATTCTCAATCTTTCACCCTGACCATTGTCTTCGTCACGCTGATCGTGTCCATCGTCATCATGGTCATCGGCTCCAGTTTGGCCAGGGCCTTTGCACTGGTCGGCGCCCTTTCCATTATTCGCTTTCGAACCGTGGTAAAAGACACGAAAGACACCACCTTCGTCTTTGCCGGTCTTGCTGTAGGACTCGCGGCCGGCACCAGTAACTACTTCCTGGCCGTGGCCGGTTGCATCTTTATCAGCATCGTGGCGATTGTGCTCTACCGCATCAACTTCGGCGCCCTGTACAAGACCGAATTTATCCTGCGCTTCAATTTCGACCAGCAGAGCCCCGCGAGCAACTACCTGGACACCATCACCCAATACGCGGGACGCGCCAATATGCTGCACATGGAGTCGGCCGCGGAGGGTCGCTATCTGAACCTTACCTATGACATCGTTTTGAAAAGCGGCGTACCGCCCGAGGAACTGATCTCCGCCATGGACAATCTGGAAGGCACGTCGGAAGTGGTGCTGATCGCTTCCAAAAACGATGTGGACTACTGATAAGGAATCGAAATGACCAGACTTCCCTTCACCATCCCGCTCCTACTCCTTGCCGGCCTGACCGCAAGGGCTCAAGGCGTCGATTTCCTGATCGAACCCTACCTGACCGACCTCTCCACCGACAGAGCCCGCATCAACTGGTACCCTCGACAACCCGCGGCCGCTACGTTTCGCTACGGCCGCACGCTCGATTTTGAATTGGGCTCGATCGAGGTGCCCTCGGGACAACACGGCGTCTCGCTGACCGACCTACAGCCGGGCGCCTTGTACCACTACCGAGTGGACAACAGCTACCAGGGCCGGTTCCGAACCCAAAACGGAGACGGCGAACTGACCTTCGCGGTTCTCGGCCACACCCACGGCACCGAGGGCTTCTTCCACTACCCGGACCAACTACTGGCCGCCCGAGCCGTGGAACTGGACCCGGATTTCATGTTGCATACCGGCGACGCCACCTACACCAGCACGCCCAAAAGCTTCGCCAAACACTTCTTTCGCCTGTTCCGAGACTACCTGGCCGAGCGTCCGATCTACCTGGCCCCCGGCAATCACGACGTGGGCTGGCCCTTCCCCTACGGCCACAACGGCGATTTTTTTCGCGAGCTGTTCCCCCACGACTACCCCTTCGAGGGATCGGATGTCTTGTACTATGCCTTTCGCCGCAATCAGGTCCTTTTCCTGATGCTGTCCTACACCTCGGAAATCGGCCCGGGCAGCACCCAGCGGGAATGGCTGAAAACGCGACTGGAAGCCACGGACGCCCAATACCGCATTGTCTGTTTCGGCGGCGCCCAGAAGGGTTACTACGATCGCGATTCCCTATTCAACTTCCTGGCCGGGCTGGACATCGACCTGATCCTGTGGGGCGACGGCTTCCAGGAACCGAACAACTTCAGCACCATCGGCGATATTCCGGCCTTCTTCGTGGGTACGCGCGGCCGATCGCCGCACGGCATTCTCAATGTCCATGTCGACGACGCCCGCATCCTGCTGACCCAACTGGACGCCACGGGGAACATGGGCGAACCTTATTGGCTGTACAACAAGACGCTGTACACTTCGAAGGTGAATCTACTGGACATGGAGCCGGCGGAAGTCGTGGAGCGGCCGTCGAGCCGCATCATCATCTACAACCTGCCGGACCCGGTCAATTCGGCAGAGGTGGGCGGCTTGCAAATGCGCCTGAACTACCTGGGCAACGGTACGCTGACCACCTACGCCTACGTCACCCCGGACGACACCACCTTGGGCACACGTCATTACGAGGGCGGCCTGCGCACCCAGCACCAGATGTTCACGCGCAAGGACGGCCTGGTGAACCTGGTATTCCCCAGGGAAAACCCTTTCACGGAAGCACCCTACACCATCAACCGCATCAAGCTGTATTTCACCAGGCTGACCGACCCGGAAAACCTGATTATCGAAAGCATGGACCTCTACGAGGACCCGGTCGATTAGCCCCGAAAACCTCTGCCGCCGAATTGCCTGATCGCCCGCGCCGGCGATCAGGCGCCGGTTCCTCAGCTCATCTTGTGTGGACCCTTTCGGCAAATTGCTGCTAGAGTTGCCGTGGCGGAGGTTGCTCATGCGTTGGTTCGAAAAAGATTTGGAAATTCGCTACGCGGATACAGACCGGATGGACGTGGTGCACCACGCCGTCTACCCCGTTTATTGCGAGTTGTCTCGCATTGACCTGCTGGATCAGATCGGACTGCCCTACACACAGATCGAGGAGGCCGGATACTATCTTATGGTCTCCGATATTCAATGCCGCTTCAAACTGCCCGTCCGCTTCGGTGACCGGGTCTATATCAGGGGACGTATCAACACCCTCCGCAGTCGCCTGATCAATTTCGATTACGAGATACGCGGCCGCGAATCGGACGAACTGAGATTTACCGCTACCAGTAAACACCTGGTCACCGCGCGCACTAACGGCGTCGTCTCGCTTCCCAGGGAATTCATGGCCAAACTGCGAGCCGCTGTCGATTGATCACTGTCGGTCAATCGTCTTTTGCGGACAACCTGGAATCAGCTGCAATTCACTTATTTCTTCCCGAAAAGGCATGATCAGCCGGCGCCTTATCCTCGATTCTTCCCAGGAAGAACAGAACATCTTGCAACTCCTCAATAAGTTCGGGCAGGATAAGGGAAAAGTGCCGGACTTTGAACCAACCAGGCGGCCGGGGCGACGGTATATTTTCCGCCGAATTTTGAGGCGCGGCCCGGGCACCGGGTACTTCGCGAGTGAATTTTGGCAGGCGGCCGAGGCGACGGTATATTTTCCGCCGAATTTTGAGGTGCGGCCCGGACACCGGGTACTTCGCGAGTGAAATTTGGCAGGCGGCCGGGGCGACGGTATATTTTCCGCCGGTTTTTGAGGTGCGGCCCGGGCACCGGGTACTTCGCGAGAGAATTTTGGCAAGCGGCCGGGGCGACAGCATATTTTCCGCCGGTTTTTGAGGTGCGGCCCGGGAACCAACTAATCGGGCAAGGCGGGCCTGCTGATGGATAAAAAGACCCATTGCCGCACTCGGTACATTCATTGCGAACCTGGAAAACGGACTCCCCGAGCTCGGGCACAACCTATTGACGTGAAAAACGGACCCACCGCGCGCGGCGACAACGTTTTTCACATCTTTCGACCGTTAGTGCCTTTATGCATCTCAGGATGTTTTCCAGTTGTTTTATGCGCTGAGTTTCGGCGAGTCCATGAGGGTTTTATGAGGCCCGGGTCAGGGCTTGTCCTTGGAAAATGACCGTGTTATCTTGGTCATCTATGATTTTGCAGCCTTACGGGGCCTACGAAGTTTTTGCCCACTCCCCTCTCATCAGGTTCAAGCCTCTTTCTTTATTGATTGTTCTCGCTCGCTCGATCGCCTGACGGGCTTAAACCGCGTTGGTGCTCGTTTGTCTACCGGCAGAACCAATGCGACTTATTTTGCAGGAGATGAGCCATGTTACGCACCGGCTTCTTGTTCTTTTTTCTGTGCTCGCTTCCACTTCAGGCCCAATATCTGCGCCTGTACTATCCCGATATCGAGCAGGGCAGCGCCACCCTGGTGGTTGCTCCCACCGGCAATGCCATGCTGATTGACGGAGGAAGCGGTATCAAAGATAGCGACGAACCTATCGAGTTTTTTATCAACGACCTGATCGATGCGGGCATCGTCACCAGTCTGGATTACATTGTGGCGACCCATTACGATGAAGACCACATCGGCCGTTTGGAAAATGTCTATCAATACGTGCCCATTTCTCCCGGACTGATCACCTACGATCGCGGCGATGTGGGCGGCACCCCCTCCACCTTTGCCTTTTCCGACTACCTGTTTCAGGCCGATCAATATAACCGCACGACCATAACCCCCACCACAACCATCAACCTGGGCGGCGGCGTCACCGTTCGTTGCGTGGTGGTCAACGGACAGCTTCCCGACGGGAGCTCGGTTGACCTGACCGGAGCGCCCCAATTCGAAAATGCGGCTTCGGCTGCCTTCGTGGTGTCCTACGGCGATTTTCAAACCTGGATCGGCGGTGACCTGGTGGGCAATACCGATTTCGGCCACCCCCCCGTGGAACAGGCAGCCGCGCCTTTTGCCGGCGATATGGACATCTATACGGTCAACCACCACGGTTCTTCCATCACCTCCTCGTCCCAGGGTTTCCTGGATATCATCAAGGCTGAAATCGCCATCAACCAGAATTCGGTGACTAATAATTTCGGTCATCCCACCGTCTTCGTCGTCAACCGAATCCTGGCCACCGCGGATACCTTCAGCAACTTCCCCCTGTTCCTGCAAAGTAACCCCGGCAAACCCGGTGATTCCCGCTCCGATGACAGCCTGGCCGACGGCATTGCCGACCCAGATGATGTCACCACCATCGGCGGCGAACCCGGCACTATTACGGTCCTTTCCGACGGCGGCTCCTACCGGGTTTACGGCGGAGACATCGAACCCATCACCCGCCTCGCCGACAGCGGGGTGCACACCCTGGCCGATTTCCCCCCGGCCATTCTCGAAATCTCCTACAGCCCCCTGGTGCCCACGTTCTCCCAAACCACCACGGTCGAGGCCGACATCCGCGACGAGGACGCCCTGTTGAGTCCGGTGATCACCTACCGGGTCAACGGCGTTGCCCAAACACCGATCGCCATGACCCAAATCCCCGCGACCAACCGTTATCAAGGCGTCCTGCCTGCAAGAGCGGACGGTGAGAAGGTGGTCTTTCGGGTGGAAGTTACCGACAGTGCCGGCCAGACGACGCCTTCGCAAGCAGACGGCTATTTCTCCGGAACCACGCCCATCGCCACGCTTCGCGACCAGGACGCTCAGGGCATCCTGCTGACTCGCGGCCTTTCGGCCAGGGTCCAGGGAACCATTACGGTGGAACCCGGCATCTTCAATCAAAGTGTTTCTCAACTCTATGTGCAGGATGCAAGCGGCGGCCTCAACATCTTCGACAATGAAATCCTTTCCGATATCGAACGAGGCGACACCGTGATCTTTACCGGCGTCGTGGACCAGTTCGGCGGCGTTGCCGAATTGGTGACCGCCGGGGATAACGGCGAATACGGCCATGTACGCCTGGGGCCCGGGACCGCGCCCACCCCGACGGTCGTCACCCTCTCCCAATTGGACGAGAGCACCGAGGGCCTGCTGGTTCGGATCAACAATGTCACCTTGACGGGCGGCGACACCCTGCCGGAATCCGGGAACGCCACGCTCAGCATTACCGACGGCGTCACCACTCGTTCCCTGCGGATTGACGGCGATACCGATATCCCGGGCGCCAATACGCCCCTGAGCAGCTTCGATATCATCGGGATCGTGACCCAGTTCGATACCACGGTTCCGCTGACCTTCGGTTACCAGGTCACCCCCAGGGAGCGGGCCGATTTCATCTCCGACGAGGTCAACATTCCGGCGGTCCTCATCAGCGAATTGCATACCGACCCGGACCCGTCCGAGGGCGACGCCAACGGTGACGGCAATATCAGCAGCACCCAGGACGAATTCGTGGAAATAGTAAACCCCGGCTTCGAGCCCGTGGATATTTCCGGCTGGACTATATCCGATGCGGTCGGCACCCGCTTCACCTTCCCCGCCGATACGATTCTGCCCCCGCGTGAAGCAGCAGTCGTCTTTTCGGGAGGAACCCCCACCGGCGATTTCGGTAACGCCGGCGCCAACGGCCTGGTGTTCACGGCCGGTTCCCTGGGCCTGAACAACAGCGGCGACACCGTGACGCTGGCCGACGCGGGCGGCGTGACCGTTCAAGCGGTAAGCTACGGCAGTGAGGGCGGCGATAACCAATCGCTGACGCGCGACCCGGATTGGACCAATACGCCCCTGGTCAAGCACACCACAACGACGGCGGGTTTGCGTTATTCGCCCGGGACTCGCGTGGACGGCAGCCCTTACACCTTACAGCCCGGTTCCCTGCTCTTGAGCGAGGTCATGTATGATCCCAACGGTTCCGACGGCTCGAAAGAATGGATCGAGTTGATCAATGTCTCCGATACGACGATCGACCTGTCGGACCTGAGCATCGGCTCCGGCGGCACGGACTACACCAGTTCGGTCATCCAACTTTCCGGCACGGTGGGACCCGGACAAACCTTCGTCATAGGCGGTCCTGACAGCGACGGCGACAATGCGAACCCGGTGTTCGATCTGGTTCTCAACTTCTCGCCGGACTTGCAGAACAGCGGCACCACGGCCGACGGCGTTGCCCTGTTCAACGTGCGCGCCGGTCAAATCACACCGGCGACCGTACCTATCGATGCGGTGGTCTACGGAGGCACGAACAGCAATAACCTGATCGACGAGACGGGCAGCGCCAATGCGCCCGAGGTCGGCGATGCTTCCGGCGGGGCCACGATCGAGCGCGTTGACCCGGCAGGCGCCTGGCAGATTCAGGGCGTCCCAACCCCCAATGAAAGCCTGCTCCTCCAGGAAACCGGCGATCCGTCAGATATCATTCTCACCGAGGTCTTCTACGATTACGCCGGCTCGGACAACGGCTTCGAATGGGTCGAGATTCACAACACGGGCGATCTACCCGTCAGCCTGGCCGGCATGAGCCTGGGCTCCGGCGGCAACGATTACACCACCAGCACGGCCGCCCTGGGCGGCGTTATTCCCGCCGGCGCCACCTGGGTCGTCGGCGGACCCAACAGCGCTGCCGATAACGGCAATCCCAGCTTCGATCTGGAAATCAACTTTTCTCCCGACATCCAAAACAGCGGTTCCACCGCCGACGGTGTTGCGCTTTTCAATGTGCCCGAGGGCGCGATCGGTGCATCGACCGTTCCCATCGATGCGGTGATTTTCGGCGGCAGCAACGCAAACAGTTTGATCGATGAAACCGGTTCGGCCAGTCCTCCCGAGGTGGGCGATGCGCCGGCCGGGTCTTCCATTGAACGCATCGACCTGGAAGGCAACTGGCAGATTCAGGCCGCACCCGATCCGGGTAATATCACCTTCAGCACCGATCCTTGCAGCGGCGTGGACATCGCTACCGTTATCTCGGCGTCCATTCCCGGGGCCGAGGTGGATATTCGTTACGGCGCTCAGAACCTTGGAGACGGCGATAGTTTCCTCGGCGACGAGGGCGATGTGGTTCAATGGCGCTTGTCCGTCAACGGCTTCAATGGTCCCTGGAACAGCTTTACCGTTTCCTGCGACCAACCCGACTTGACCGTGGCGAGCAGCGATTACTGCGACACGGCGATCGACTTCCCGGTCGGGGGCGGTGAAATCGACATCCGCTACGGTCCTCAGAATCTCGCCGACGGGGACAGCCTGTTCCTGCCGCAAGGCATCAATTTCCAGTGGCGAGTCAGCCTCAACGGTTTCAACGGTCCCTGGAACACCCAATTGTCGGGCTCTTCCGCTTGTACCGTGACGCCTACAAGCGCCGACTATTGCGGGCTTGCCGTCGACCCTGTCCTCGCCGGCGCGGAAATCGACATTCGTTACGGTCCCCAAAACCTGACGGCGGGGAACACGGTCAACCTGCCTACCGGTATCGATATCCAGTGGCGCATTGCCGTCAACGGCTTCAACGGTCCCTGGAAGGTGTATGCGGTCAACGACGTTAATTGTTCGATTGCACCGGCTGAGGCCGATACGTGCAACATGCTTGTGGAAAACGACATCCCCGGCGCCGAGGTGGACATTCGCTACGGGCCGCAAAACCTGGTCGACGGTGACGCGGTCGCCCTGCCGGCGGGCGTGAATATCCAATGGCGGATTGCCGTCAACGGCTTCAACGGACCCTGGAACACCCAATCAGTCGGCAGTAACGAATGCGTCATCGCCCCCGACGCGGCCGACACCTGCACCATGCAGGTCGTCTTGGATGTCCCGGGCGCGGAAGTCGACATTCGCTACGGGCCGCAAAATCTGGTTGACGGCGACACCGTCTACCTGCCGACCGGCATCGCTATCCAACGGCGCACCAGCGTCAACGGCTTCAACGGTCCCTGGCTCAGTCAAACCGTGGGCGCCGAGGGCTGCCTGATTGCCCCCGAACCCACGGAGACCTGCGCCGTGGTCATTGAAACCGATGTCCCCGGATCGGAAATCGATATTCGCTACGGTCCCCAAAACCTGACGGAGGGCGATACGGTCTACCTGCCCGCGGGCATCCAAATCCAACGGCGTTTCTCCGTCAACGGTTTCAACGGGCCCTGGCGCGTGGAAGCCGTTACAACAGGGCCGTGCGACATTACCGCCGATAATGACGACTATTGCTCTGTAACCATTGCGGCTCCTGCAGGCAGCCAGGTTGACCTGCGCTACGGACCGCAAAACCTGGTGAACGGCGATACCGTTTTCCTCCCCAAGCAAATCACGGTCCAGTGGCGTTTGGACAACGGTCCCTGGCAAAGTCAAACCGTCGGTTCGAACGGCTGCCTGATCGACGCCGACTAAAGATCCGAAAGAAAATATTAAACGAGGGCCGGAAGGGACGATTCCTTCCGGCCTTTTTTGGTTATTCCAACCTTTATCCTGGACACTTTTTGGGCAAGGCGGCGGCGCCCGAAAAGTTTTTCCTCAGTGCCTGTGGAAAACTTTGTGGAAATAACTGTGGAAAACCTGAAAGAGCCTAGAGAAACCGGGAGAAGCATCCACCTTACACACTTTTTTGTGCACTCCGGAAGGGTTGCTACCGGCCGTTTTTTTATCCTTGACAGGTCTAAATTGACTGGGGTAAAACAAGGGCGTTCCAAGTTTCACCATATTCCCTTCAAGCCCTGTGGAAAACTTGTGGAAATCTTTTTATTCGCCCCTTCGGCGGAGTGGGTATTGTTGTATCCACACCTCGGCTTTGTCCCAATCGCCGGACCGACAGTACTTCCTCCATTATGTGAGTCCACAGGACAAGACCTGGATAATGCCAACCTCCAGGAGGTGAAACTGATCGGAACCGATCTCCAGAGGGCGAACCTGCCGGGAGCCGATCCCACCAATTGCGTTCCCTGGCGAAAACCCACAGATATAAAAGTTCCTTGCACTATTTCCGTTAAGCGTTTTAATATACCGATGACATCAAATCAGGCGTGTAACGCCACCCATGTAATTTGGATCAGGTAGCCGATCACAGCCTCTTATCGATTTTTATTCTCTTAAAGGAGCATTTGTATGTTTAAGAAGTTCTGTTTATCCCTTGCCATGCTTGCTTTCGCCGGTCTCGGCGTTTCTCAATTGATGGCGGCGATTGAAATCCTCCCCGATCAGGCCTGTTGCGACTCGACCTGGAACGGTAATGATTTTTTCATCGCCACCTATGAAGGCCCGGGTAATTATGTCACCTGCCGTTATATTTCCGCGGACTTTAGCAACGTCTATATCGGCCCCGGTTGCTATAACTATTACTAAGCCGGGCCGTGGGAAGGAACCTTGAATAGATCTTTCCCGCCGGTTATATAACCCTTACAGGCAGGGCCGTCGGTCCTGTCTTTTTCTTACTATTTTATCGCTTGGAATAGTGGATCGGTTTTTTGGCGCCGATGGTGCCGGCCTGGTTTTGTTGACCCGCGCTTTGCGTGGCGGAGGCCCGGCTTTTTTCCTTTTCTTTACCGGCATGATCATCGTGGTCTTGGATGAAGTGGCCGACGATGCACTGGCCGTTGCCATGGGTTTCAGCGAGATTCAGCTCGGGTTTTTGTTCACCGTCTACTACCTGGCCGCGGCCGCCGGCGCGAAAGCCGCGCCCTGGCTGGAGCGTCGGACTTCTGTTTTCGGCCTGGCCGTTTTCCTGGTCTTGTTCACCGGCGCCTCCCTGTTGATCACGCTTTGGCTCGGCATGGCGACGGGCGCTTTACTCATCTTGATGCGCTCGATATCGATCGCCGTTTTGTTGCATTTGGAGATCACGGTGTTCAGTCCCCTTACCGATGCGAACAACCGCGCTACTCGTTCACCATGTTTAAATTCCTGCCCTACATGCCGACGGTCTACTTCGTGGGCAGTTTGATGGATCGCATCGGCCCGCCGGAGTTCGCCCGCCTGCCGGGTTTCATCCTGCCGGCGGTCGGGGCGATCTGCCTGTTACTCGGGCGGGGATTACCCATGAGGCAAATCGATTGAACACGCCGCGACGGGCTCCATCCAGCTCCTGAAGGCAATTATCCAGGTGCGCAATTGACTTAAGACACCGGCTTGACTCCATTGCGCACGTGTGCAATCGACCCAAGACACCGGCTTGACTCCATTGCACAGGTGGGCAATTGGCTTAAGACACCGGCTTGACTCCATTGCACACGTGTGCAATCGACCCAAGACAGTGGATTGATTCGATTGCGCACGTGTGCAATTGACTTAAGACGCCGGCTTGACTCGATTGCGCAGGTGTGCAATCGACTTAAGACGCCGGATTGACTCGATTGCACAGGTGTGCAATCGACTTAAGACACCGGATTGACTCGATTGCACAGGTGTGTAATTTTGTCAAGAAATTGATATATCAGTTTGCACACCACTTTAAGTTGTGCCGCCATTGTTAAATGAGCGGTGCACGTAAAATAATACCGTCACCGGGCCGCCTCGAATAATGACGAGCTCCCGAAGTAAATTCGGGCAAATACGAGCGTCTCTTGTACCGCTACCGCGAACTGGTATAATAGGCCGATTCGAGTTGGAGGCCCCCATGCAACGCGTCGGCGTTTTATTGATTTGCCTTCTTTTATGGATGGGGTGCGGTCCGAAACCTGCCGCTCCCGCTGCCGTTGAAAAGAAAAATGAGAAGCCCGTTGTCTCCGTGGTGGCCGAGCCCTTGAATGTCGGGCCCATCGAGGCTTTCGTGGAACTGCCCACCACTCTGGAAACCGAGCAACTGCTGACCGTGGTCGCCGAGGTTCGCGGCCAGGTGGAGGAATTGCTGGTGGATGAACAGGAAGCGGTGAAGGCCGATCAATTGTTGGCCCGCATCGATTACCAGCGCCGTCAGTTGGCCTATGACAAGAGTGTCATCGAACATGAGAACGCCCGGCGCACCCTGGAACGGCAAAAAAACCTTGCCGCCAAAGAGTTGAACACGCAAAGCGACCTGGACGCCGCTCAAATTGCCTACGACCGCGCCGCCATCACCATGAAGGAGGCCGGGATCGATTTGGACAAAGCCTCCATCCGCGCACCCTTCGACGGAATGATTGCCGAGCGGCACATTCGCAAGGGCCAGTTCATTTCGGAGGGCGGCGAGTTGTTCGTGGTGGTCGACCCCACCCGCTTGCGCGCCCAGGTTTTTATCCCGGAAAAAGATATCGCCCGCATCCAACGCGGTCAGAAGGCCCAGTTCAGCTTCGACGCCCTTCCCGGGGAGAAATGGACCGGAACCGTGGACGTCATCTCGCCCATCATCGACAAGGCCACCGGCACCTTCCGGGCGCGCATCGGTCTGGAAGCAACCGACGAGCGCCTGCGCGTGGGCCTGTTCGCCCGCGTACGCATCATCACCGAGGTGATCGACCGGGCGCTCCTGCTGCCCAAAAACGCGTTGGTCTATGAGGGCGGCGCGCCCCATATCTTCGTCTGCGAGGCTGACGGCAGTCGTATGTTGGCGCGAAAACGCTTATTGGCGCTGGGCTTGGAGACATCCGACTATGCCCAGGTGTTGCAGGGCGCTCAAGCCGGCGAGTCCGTGGTGATCAAGGGCCAGAACAGTTTGAAGCCGGATCAGGAAATCAGGGTCGCGGAGTAAGCGGATGGAATTCTTCCGTGTCACCACGCGCCGTCCGGTTGCTATTTCCATGGTCGTCACGGCCGTCCTGGTTTTCGGCCTGGTCTCCTACAACCGCCTGCCGCTCACGCTTATGCCGCGCATGAACTTCCCCAGCATCACGGTGCGCACCACCTATCCCGGCGCCGCGCCCGAGGAAGTGGAGCAGAGCGTTACCCGCCGTATCGAGGAAGCCGTGTCCGTGGCTTCCGGTCTCAACAGCATGGTCTCCAGTTCCCGCGCCGAGATGTCCAACATCGTGCTGTCCTTCAGTTGGGACACCGACATCAACCTGGCCTTGCAGGATGTCCGCGAGAAGTTGGACCAGGTCTTCCTGCCCGAGGAGGTCGACCGACCGTTGATCCTGCGCTACGATCCCAATTTGGACCCCGTGGTGAGCATGGCCCTGGCCGCGAATGAAGACACCATGGACCTGAAGCGCCTGCGCACCTATGCCGAGGAGGAACTGCGCTTCCTGTTGGATCGTATTCCGGGCGTGGCCGCGGTCAAGATTCGCGGCGGTCTCGAGGAAGAAATCGTCATCGAATTGGACAACAACCAAATGGCCGTTTTGGGAATAGATGCCGCCATGGTTGCCAATCGCCTGGCCCAGGAGAACATCAATTTGTCCGGCGGTATCCTCAAGCAGGGGACCACCGAGTATCTGGCTCGCACCCTCAGCGAATACGCCGGCTTACAGGAAATCGGCGATACGGTGATTACCGTGCGGGAGGACCGCGCCCTGTTCCTGCGCGATATTGCCAAGGTAGGGTACGGCCATCGTGATCGCGACATGGTGGTGCATATCACGCGGGCGGGCGGGGAACCCCGCGAGGCGGTATTGCTGGACTTCTATAAAGAGGCCGATGCGAATATCGTCAGCGTGGCAGAAGCCGTGCTGCGAACCACCGGCGTGAACCGGAGAAACCCGCCGGCAGGTACCATTGCAGCCCAATTACCCGAGGGCGTCAGCATGACCCTGCTGTCCAATCAGGCCCGCTTCATCGCCGGCGCGGTCAACGAGGTGCGCGACACCGCCATGGTCGGCGGGATCCTGGCCGTTTTGGTGCTGCTGCTTTTTCTGGGGAAAACGCGGCCCACACTGATCATCGGCACCGCGATTCCCTTTTCCATCGTCGCCACTTTCGCGCCCCTGAACCTGCAAGGCATCAGCCTCAATATCATGTCGCTGGGCGGTCTGGCCCTGGGCGTGGGCATGCTGGTGGACAATGCCATCGTGGTGCTGGAGAGCATCACTCGTTGCCAGGAGGAGGGCGACGGGCTGATCGAGGCGTGTGTTCGCGGTACGGGTGAGGTGGGAACCGCGGTGATTGCCTCTACACTCACCACCATAGCCGTCTTTTTTCCGTTGGTTTTCGTTCAGGGCATTGCCGGTGAGTTATTCGGCGACCTGGCCATGGCCGTGGTCTACGCCCTGATCGTCTCGCTGCTGGTGGCGCTGTTCGTCATTCCCATGTTGGCCAGTCGCGGCGCAAATCCCATACCCACCGGTTCCATGCGTACCCGCATGAAATCGCTGTTGCCCAAGGTACGATTCCTGGAGCCCTTTCGGCGACCCATGAAGAACAAATTATTACTGCTGCCCATGCTGCCGATCCGGCTGCTGGAAACCCTGATCCTGTTTGTGCTGTACCTGGCCTGGTGGGTGTTCTTCATTATCTTCCTGGCTGTCGGCGGCGTCATCAGCCTGGTGATTCTGGCCGCCAGGTGGGTGTTGCTTGCCTTCAACCGGACGGCGGGCAGGGCCATGGGTTGGTTCCTGGATCGCTTGAAGGGCGCCTATCGCGTGCTGCTGGGGTGGAGCCTTGGACACGGCCGTGTTTTCATCTGGCTTGGGATCGGCCTTGCCTTCTGGTTTACCTGGCGCGATTTCAACCGGCTGGACACCGAACTGATCCCGGCCATGCATCAGGGTCAGTTCCAACTACACCTGGAACTGCCGGTAGGCACCACGGTCGAAGCAGGAGCCCTGCTGGCGCGTGACCTGCAAACACGCATCGCCGCTATTCCGCGAGTCAGGGGCGTTTTCAGCGCCTTCGGCGTGGACCGCGAGGATGTGACCGCTGAAGACGACGGCCCGCAAACCGCACGCATCAACGTGGTCCTGCGAACCGAGAATTTGAAACAGGAACTCGCTCAATTCGAGGCGGAAATCATGGACCGGGTCCGTCTGCTGGCCGCCGATATCCCCGACGCGGAAGCCGAATTATCCACGCCCGCCCTGTTCAGCTTCTCCACGCCGGTCGAAGTGCAGTTACAAGACTACGACCTCGCCCGCCTGGCCGAGATCACGCCTGAAGCCATGGCGCGCCTGAGCAAGATCGGCGCCCTGGAGGATATCACCACCACCTGGCGACGGGGCAAACCGGAAATCCTGTTGCGGTTCGACCGCGAGAAACTGGCCTTCTACAACCTGAACGTTGACGAGATATCGCAACGCCTGCGTCGGATGATCCAAGGGGACGTGCCCACCCGGTTCAGCAGGGGCGATCGGCGTGTGGATATCCGTGTCCGCTTGCAGGAGGACCAGCGACGCCACCTCGAAGACCTGGGACAAATGACCATCAATCCAGGCGCGGAGGCGGCCCTGCCCCTTAACGCGATCGCCCAATTCGAGGTGGTCGAAGGGCCCGGAGAAATCCGGCGGGTGGATCAGAAACGCTCTTCCTTGATCCGTGCGGGCGTTGCCGGTGCGGGCCTCACGTCCATCACGCGCGATATCGAAGCGGCCCTATCCGATCTGGACATAGACTATACCCTGGCCGGACAATCCCTGGAGTTCGAAAAATCCAAGAGTTCGCTTATCCTGGCGGTTTTGCTCTCCATCTTCCTGGTGTACGTGGTGATGGCCTCCCAGTTCGAATCGGTGATCCACCCGCTGATCATCCTTTTCTCCATCCCGCTGGCCTTTTTCGGCGTGGTGGAGGTGCTGGTCCTGATGAACCTGAAACTTTCCATCCTGGTGTTCCTCGGCGTGATCCTACTGGCGGGGATCGTAGTCAACAACGCGATTGTATTGGTGGACTATATCAACCTGGAGCGTCGGCGAGGCCTGGCGCTGAAAGAGGCTTTGCTGGAGGCGGGAACCATTCGCCTGCGCCCGATCCTGATGACCACCATGACCACGGTATTGGGACTGCTGCCCATGGCCCTGGGCCTGGGCGAGGGCGCCGAATTACGCCGACCGATGGCGGTCACGGTCATCGCCGGCCTGTCTTTCTCGACCCTGTTGACGCTGGTGGTCATCCCGGTGATCTACTACACGGTAGAAAAATGGCGCGAAGGGTTCAGAGCAACGGCATAATTGCCCCGCGTACATTTCCAAGCAGGTGTTCTCTGCCGGCGGTATCGCCCGAGCTTTTTGAAAATGACGTATGATAAAAACGGAATAACGCACCGGAGATCCGTATGATTGAGAAAGTACAATTAAAAGGCGGCTCGCTGATTCTCCAAGCTCTTCTGGTGGTGTTCAGCGTCATCCTGGCTTTAACGGTCAACGAGTTCTGGCGCTCCCGTCAACTCCAAAGCCAGGCGTCGGAGGCAAAAATCCGTATCCTGGCCGAGATCGCCGCCAACCTGGAAAAGACCGGGGAGAGCCTCACCTATCACGAGAACGGCCTGGCCAAGCTTCAAGCGGCCCGGGTGGAGAAAACCCCTCCTGATTGGGGTGGATTCGACAAGGGCTTCGTCCACCCGGCCAAGCTCACAAGAACCGCCTGGGACGCGGCCCGTATGGCCGACCTGATTCCCCACATGGATTATGACGACGTGTTGCTGTTCTCGGAGTTCTACGAAATGCAAGAGGACTATCGCCGCCAGGAGGATATGGCGGGACAGGCTATCTTCAGCCTGTTGCTTGATCAGGGCATCCACGGGATGAACAGCAGAACGAACAACTTATGGGGCATCATCTACTCGTTCAAATACACGGAATCCAACATGATAAAACGCGGGGAAGAGATCCTTGACGCTATGGGGAACCCGAATCATTAAGATTTGATGCTTCCCATCCGGTGATATTTCTTTCGCCGAAGCCGATTCCTACGCCGATGATTTTCTTGTTCCGAGCACGGAATTTGTCAGCATAATTTCTATCGCGAATCTGTTGCAGGGCGTGGCCGGCAGGCTCGTTGTATTTGAACTCGAAGATATAGATATGCCGATCGGTTTCCAACACGCCGTCTATGCGTCCCAAATTGGTGCTCTCTTCCGCGCGGACCCGGACGGCCAGAAGGAGGAATAATGTGTGGAAAACCGTTTGGTAGTATTTCTCGTAGGGCAGGTGTAGTTCGTAGGGTATGTTGGCAAAGAATGCTGAGCGGAGAATACTGAAGAAGGCGTCTAAATCTTCGTTTTCCAATGCAGCAACCAACTGATTCAACTGATCTTCCCGATCATTATCCGAGGTTGGAGCCAACAATTTCAGAGTAATGAACAACCATGACTGCTCTACCTCACGGTTTGGAAAACCCAGGTGGTAATAGGGATTCCGCGGAGTTCCCGAGGTTTTCTTTATGGTGAGATAACCCGCCTGGAACAACAGCGTATCCAGATCGGCCCGGCGGATATCAAGGGACGGCAACATGTCGGCGCGAATCCTGAGATCGTAATACCTGTTCGGATCGAATGGTTGACCGCTTTTCAAGCGTTTGCTCAATTCGGCCATCAGGAACTTGGGTGAACCTGACTCAAACCAGAAGTTCCCAACCCGGCCAAGCTTGAACGCATTGAGCACTGACCACGGATTGAACACTCTTTCGTCTCCGCCGGAGAAACAATAGCCGTTATAGGTTTCCTCCAGGAGCGCGTAGGTTTCCTCCAGGTCCAGGTTCAACCGGGCGGCCAGGTCCTTGACATAATCGCCGAAGGGACCGCGTATCTCGTCCATGGTCCAACCCAACAGGCTTCCGTGGTTGGGATCGATACCCAACTCCAACAGATTGTTTAACTCCGAGAAAATGGAGACCTTAGAGAACTTGGTGATCCCCGTGATAAACAGCATCTTGACGTGTTTGGCAAGGCCTTTCAACACGCCGAAGAATTCGCGCAGTTTGTCCCGGTTCTTCTCGGCGGACTCTGGATCCTCAAGGTGATCGAGTAGGGGTTTGTCGTATTCATCGACAAGGATCACCACGCGGTTCTGCTTGGACAGCTCGCGGATCAAGCCTCGCAGGCGCGGGATGAGCGGTGTTTGCCCAGGAGTCAATCCGTATTTGAGCGCGGTGTGATCCAACTCGGCCAAAAGGTCCTGCTCCAGTTCCCGCTCGTTTTGGTGGGATAGAGTGGAGAAGTCAAGCCGCAAGATGGGATGCGATGGGAAATCATAGCCGCTTTTGGCCAGGGCCAGATCATCGAAAAGTTCTCTTTTGCCTTGGAACATAGCCTCAAGGGTGGAAATAAGCAGCGATTTACCGAATCGACGCGGTCTGGAGAAAAAGAAGTAACCGCCCCTGGTCAACTCGATCAGATGAGCGGTTTTATCCACATATAGATAGCCGTCATTACGAAGGATTTCAAAATCCTGGATACCGATCGGTAAGGGCTGCATAATGTCTCCCCCATCCACAATCATTTGATTATAGCAGGAAAAAAATCCGGGCGTTGTCCGTCAAGGCATTCTGTCGCCGCACGTTATGTTCTTTTCAAGTTCCGGTGACACTCACTCCGGGCGCAGGGTGTACAGGTAGGCGATCAGGTCTTCTATTTGTTGCGGGGTCAAGCCCAGGTTGGGCATGAGGGTTTTGGGCTTTTGAGCCATGGGGTTGGCCAACCAACCGCGTAGGTAGGTGGTAGTGACGTCCGCCCGGGCTGCCGTTTTCTCGAAGGGGACGGCTCCGGGGAACAGCTTTCCCGCCCCCGCCACCAGGTGGCAGGTTGCACAGAGTTTTTCGGCAAGTACTCTGCCCGCATCCGCATTGCCGTTACTGGGTCCCCAGGCCGGCGTCGCGTCTCCGGTGTAGGTAACGGGCGCGTCTTCGGGGCCGGTTCCGCAATGGCTCAGGGTAAGCAGCAGAGCGGCGACCGTTATCAGGCGGGCCATGAAAACCTCCGCAAGGATACTCCCCGGTCCAATGGCTATCGGCTAAAAATGCCGAGCCGGGGAGCAGATCGACGGAGAAGGATTCTAGCACATGACATCGTGACCCGGGAGATGCCTTCATGGTCCCGGCGTCGGGCGGTCGATCGGCCCGACGCCGCCATGGAGGAACCGCTTGATCGATGCTTATTGGAGGTTTAACTTCAGGGTGCCGGTTTTCTTTTCGCCGTTGCGTTTGATCTCGGCGTGGGTACCGCTGAATTTGCCTTCTATGCTGGTGCCTTGGAAGGTGAAAGTCCGTTGTTTGTTTTCATTTTTGACCGTACCCTTCAGGCTGCCGTTTTCCAGGTTGCCCTCGGCCGTTCCCTTGTAGACACGGTTGCGGCCGTCAAAGCGGAAATAAAAGACAACCGACCACCGGTCGCCTCTTTTGTGGGTGAATTCCGCTTTCAATTTACCGGGAGATTTTCTGCTGTATGTCCAGACATAGGAACCCTCCATGGTATACATTTCCGGTCCCGGTGTCGCGGTGAACCCGAGAGGAATCGCCAGGCAAAGAATGATCAAACACTTTTTCATCGTGTCTCCTTTTAAAAACCTACTATCGAAAACACACCCATGGGATACCCTGCTAACTCTTACGTAGCGGTAAGGCTCGTGTTGCACTTCGTTTCCACCGGTCCCGGGGAATGAGATTCCCGGAGCTAAAACCTGGTGGGATCAAAAGCAGAACCGCATCGAGGAAACATACATAAGGTTTCCAAAAAGTGCACATCATGGAATCACGTATCGTTCTTCAGAGCCCATCGAGATGCTAACGCTTGTCGAGCAGGCACTTTACAGTATTGAATCGGCCGACTGCCCCTATCTCGTCCATGGCGAAATAAAATGCTATAATCGTGACGCACGCTGTTTTGCCGTTTTTCATGAGAAAATGGCTACAATATGGGGAGATGCGGTCATGGACCCCGCGGAAAGTCTACATATCCGAAACCTGGTCATGTTGTTGGGCGCCGAGTCTCCTATCGTCAGGCGAAAGGTTCGTCACGAACTGAGCCGGTCCTCGGATCGGCTGCAGCTGTTTCTGGATACCTACCAACCGGAGTTACCGCCCGAATTGCTCTTCGAGTTGGAAGAAATCCGCCAACGCCGGCAGCAAAGCCTCAGGCACGAAAACTGGCTGGACTGGCTGCGGCAGCCCACTTTCCACCTGCAACTGGAAAATGCCTTGAGTTATCTGGCCGGTGTTCAGTCGGAGTCGCCCCCCTATCCACCATTATCGGTGATGCTGGACGGCATCGTTCAAGACTTCCTGGCCGAAAGCGGGGAACACACCCCGACCGGTTTGAACAAGTACCTCTTTGTAGAGAACCGCTACCGGGGCGCCGAAAAGTCCTATTATCACCCACTCAACAGTAACCTGCCCCATGTCATTGCTACGCATAAGGGATTGCCGATCAGCCTGGCCCTTATCTTTATGCTATGCGGCATTCGCCTCGGTCTCAACATTCAGGGTTTCAATCTTCCCGGACATTTCCTGGCCCGGGCGGATGAAGACGGCGAAACTTTGCTTTTCGATTGTTTCAATAAGGGCAAACGTCTTTCCCGTCAGGAAATGACGGCAGCGGCGCTTTCGCCGAAGATCGATTTCCAGGGTCTGTTGGACCGACCGCCGACCGCGGCTCAGATCATCACCCGGGTCCTGTTGAATATGATCAATGCCTATTACCAGGACGGTTCCCTGAACAGTTACCGACAGGTGCAGGGCCTGCTTTCCCAATTGCGCGAGCATGAGGCGCCGGCAGAAGACACGGAAAAACCGCCGTTGTTCCAACCCGGCCAACTGGTGCGTCACCGGCGCTACGGTTACCGGGGCGTTGTCGTAGAGTTGGACCCCTCCTGTAAGGCCGATGAAGCCTGGTATCGCTCCAACCTGACGCAACCCAGGCGCGATCAACCCTGGTATCACGTGTTGGTCGATTGCTCCACGGCCACTACCTACGCGGCTCAGACCAGCCTGGAGCCGGACCCGGACAGCGCGGAAATTCGGCATCCGCTGATTACGCTTTACTTCGATCGCTTCCAAGAGGGCCGCTATCAACGTAACGAAACGCCGTGGAATATGCCGGGTTAGCTGAACCTACCGCGCAATCGATGTTAAGATAGGTCTATTGCCAACCGGGAGGTAGTTTATGACGCTTAGAGATCGCGTGGCCGTACTACAGCAAGATATCACCACCCTGGCCGTGGATGCGATTGCCAACGCGGCCAACAGCAGTTTACTGGGCGGAGGCGGGGTTGACGGCGCCATTCATCGCGCGGCAGGACCGGAACTGGCCGCCTATTGCCGCAACCTGAACGGCTGTAAGACGGGCGATGCTAAAATCTCGCCGGGTTTCCGGCTGGCGGCCAAATGGGTTATCCACGCGGTCGGTCCCGTGTGGAACGGCGGCGCCGGCGGTGAAGACGCATTGTTAGCCTCCTGTTACCGCAACGCGATGCGCCTGGCCGAGAGCAAGGATTGTCGCACCGTGGCCTTTCCGTCGATCAGCACCGGGATCTACGGTTTTCCCATCGAGCGGGCCGCACGGATTGCGGTTACGCAAGTGAAGCAGGCGCTGGTTGACGATTTGCGTTTTGAAAAGGTTTACCACGTCTGTTTCAGCGCTGATGATGCCGCCGTCTATCAAAAGGCCGTGGATGAAATATACAGCTGACCTTTATTGTGAAAGAAAGGCGGTTCGCACTTTCAACCGAACCGCCTTTCCTGTTTGTTGCAATCAGCGAACCCGGAACGTAAGTCCGAAGGTTCGCGGCGGCGCGTAACTGCTCAACAGCAGTTCCTCGCGACCCGCGCCGGGCGGGAAACCGACCGCGTTGGGCGGGGTCAGCAGACGATTGGGCGTGGTGATCTGTGCCGCCAACACGTCGTCGTCTTCCAGGTTGCGCACCCAGAATTCTATCGCAAAGCGACCGCGGCCGAATTCATAGACCAGGCGCAGGTCGGTTCGCGTGTAATCGTCTTGCAGGTTTTGCGGGTTGTTGAAAGCAAGCAGGTAGAACTCACTCTCGTAGTGGAACTGAATCTTCGGCGTCAGGGTACCGTCCTCGCCGATATCGAAGACATAGGGCTCCCAGTTGATATTCAGCGAAACATCCGGGGCTTTGATCAGGGAATTACCGCTGAGATCTTCAAGGATCACCCCGGGTGTTTGTGGATCGTCCACGTTGTCGAAAACATCGTATTCCGCGTGCAGCAGGCCCAGGGTCATGGCCAGCCGGCTCCTGGTGGTGGGCAACAGGTTGGCGGTAGCTTCCATACCGTATAGCGTAGAGGCGCCCGCGTTCACCGTAACCGTGGTGGCTTCGACCACCTGGGAGACCTGCTGGTCCTTGAAATCATAGTGGAAGAAGGCCAGGTCCATTTGCCCCCGGCCATTCCAGAAACGACCCTTGGCGCCGCCTTCCAAGGCATCCAGGAATTCCGGTGCGTAGACGGCGGTATCGTTGAAGCCGCCGGAGCGATAACCCCGAGAGGCATTGGCGTAGACCATCCAATCGTCGTTGACGTCCCAGTTGAAACCGGCTTTCCAGGTCAGTTCGCTCCAGGAATCGTTTTGAATGCGGGGTACACAGCGGAAGATGGTGACCCCGCCCACCTCGCAGTAGGGCGCGGCGGCATGATCCAAAACTTCCGAGGGATCTACGCTTTGCGGCGCGGTGAGGGGTTCAAGGGTGAAACCGGCATAGCTCCCGTCGCCGTCATCCTTTTTATCCTCGGTCCAGCGCAAGCCGCCGGTCAGGCGAAACCGATCATTGGCGCCGAAACGGTAGGACACCTCACCGAAAGCGGCGTTCGATTCGGCGGTTTGATCGGTAAAGCGTTTGACACGCACCGCGGGATCAGCGGCGGCCTGAGGCGGGATCAAACCAAGCACCGGCGCGATGAAGCCGGCGCCCTTCAAGCCCTCCACGAAGGCGTCGAAGGCTGCATCTTGAGATTCCTTGAAGGCATAGAGGCCTATCAACCAATCCATCTTTTCAGTGCTGCCGGACAGGCGCAACTCCGAGCTGATGCTGTCTGAGGTCTGGTCCAGAACGGCGTAGTTACCGGTTGTGGGTCCCACCACCGGCGGCGTATCGGCAAAGGGGCCGGAGAAGCGCATCAACTCTTCTACGGTGGGCACCAGATCGGTGCCGTCGCGGTCTACGCGATTATTGCGCTGGTGGCCGCGAAAGGCTGTCAGCCAGGTCAATTCGGCGCCGATAAAGCTGTGATTCAACTCTGCTTTGATGCCCCAGTCGTTGTTGTCGACGAACGGGTCCGTGTTCAAACCGAAGTTCTGCGGATCGGTAGCAAAGGGATAGGCAAACCCGGTGGGATCGGAGGAACGGTCATAGGGCGCGGCTGCCATAACCGAGCCGTTGCCGCCTTCCTCGAAATAATCGACGGTCATCAACAGCGAGGTGCTGTCGGTCGGTGTATACAGGAGAGAGGCTCGTGCGCCCCACTGATCGGCGTCGTTGCCGTCGGGCGCCGGACCGTTGTCAACGGTTCCGTCGTGCTTGCGGTAGGAAAGGGCGACGCGTGTCGCCAGCGTACTGTCGATGAGGGATGCGTTGATCATCCCCTCCCCTGACAACAAGCTCTCGCTGCCGCTCGACAGCGATGCGGAACGCTCGGAGCCGAGAATCGGCCTGTTTGGAATCACGTTTACGGTGCCGGAGGTGGTGTTGCGGCCGTAAAGGGTGCCCTGAGGCCCGCGCAATACCTCCACGCGCTCCATGTCATAAAACAACGAATTGCTGCTGGAAATACGCGGAAGGTAGATCCCGTCCAGGTGAACGGCGATGGAGGGATCGCCGTCGTTGGTGATGTTGTCATTGGAGATGCCGCGAATGGTCAATTGAGCGCCGCCGTAGCCGACATCGATATCGCCGAACTTGAAATTGGGCACCAACATGGCCAGGTCCTCGGTCCTTGCCACACCGTGCCGGTCCAGGGCTATCTGGTCAAAGGCGGAGACGGCCTGCGGCGTTGCCCGTACGGTAGAGATCCGCTTCTCGGCAGTGACCACGATCTCTTCCAGGATAACGGGTTTTTCTTCCTCTTCGGACTCCTGAGCCTGGACAGGGACGGCAATGGTCAAGCCGAGGTTACAGATAACAATCAGAAAAAGCGTGTGTATTTGCTGCGTTTTCATGACTCGTCCTTACGAAGCAAGCTAACACCCCAAGAATTGTACGCTAAATAATTGTAAAATCTTGTGAATATGAAGAAAAACCGGGAATAAAAAGTGACCGACCCGGCCATTCGAAACCGCGCCGGCTGCGACAAACGGGTAATGGGATTTTTGTTGGGAGTGATCACACCCGTTTCGAGGTATTTAGGCTCGCGGTCAAGACGTATCGGGGGTTCAATTCGTCGCAAAGAAAACCGATTTGTATTGACTGAAGTGGTCCAGCGCCGCCATACCCTGTTCACGCCCCATACCGCTTTGCTTGAAGCCGCCGAAGGGCGCCTCGATATGGACCGAGGACGATGAGTTTACCGACAAGACGCCCACCTCCAACGCTCGGGACACCCTCATGGCGCGACCCACATCTCGGGTCCACAGGCTTCCCGCCAGGCCGAAGTTGGAGGCATTGGCCAGGCGAACGGCTT
>JASJCB010000120.1 GCA_030066195.1 Acidobacteriota bacterium
TCAAGGCGGTCTCGATACCCAATCGAACCCCGCCCAGCAACATGGCGGTCAGCAGTTCCGGGTCCATATGATCGTCGAGTTGACCCGGAACTGCTGACCGCCATGTTGCTGGGCGGGGTTCGATTGGGTATCGAGACCGCCTTGAAAAGACCGGAACGGCCCGACTTCGACGCGCTTGTAGACGAAATCTGGGGTTTCGCGGCCTCGGCCATGCGAATCGCCCCGTCAGACCAGGAGGAAAAGGAAGATGTCGCTTAAAATCGAAACACAGGATGACTTGGGACAGGACCTCGCGGGCACACATAAAATCTTCCGGCGAGACAACCCGGTGGACCCCGCGCAAACCGAGGCTGAATTCAAGCAATTGCAGCGGGATGGATTCATCATGATGCACGGGCTTTATACCCCGGAACAACTGGACGAACTGCGCGCACAGTCGGCGCCGTATTTACAGCATATGGGCCGCAACAATTTCGAGGGTTACAAAACACAGAGAATCTACAATGTATTCAGCAAAATGCGCGCGCTGGACTCGCTGGCGGAACACCCCCGCGTGCTGGCGCTTCTGGACAAGCTGTTCATGCCCAACTATCGATTAAGCCAGGCGTTGTTGATCAACCTCCTGCCGGGCGAGGAAGCGCAACCGCTGCACTATGACGACGGCTTCTACAAGGTTCCCAGGCCGCGGGCCGCCCTGGGCGCCGCCACCATCCTGGCTGTCGATGACTTCACGGAAGACAACGGCGCCACCGTGTACATCCCGGGCAGCCACCTGTGGGGCGAAGGCCGGCCGGATCGAAGCAAATGCGTCCCGGCCGTCATGCCCGCGGGTTCGGCGATCTTCTTCCTGGGCACCTTATGGCACGGCGGCGGCGGTAATACCTCCGATCGCCCGCGCCTGGCCGCCACCTGCCAGTATTGCGAGCCCTGGCTGCGACAACAGGCCAACTTCACTTTGGAAATCCCCAGGGAAATTGCCGCGCAACTCTCCGAACCGATCCAGAGCATGATCGGCTATTCCATCCATCCCCCGTTCATGGGCATGGTGAACGGCATGCACCCCAAGCGCTTGTTGTCCGAATAAAGAAAGGCGGGCTGGAAAAAAACAGAATTGCCGGCCGGTTTCCAAGCGAACTCGCGGATGTATAGGTAAGAAAGCACCATAGCGGCTTACAACGCCACTAGGACTTCCTTCCTCTGCCTGCATCCTCCCGGCCGTTGTTCTGTCTCCCCGCATTCGACCGGGACCGTACTGAAAGGACCGGCACGCCCGTCGGACCTTCGCTCTCAAACCTGTAACGGGCCGCTCGATCGGAGCGGCCCGTCGTTTTTTCAGGCCTTCGCCGGGGCAGGGTTCATGATTCCATTCTGTAGACTCCCCGGGCCCATGGTAAAGATGCCGGCCAGGGAGATGGAAAACGGTGTTTTTTTGTGACGAATTTATTACCCCGGAACCAATTCATTATTAATATAGAGCAGATGACGCGGCGCCCTCTTCCCGGCATTCTCGACCGCGGCCGGAGCTGCGCCCGGAAACCCTTGGGCCTGAAGGATTCGGGGCGAAAACAGTCCCAGAATCCGCTCCGCGCAGAAAAACATACTAGATATTGTGTGTTTTTCTATTTACAGCCACAATATGCGGTAGTATAATCCTTCCTACAGTATCGGACCGTCATATTGCTTTAAAATTCCGGCAAATTGATGATTACCCCGGTCCGTGCTTGGATGGATGCAAGTCGTTTTAATATCGTCTGGGAAGAAAAGGGGAAAAGAATCAAATGAAATTTCAAAGACGTTTCACCGAAGCGGGTAAGTCGCCGTATGAAAAAGTGCCCTTCGTTCACCGTACCTCGGAAATCAGGAATCCTGACGGGACCGTGGTCTTTCGCGTGGAAAACGCGACGGTCCCCTCCGAATGGTCTCAGGTCGCCGTTGACGTCCTGGCTCAAAAATACTTCCGCAAGGCGGGTGTCCCCGCCAAGGTGAAGCGCGTTGCCGAGAAGGATGTACCCGAGTGGTTGCAACGCGGCGACGCCGACCAGGACGCACTTGCACTCCTACCCGAACAGGAGCGTTTCGGCATGGAAACCGATGCGCGCCAGGTCTTCTCCCGACTGGCCGGGTGCTGGACCTACTGGGGCTGGAAACACAAATATTTCGATACGGAAGACGACGCCCGTACCTTCTATGACGAACTCTGCTATATGCTTTCCTGCCAGATGGTGGCGCCCAACTCCCCGCAATGGTTCAATACCGGCTTGCACTGGGCCTACGGCATCAACGGCCCCGCCCAGGGTCATTTCTACGTGGACCCCGAGAGCGGCGAAGCCCGGCGTAGTGAAGACGCTTATTCCCATCCCCAGCCTCACGCTTGCTTCATCCAAAGCATCGACGACAATCTGGTCAACGACGGCGGCATCATGGACCTGTGGACCCGCGAGGCCCGCCTGTTCAAATACGGCTCCGGCACCGGCACCAACTTCAGCGCTCTGCGCGCCAAGGGCGAGCCCCTTTCCGGCGGCGGCCGTTCCTCCGGCCTGATGAGCTTTCTCAAGATCGGCGATCGCGCCGCGGGCGCCATCAAGTCCGGCGGCACCACCCGCCGCGCCGCCAAGATGGTCACGCTGGATGTGGACCACCCCGACATCATGGAATACGTGGAATGGAAGATGGTCGAAGAGCAGAAGGTGGCCGCCCTGGTCACCGGCAGCAAGATCTGCCGCCAATTGCTCAACGACATCCTGGTCGCCTGCAACAAGGACGGCGAGGTGGTCGTCGACCCCAAAAAGAACGAGGACCTGCGCAAGGCTGTTCGCGCCGCAAGCAAGTACCACATTCCCAAGTCCTATATCTCCCGCATCCTGCAACTGGCCGAGCAGGGTTTTACGGAAGTCCACTTCCCCGAATACGACGTGGACTGGGAATCGGAAGCCTACAACACGGTCAGCGGCCAGAACTCCAACAACAGCGTGCGCATCTCCAACAAGTTCATGCACGCCGTGGCCGACGACAACGACTGGGAGTTGACCGCACGCACTGACGGCAAGGTTCAGAGTACCGTCCGCGCCCGCGAGATCTGGGACCGCATCAACCTGGCCGCCTGGAACTCGGCCGATCCCGGCTTGCAGTACGACACCACCATCAACGAGTGGCACACCTGCCCCAACGGCGGCCGGATCAACGCGTCCAACCCCTGCTCCGAGTACATGTTCCTGGACGATACCGCCTGTAACCTGGCTTCCATCAACCTGATCAAGTTCCTGGACAGGGAAAGCGCCCGCTTCGACGTAGAAACCTTTAAAGACGTGGTGCGCACCTGGACCGTGGTCCTGGAAATCAGTGTGCTGATGGCCCAGTTCCCCGCCCGCCGCATCGCCGAGCTGTCTTATGAGTACCGCACCTTGGGCCTGGGTTACGCCAACCTGGGCGCCCTGTTGATGGTCTGCGGCATTCCCTACCACAGCCATCGCGGCAACGCCATTACCGGCGCCATCACCGCCGTCATGACCGGCACCAGCTACAAAACCTCCGCCGAGATGGCAAAGGAGCTGGGACCCTTCCCCCGCTACAAGGACAACAAGGAAGAAATGCAGCGGGTCATGCGCAACCACCGCCGCGCCGCCTACAATGTGGACGAGCAGGAATACGAGGGTCTGGAAATCAAACCCGTGGGTATCGATTCCAGCCACTGTCCGCCCTACCTGCTGGACGCGGCCAAGAAGGCCTGGGACGACGCCCTGAAGACCGGCAAGCGTCACGGCTTCCGCAACGCGCAGGTCAGCGTGATCGCGCCCACCGGCACCATCGGCCTGGTCATGGACTGCGACACCACCGGTATCGAGCCCGATTTCGCCCTGGTCAAGTTCAAGAAACTGGCCGGCGGCGGTTACTTCAAAATCATCAACTCCTCGGTGCCCATGGCGCTGCAACAACTGGGTTACACCGAACAGCAGATCCAACGCATCTCCGACTATTGTAAGGGCACCGGCACCCTGCGCGGCGCGCCGCATATCAACCACGATTCCCTGCGCGCCAAGGGCTTCAACGACAAAGCCCTGGAGAAGATCGAGTCCGCCCTGGGCTCGGCCTTCGATATCAAGTTTGCCTTCAACCGCCACAATCTGGGCGACAAGTTCCTGACCCACTACCTGCACGTGGACCAGAAACAGTTGGACGACTGGAACTTCGACCTGCTGACCCACCTGGGCTTCGGCGCGGAAGAGATCAAGGCGGCCAACGAGTACTGCTGCGGCACCATGACCATCGAGGGCGCGCCCGATCTGAAGGAAGAGCACTATGCGGTCTTCGATTGCGCCAACAAGTGCGGCTCACGCGGCAAACGCTTCATCGCTTATGAAGGCCATATCAATATCATGGCCGCCGCCCAGCCGTTCCTCTCCGGCGCCATCTCCAAGACCATCAATATGCCCAACAACGCCGCGGTGGAAAGCATTTCCGATGTCTACACCAAGGCCTGGAAGCTGGGCGTGAAGGCCATCGCTCTCTACCGCGACGGCTCCAAGCTGAGTCAACCGCTGTCCACCCTCAACGAGGATCTCTTCTCCGACGAGGCCGAAGTGGAAGACAAGCAGGAAGACAAGGTCATGGTAACGGCCCACAAAATGGCCACGGCCCTGCGTGTCAAGCGGGAACGCGAACACCTGCCCAACCGCCGCAAGGGCTACACTCAGAAGGTGGTCGTGGGCGGCCACAAACTGTTCCTGCGCACCGGCGAATATCCCGACGGTCGACTGGGCGAGGTTTTCCTGGACATGCACCGCGAGGGCGCCACCTTCCGGTCCATCCTCAACTGCTTCGCCATCGCGGTCTCGCTGGGCCTGCAATACGGCGTGCCGCTGGAAGAGTACCTGGAAGCCTTCGTCTTCACCAAGTTCGAACCTGCCGGCGCCTTGCAAGGCCATGATCAAATCAAGTTCTGCTCCTCGGTGGTGGACTTCATCTTCCGCGAACTGGGGCTGACCTACCTCGGCCGCGAGGACTTCGCCCACGTTCCGCTGAGCGAACTGGAAGGCGCCACGCCCCGGGGCCCGGTCAGCGTGCAACCGGCGCAAGAAGAAACCGAACAGGAAGAAGATCTGGACGAAATGGATCATGCCTTCTCCAAGGTGGTCCGGGAGACGGAAGCATCGTTCAACGATATCTCCGGCAGCGCGGCGGCCCAGGCGCAACGCATCAACGTCGCTCGCATGAAGGGTTACGAGGGCGATGCCTGTCCCGAATGCGGCAACCTGACCTTGCTGCGCAACGGCACCTGCCTGAAATGCGACACCTGCGGCGCGACCACCGGTTGCAGCTGAACGGCAAACAGTCACCTCGCAACACAACGACAAAAGGCCGGGTCCGTTGACCCGGCCTTTTTTCATTTCAAATCTCGAGGCTCATCGGGCGCTTTCGATTATTTGGTCCGAAGAGGGTTTACCGGTATTTTTCTGAAGAAATTGCAGCTCCAGGTCTATTCTGCTTTTGTTTCTTCGCAATTTAAGGCATCATACATTTGATTCTTTTAAATGCGAGGGGCTTATGGCATCATATGTTGCAGAGGTTGAGCTGGACGACATCGATCGTGCCGTCCTCGATTTACTTCAGACCAATTGCCGCATCAGTAACGCGGACATCTCACGCCGCGTCCATCTCTCACCACCCGCGGTTCACGCGCGCATCCGTCGGTTGGAGGAGAGCGGATTGATCACCCGTTACGTCGGTTTACTGGACCGCGAACGGGCGGGCTTCGACATGATGTGTTTCGTGCACATCGGCTTACAACTTCATCAAGCGGATCAGGTGCAGGCGGTGCGCGACGCCTTTACGGCTTTGCCGGAGGTGTTGGAGTGTTACCACCTGACCGGCGAGTTCGACTACCTGCTGAAGATCGTCGTGCGCAACCGCAAGGAGTTGGAACGGTTTGCGAGCAAGATCACGCCTATTCCCGGCGTGGCGCGCATCCAAACAAGCCTGGTCCTGACCGATGTCAAAGCCGTGACCAAACTACCCTTATAGCAAACCAGGGAGTGTATCCGACAGCACCCCTGGGCGCGCACGCATCCTGCGTGCATTTCGAGCGATGTGACGAAGGAACGAGCGCGAATGGTTTTTCGCTTCTCAAAGCGAACGGGAGCCTTGATTCGCGCTTGCTCCTGCGTCGCTTCGCTCGAAATGCGAGCAAGATGCGTGCGCGCCCAGGAACTTTGCTTCGTTTATTTCAGGAGGACTCAAAATGACCGTCGCTACAAAGACCCTCGAAGCCGCCCGCATCCTCTCCCCCAGGCGGAAAAGCACCGAGGCGGAAAACCTGGAACAACTGGCCCGGGAACAACTGGAACACTTCGGCCTGGATCCAGAGAGCCCCTACGGCCGCGCCATGTTCGACACCGCGCTGAGCTTGTACCGCGCCAAGGGCGACGTCTCCCGGCTGTGGGAGATCACCACCGAAACCCTGGCAGACCTGCCCCGCGAGGACCGTGCCGCCTGGTTCAACGCCAAGAAATTCCTCTGCTTCCAGTTGGCGAAGATCCTGGACATCCTGCAAAACCCCTTCCGCAAGACCTATCAGTCCGTGACGCGCGGCGAACGCTCGGTGATGGGCAAGGGGCCCTATCCCATCTTCGACAACGTAACCGCCCTGTTCTCGGCCAATCCGGTCATCGTGCGCACCGCCACCTACATCTATGCCTGCACCGAATGGGTGGACGACGCGTTCAAGGGCCGCGAGTTCCTGCACGAAATCTATTCCCGACTGATGAACCCCACCTCCATCAGCCTGGCCAATCACATCGTGGACGTGGAAGCCGGGCCCTATGCCGCCGATTACCTGGCTTGGAACTTCAACAGCGGCATGGCGGCTATCGATGCGGTGCTCAGCAACCTCTTGCAAACCGGTGACGTGGTGGTGGCCTCGCGCAATGTCTACGGCGGCACCTATCAACTGCTGCACGACTGGTTTGCGCGGCCCGAGAAGATGAACGTCAGCCTTGAATGGTTCGACGGTTTCTCCGGTGATGAGTTCGCCGACTTCCTGGCTTCCGTGGAACAGCGCTACCGCACCCGTCTGGAAGGCGGCGGTCGTCTGCTGGTCTACCTGGAATCGCCCTGCAACCCCTTCGGCTACGTGATGGACATTCCCGAAATCTGCAAAATCGCCCATGCCTCGGGACACCTGGTCGTGCACGACCCCACCGTGGCGACGCCGTTCCTCACCCGGCCCCTGCAACGCGAGGACAAAACCGAACGGCCCGACTTCGTGCTCCACAGCTACACCAAGGACCTGATCGGGAACGGCAACGCCACCGCCGGCGTGGTCATCGGCGAGAACCACCGCATGTTCCAGCCCAAGGGCGAGAGCTGCAACGGCGTGAACTGGGACCAGACCATGTTCTGGAACGTCTACTATATCAAGGGCGCCTTCCTGGACAGCGACAAGGCCTTCGAAGTCATCAGCGGCATGAAGACCTTGGAACCGCGCATGTTGCAAAAATGCATCAACACGCTGGCCCTGGTTCGCTGGTTGAACAAACACCCGCAGATTCGTGTAAACTGCAACGCCGTACCCGGTCATGCCAACGCACCCATCCGCGAGAAGCTGATGCGGTACGGCATGCCCGTCCCACTGTTCACCATCGATTTCGAAGCCGCCGACATCCCCAAGGAAGCCTTCGTCAAATTCTTCGACAACATCGCGCCGGGCATGGACCACCAGGTGAGCCTCGGCCAAACCAACACGGTCTGCCTGTGCCCGGCCTTAACCAGTCACAGCGAGATGAGCGAAAGCGCTCTGGCCAAGGCCGGCATCCACCCGACTACCATCCGCATCGCGGTGGGCATGGACGATCCGAAGGAAGTCATGATCCACTTCCGCGACGCCCTGAAAATGGGTGTCGACCCGGTGCGGCCGGGCTTCAGCGCGGGCTTGCCCTGCGATGAGGAGACCGACCGCATGGTGCGCGACACCTACCTGGAAGTCCACCGGGCTCACGCGGAGGGTTTCCTGAGCATGAGCGCCCTGGGCGCCTGAAATCACTTATAAGCCGGTTACCTTCAACCGTCGCGAGACGAGAAGGTAACCGCGCTCCAAGATAACCAGTTCGAGATACGCTACAAATATTCGGAGAAAAATCCCGACAATAATTTCTGAGACGCAACCTTCTCATCGTATGCCGAAACTTGCCGATGTAAACAACAAGAGATTGACTATTCCCCGTCGGCCCTTAAATAGGGTAACCTAGTGAGGCCCTATTCCCGTTAGAGAGGTTGCTATGCATATCAACGACCTTCTGAAACTGGCAATTGAACGCAACTCTTCAGATTTACATTTAAAGGTGGGCAGCCATCCCATCATTCGCGTTGACGGTTCCCTGAAGCCCATCCCCACCGTCACCCGGCTCTCGCAAGAAGATACCGTGTCCATGGCCTTTTCCATCCTGAACGGACGGCAAAAGCAAAAATTCAAGGAGGAACACGAGATCGACGTGGCCTACTCCGTACCCGGATTGGGCCGCTTTCGTTGCAACGTGTTCCAGCAACGCGGCACCGTCGGCATGGTCCTGCGGGTCATTCCGGTGCGCATCCTTACCATTCGCGAGCTGATGCTGCCCTCGGTGATCGAAGAAATCTGCAACGAGCAGCGCGGCATGGTGCTGTGTACCGGCACCACGGGTTCCGGTAAGTCGACCACCCTGGCCGGCATGATCGACTATATCAACGCGCGGCGCAACGACCATATCATCACCATCGAGGACCCCATCGAGTTCTTGCACCGCGACAAGAAATCCATCGTCAACCAGCGCGAGGTCGAGGTCGACACCAACACCTTCGCCAACGCCTTGCGCGCCGCCCTTCGCCAGGACCCCGACGTGATTCTGGTGGGCGAGATGCGTGACCACGAAACTATCGAAACAGCCATGCACGCGGCCGAAACCGGCCACCTGCTGCTCTCCACCCTACACACCTTGGACGCTACCGAAACCGTCAACCGCATCATCTCGGTCTTTCCGCCGCACCAACAAAAGCAGATCCGCTTACAGTTGGGCGGGGTTTTGAAGGCCATTATCTCCATGCGCCTGGTGCCTCGAAAGGACGGCAAGGGCCGGGTGCCCGCTTGCGAGGTGATGCTGAACACCGCTTACATCCGTTCCTGCATCGAGGAAAAGGAAAAGACCAAGCTGATCCACGACGCCATCGCGGCGGGCGTATCCCAATACGGCATGCAGACCTTCGACCAGAGTTTGTACTACCTGTGGAAAGCGAGCTACATTACTTATGAAGAAGCCTTGAAGCGCTGTTCCAACCCGGACGAATTCAAGCTCAAGGTACAGGGTATTCAAAGCACCAGCGACCTGGCTCGCGACGCCATGGAAGAATCGCTGGCCTCGGGCAATACCACCGGCGAAAACGAGAAATTCGGCGACTTCGGCGGCGAGTTGGAAGTAGGCAGCGGCGGCGGTTCAGCCGACGACGATCTGTTCGATTTCTCCAAGGACCTGGATATCTAAACCTGCAAGGCAGCCTCTCCGGTGTAAAATATGGAGCTAAAAACACCCGGAGGGGCGCCCATGTTTTTACTACTTTTCTTCTTCAGTTACGCGGATCTGACCCTGGAGAACGGCCTGCGGCTGCACTATGTCAAGGAAGGCAGCGGGCCGCCGGTGGTGATGATCACCGGGCTGGGCGCCCGGCTACAGTCCTGGGAACCCACCAGCCGCCTGTTGAAAAAGAGCTTCACCGTGATCCGCCTGGACAACCGGGGCATGGGCGGCAGCGGCGACCTGCAAGGTCCCTACTCGGTGGATGTGATGGCTGAAGACGCCGCCGGGCTGATGGCCGGCTTGGGTTTCGATCAATATCACGTGGTGGGTTTGTCGTTGGGCAGTTTCGCCGCGCAGTCATTGGCCCTGCAGCACCCCGACCGTGTCAAAAAACTGGTGCTGCTGGGCTCCAGCGCGGGCGGACCCGGTCATGTGGCGCCGGGAACGGAAGTCATGACTTTCTGGCAAACCATGGCCACGATGGCGCCCCTGGAGCGCGCCCGTAAAGGACTGGCCCTGGCTCTTCATCCCGACTGGGTTGCGGCCAATCCGGAAGCCTTCCAAAAATGGGCGGCCTTCAACGCGGAAGGAGTTGCGGCGCCGGGGGCGGTGCAGCGCCAGGCCTTCGCGGGCATGGCCTTCAACCATTCCGAGAAGGCGGCGAAGATTGCCGTGCCGACGCTTATCCTTCACGGCGACCGCGACCTGGTCGTGCCCACTGAAAACGGGCAGAAACTACACGGACTCATCCCGGGCAGTAAGCTGATCATCCTCCCGGACAGCGGCCATATGAACGTCATCGACAAACCCGTGGAAACCGCGGCGGCCATTACAGAATTCCTGAAAAACTGAGAAGCTTGACGTGGAATTCACCGGTCGAAGCAAAGCTGTTGTAGAATGTCGGCAAAAGGGCGCGGAGGTATGATGTGCCGGCAAAAACCAGAACACGCCGATATTTGAAGCGCACACTGATGATTGTGCCGCCGCTGCTATTTCTGCTTTACACCATTCACAGCATCAATGCCATCAGGGCGCTGCTTTCCAGTTCTTCCGCCTTTCATATGGACTATGCCGACAATCTGATTGAAGACTACCTGGAACTGGAAATCGACCTGGAAACCGAGCGCTTGCAAAATTGCCAGGCTGCCGGGGAATCCTGTGATATGGACCTGATCGGCCTGATACCGGACGGTGAGCCGGTAGAACAGTTGGACGACGGCACATCCGTTTACCTGAAACGCGGCGAATTGGCCGGTGCCTTGCCCGATTTCTTCAACAAGAAAAAAGGACTCAGCTCACTGTTCACCGAGCGTTTTCACGAGCCTGTCTACTGGTTCCGTATCCTGGACGATCAGGGTAACGAGGTCTATCGATCGACACAAAAACCGGCGCCCGCACCTCAGGGGGCCGAAAACCGTACCGAATACCGAATGGATCGCACCCTGGTCGGCTATCGCCTGGACATCATCTACAATTCTTTCGGCGCCAAGCAACTCTATTCGGTAGCCCAAAACCGAATCAACTTCGGCTTTGCCCTCTTCCTCTTCATGATGGCCGTCTTCAGCATCGTATTGGTCACCGCCTCCATTCGGCAAAAACTCATCCTGGCTCGGCAAAAGACTTTCTTTGTGTCCACCGTTTCCCATGAATTCAAAACACCGCTGGCCATTATGAAACTGGCAACCGAGACCCTGGCGGCCAAGCGTTTCAAGTCAGAGGAAGAAGAACACCGCTTTCGCGGCATGTTGACCAACGAGATCAGCCGTTTGGATCACCTGGTTCACAAGATTCTCAGCTTCAATAAAATCGAAATGAACCAGATCCAGTTCCACGACCAGGACGTCGACCTGCGGCTTGTATTGGAACCCAGCCTGGAAGTCTTTCGGGCACGGGCGCTGACCGATAAGTTACGGCTGGAAGTAACCATGGACGAAGGTCCCGTCCTGGTTCACGGCGACCCTCAGTTGATCCGGCACGCGGTGGACAACATCATTGAAAACGCCTTTAAGTACCGCGGCGATTCCGACCTGATAGAGGTCAGCCTGAAACGCAGGGAGGGTCACGCGCTGCTGACCATTCGCGATCACGGCGTAGGCATTGCCAGGGAGGAATTGCCGCATATCCTCAAGAGCTTCTACCGGGTCAATGATCCGGTGACCCAAGGGATTCGCGGCTCCGGCCTCGGGTTGGCTATTTCCAATTACATTTTGGAGCACAGCAAGGCCGAGTTGACGGTTGAATCCGAACTGCGAAAGGGTTCTACCTTTACCATTCGCTTCCCGTTTTATGAGGCGGTCAACTAAACAGCTTCGTCCTCGCTCAGTTGGTTGCAACCGGACGTTTGGAATCCGTGATCCATTCACTCCAGGAACCCGCGTAGAGCTTGCCGTCCCCCAGGCCGGCGTGTTTCAGGGCCAACAGGTTATGCGCGGCGGTGACGCCGCTCCCACAGTAGAAGACCGCTTGATCGACCGGTGTCTCGCCAAGCAGGTTACGAAACCGCGAGGCTAGTTCATCTCCTGGTAGGAAGGTCTTGCCTTCGTTGAGATTGCCCGCAAAGGGCAGATTGAGGGCTCCGGGGATATGACCGGCGACCGGGTCGATAGGTTCGGTCTCACCGCGATAGCGCGGAGCGCCGCGAGAATCGATGACCTTCCAGTCAGCGTCGCCGCGCGCCCGGTCAACCTGGTCCGCATTCACCAATAAATGGCGCCTGACACGAGGTTGGAAACTTCTGGGCTCAATCTGTTCCATCCCGGTTGCAATGTCGCCGCCTGAGGCTGTCCAAGCGGGAAACCCGCCGTCCAAAACGGCTGCCTTATCGTGCCCCAGCCAAAGCAACATCCACCAAAGACGTGCGGCAATGGCGCCGCCGAAATCATCGTAGACCACCACTTCCACCCGTTCATCGATGCCCAGGTTCGACAGGGTTTTTGCGATATCGTCTATCGGCGGCAACGGATGTCGACCTGTTTTGCCGGGGATGATTTCTCCCGAAAGGTCATCGTCCAGATGGGCAAATACGGCACCGGGGATATGACCCTGAAGGTAGTCACGCCGACCGCGTGCGACATCGGCCAGAGAATGACGACAATCGACAACCACCAGGTCGGGCTCGGTCAATCGGGTCTTCAAATCGGCAACGGAAATCAACGGGGAGTTCATGAGAAACCTCCACAAAGAAAAAAGGGCCTCCCATCCGGGAGGCCCTTTTTATGGGATCAAGGTGTTGGTTTTAGGCGAGGCGCTTGCGGCGCATGTAGAATACGCCGGCGGCCATCAGCAGGGTTACGAAGGCAATCATGCCCCACTCGCCGAGTGTCGGTACGGTGGCGAACGCGGTAAGACCCGTGGCATCCGAGGGGATAAAGTCATCACCCACGAGGAAACCCACTTCGTAGAGCGTATCGGGAAGGATCTCATCAACGTCCAATTCGGCGGAGCCGTCGGGGCCGATAGCCGGGACGGTCAATAAAGTGACGGCCTTGGCAGGAAGGTCGTTGGTGACTCTTACCGTGTACACACATCCTTCGGTACCCAAAATCACGAGACTGTCATCGCCGATAGCAGCTTCGGATTCAAATTCACCGGGAATGCAGTTGATGTCGATTTCCCAAGCGTCGACACAGATGGTTTCCATGCCGTTGGGGTTGGTAAGCGTTGCGCTTACGGCTTCATCGGCAACAGCAGTGTAGGTCCAGGTCCAGGTCACGTTATTATTGGTGAAGGGGTCCACATTGAATGTACCGGATACGCCGTTGACCTGAGCATCGATAGCACCCGTGGTTTCCAGAGTCAGAGTGACAACAGTGCCGAAGTCAACCGGGTTACCGGGCGTGGCCAGGTCCTGACCGGGCGTGCCGCAACCGGCATCCACGAAGGTCAGAGGGCAGGTTTGAGCGGGTTCGGGCACGAAGACTTCCGAACCCTCGTCAAAGCCGCGCGCTTGTACCGTAAAGCTGAGAGCGTCACCCACGATCACACCGGGCCAGGTGAAGGGGCCCGGGGGGTTGCCGCTGTCGGTGTTGCCGTCATAACCGACGCGGAAGTCAATCGCGCCGCTGTTACCGGCCAGGGTTACGGTGAGGTCGCCGCCGATGGTAGCGGTGCCGGCCGTGGCGCAGTTAGTCTGGTTGACGGGCGGCTCGAGCGCCAGCGAAGCCGTGCAGGAGTTGGTGTTGGAAACACCCGCACCTTCAACACTTGCGGTGTAGTCGCCGACATCGTCGTTGGTGATGGTGTCCAGATCGGCAATGTCCAGGGTGAAGGTCAGCTCGTTACCGGACTGAACGGGGGTGTCCAGGGTTACGGAACTCATGCCGCCGACCACGTCAATGTCCAGGTCACCGTAGTCGGTGCCGTTGAAACGACCGTTCTCGACGATAACGGTTACGTCGGTAGAGCCGTTCAGCATGGGCGTCGAAGTGAAGTCGACCGTGCAAGTAACGGGCGCCCAGGTAGCGGATACCGCGCAAGTGGGACCGTTGCTGAAGTCACCGGAACTCGGCGGGAACTCGGTCTGCGGGGTGATGGTATAGGTGGTGGTATCTTGTGCGGCGATCGGAGACCCCTCCGGTTGGGCGGTGTTGATGGTAAGGCTGTCGCCGTCAAGTACGGTCCAAGTATTGGTGCCGTCGGTAATCTCGTATTGCTCAGCGGTGCCGGAGGGAGTGATGGTGACGTTACCGCCGTCTCCGCCGGCCGTGATGTCGTTGTACTGGATGCTGATAGAGGAACCGGAAGCCGTGCCGTTGTTATCGGCAATGGAAGCGCCGGTGCAAGTAGGAGGATCGACGAAATCGACCTTACCCAGGAAGTTGGGGACCCCGCGATCAACGTCGGCCTTGGGAAAATCGAAGTTGAACAGGATGGTTCCGGCCATGGGATCATCGAATTCGATAATGTTGGAGTTCGGTTGAAGATCGTTGCGAGCGGCAAAGATCAACTGGGCGGCGGCCATGCCGTCCAAACCCGTCTTCACCCGAAACTCCATGACGCCGATAAGAATCAGGCCTTCTGTAGTGGTGCCGATGACGTTAGCTGAACTGATATTGCCGCGCTTTACACCTAAGGCAAAAGCGTTGTTGACGGTCCATGTCCCCCCTAAAAAGAGGTCACCCAAAGGGAAATCGGCAGTAGCGCCGCCTTCAGTTGCCGGGTTGTAAATGATTTCACCGGCGCCCTGAGTCGGGGAGGGACCGGGGCTCGAGGGGGTCACATTGGAAAGATCGACACCGGGGTCGCGGATACCCTGTTCGTTACCCGTCGCGGCAGTCCCGATGTAAGCATTAGCAACCAGCATGTTCGCAGCGGAACCACCCTCGATGATGTTTGTGTCACCGGATACCTCAATTGTGTAGGCAATCGATCGTACGCCGTTGTTGGCCCTGGTAGCGGCCACTTTGTCTTCCATGTAGATGGGGACTTGAACAATAGCGGTGCCGGAATCGAAGAGAGAGGGAGACAGGGTAATGTCGCCCACGGTCAGTTCGACATTCTGAGCGCTACCGGGAAGGACGAGGACCAATGTCAGCCCAATTGCGCCCATCAAGCGATTAGTCTTATTAAACATAACTTTCAACCACCATATCAAACGTTTTTATAAAGACATTTCATTGTTACCCAAAGTTGTGCCACATGCATTAACCAGCCTATCATACACGGAAACCCGTGGAAAGCAATACGGATTTGCGCATGACTTACCTTAATCTTATCGCACTGCAAGTTGCAGGCCACAAAATGGGGCAAGGCGTCTCCGCTACGGAGACGCCTCAATTGAAGGGTTACTGTTTCACTCTGTCGTCATCGGAACGGTCGCGAGGGCCGCCGGTATTGATCACGCTGGCATTTTGACCCGTTACGGAGTTATCCGACAGGCGGTATTCGGAGTACAACACGCCCATGGCGGCGCCGCTGCCGGCGACATAGTCTATTTCCACGGAGGGCAGATCCAGGTTACCACCACCGACATTGACGCCGATCAAGCGGTAAATGCCTTTGTCAGCATGGTAACGACCGCTCAGGTACCAGCCATTATTCGGCGCGGAGACAGGCTTGAAGTTCACTTCGCCGTCTACTTTGATGTCCACATAGAACATGGCGCCGTTCAAGCCGGCATTGTCGATCACCAGGGAACCGTCACCGTTAACCTGCTTCAATGAAGTAGCGCGTTTGCCGGCGGAGCGACTGGTGATGCGGTTGGCCAGGTTGATGGTGGGAATGATGTCGCCCGGGTCGGTGGGAGCCGACGGCGGGTTGTTGGAGCAGTTGACATCACCGATGATCAGCGCGTCAGGGTTGCCGTCCAAGGGGCAGGGATCCAGGTTGTTGGCGCAGTTGATAACCGGAATCAAATCACCGGGGTCGACCGAACCGTTACCGTCGAAGTCGCCTTTCTTGGAAGAAATGTCGGTGTTGACCACCGTTACGGTTCGGGTGGTGTCGTTGAAGCTCATGGCCACACGCTGAGCGCTGTCGTTTGCAAAAATGTCGCAGTCGCTGCTGCCGGTGGGGCAAAGGAACAACGAAATACTGGCTTCGCTGGATTCGCAGTTGTTGGCTTTGTTGATGATGAAATCGATTTCAGCAATGCAATAGTCGGTTGCACCGTCACCGGAAAGGCGGTCAAGGGGATCGACAGGCAATCCGCCGAAGCGGAAAGTACCGAAAGCAGTGTTGACCGTGGCGGCAGTCTGATCGCCGGTGCTGTTCGAAGGCAACATTACCAGTTCCGCCCCGCCCCAGGCATCGCCTTTCCGCAGGGGAGCATTGCCGTCTTGAAATGCGGCATCGGTGTTTTCCATGGAAATGTTTCTTTCCAGAAAGTCCACCCGGGCTTCGAAACCGGCGAGAACGAAGTCGAGGTCGTCTACATAAACGCCCACGGTGAATGTGTCACCATCGCTCAAAGTGGCTACGTCCAGAGTCTTGTCATCGACAAAACCGGGCTGGCCGCTCTTGAAACGCAAGTTGACGGAGTTTTGACCGAATGCAAAGCAGCCTGCAAACAGTAACGCAATCATTAGTTTCGCTTTCATTTTATTCCTCCTAGAGAAGAGCAAAAATTTTTCTATTCTTTGACAGGGGCTATGATAGCACCCAGTGTACGGTTCGGGGAACCATAGAGTTCAAAGCCGGCCATGGGCTTGTCGCCCGTGACGAACACGGTGTCCCCTTCCTGGATTGCCGTACCGGCAAAAATTCCGGAGACCAGGCTGACCACTTTGCGAAAGGGCAGCACCGTGTCTTGTGTTTCTGTCTTGAGGTTGCCGTCGGCGCCCACAAGTTGAAAGGTAAGTTGTAGGTCTGAATCGTTGGGATTGACAATGGCAATTCCGGTGAAGCCGCCGGTCACCCCGTTTTCCGTATGGGGGATCACCAGGTTGGTTCCCAGCTGGGTAACGGCCTCGAAGCCGGCCCACTGGTCGGCGCCCGCGGGCACGGTGCCGAATAATTCATATCCGGTCATCGGCTGATCACTGGTAACACGCAACCACGCGGCTTGCTCGCCGAACGGTTTGGTGTCCCCGATCACAGCCCATTGCTTTTTTTCACCCGGTGCGAACACCAGGTCGGTAATGGTGTCCAGCAGGACGCCCTCGGTATTGTAGGCCTGGAACTGGATATTGGCTTCCACATCGGCCAGGTTGATCACCACCACACCGGTCCAGAAGCTGGCGGTGTCCTGGGCGATATGTACATAGTAGAGTTCTTGGGACGTTTCGGCAGACAGGCTCACACCCACCGTTTGCTTCGTGCCCTCGGGCAACACCTTGTTGAAGACCTCGACACCCGCCAGGGGTTGCGCTTCGAGGTCCAGGGCCAGGCTGCCCCACAGATTTTGTTCGATCACGCCGCCGTACAGATCCTGCCGGAAGTCGAAATAGGTCGCGCTGCCGGGCGTGGGCATTCCCACCATGGCGTCATCCGCACCGGTTGCATTGAAGTTGAGATTACCCTGAGCCGAGCCCAGGTGGACCACGGAGGCCAGGGTATCGAACTGGGTGTCTTGTGCGACGTGAGGCACCAGGATGGATTCAGCGCTTTGCCGAACCGGACTCAGTGCATGTAACTTTTCAGCTTCACCGTCACGGGTATTCAGTACGGCTTCCAGGGAAACGGGCATGCCGTCCTCGGTGGTCACCGAAGCAACGGCCCATCCTCGGAAATTGTCCAGGGTTTCCACGTGATTGGCCCGAGCGGTAAGGGAAATCAGGTCACTGGAAAGGACGGCGCCGTCCGCGCCGAAAGTTTGCAGGTTGACCTCGTATTCCTCGTCACCGGTATTCAATAGAGTGAGATCCGCTTGAAATTCACCGGCCGTATCGATCAGGGGGAAGTAACGAACGGTGACGCCGTCCGCCTCACCGGCGCGAGCCAGGGTGATCTGCACCTGGGTGTCGGCGTGTTCGGCGGCCGAAAAGGTAAGCGTTGCGGTGTTCTCGGCGCCCGGGAACATGATGCTCCGGACGGCGGTGATCGAGATCTGTACCTCGTCAGCGGCCAGGATGCCCTCGGTAGGCGTGACTTCCAACCAATCGGGGATCCCGGAAACGGACCAGGCGATATCGGCGCCGGTATTCTTGGACAGCGTCACGGTTGCGGTTTCCAAATCCTTGCCGAAATCCAACTCGGCAGCATCCAACAACAGGGCGGGGTCGGTGACTACCTCCACGGTTGCTGTTGCGCTTGCCGTCTGGCCCAGGGCGCCGGAGGTATTCAAGGTGTAGGTCGTGGTCTCAGCGGGCGATACGGTCACGCTTCCGCTCGGGGACTGGTCGCCGGGAAAACCGTCCAGAACGACCGCGCTGCTGTTGCTGACTTCCCAGCGGAGTTGCGATTCGCCGCCCGGGGTAATTTGAGCCGGGTCGGCCGCAAAGGTAACGATTTCCAAGCGCCCGAATACGTCCACGGACACCTCGGCACTATCGCTGCCCTGATCGGAGGATGCCGTGATGGTGTAGGTCGTATCCGCGGACGGCGAGACGTCCACGCTGCCGGAGGCGGCCACCGGGCCGATGCCCGGCTCGATCATCACGGTGTCGGCTTCGGCGGTCTGCCAGGAGAGCGTCGTCGAATCGCCGTCGATGATCTGGTCCGGGGAAACCGTAAACGAAACGACCTCGGGCAACGGCGGGGCATTGACCGTCACCGTTACACTCTGGGTTACCGTGCCGTTGTCATTGGTTGCCGTCAAGGTATATTGTGTCGTTTCCGAGGGGCTGACCGAGATCTGATCCACGGCGCCTACATTGCCGATTTCCGGCGAAATGGATACCGAATCGGCATCACTGACATCCCAAGACAGCAATGAAGAAGCACCGGCGTCGATGGTAGAGGGATCGGCAGAAAAACTATTGATGACGGGCGGGTTGCCCATTTGGCTTTCCGTTACTTGAAGCGGCCCCAAATTCAACTGGAGGTTGCCGTTCGATTCCCGTTCTTCACTGCCGCCGCCATTAGTTAGAAGGGTACCTTCCGCCCCCGTGAAGGTAATGGTTTGACCGGCCGCTGAAAGTGCGGGGCGTATTCGGAGATTGGCGAGGAGATCACCCGGAGCCGGCGCGTTGAGTGTGAAGGGGAGCAGGTTTGCGGCAATGATATTGATATTGACGCCGTCATTGGAATTAGGTGTCAACAGCAGAAAGAAGCTTAACGGCGTCGTTAGAGAAAGTCCGGCAGGTTCGAGGGAGATTTCGTCAACAAGAGAGACATCGTAACGCAAAAGCAAAAAGGCGCCGGCAAAATTGCTGTCGACACAACTACCGCTGACATCGCGAACGTACAGGCCTAGTACGATTTCCTCACCGGCAGGTACCGAGCCGCTTTCAAGCGTCATGACATCGGCAACCCCTACATTACTACAAGCTACTCCGCTCCAAGCGTTTGTAGCGCTGAGTAACGTTAATGCCAAAAGTAGGATCAGGCGTAGTTGAAACAAAATCTACCTCACTCAATGAGATAAGACCCATGGGGGGGTCTTTTTCTCTCACTTTTTTTCAAATTATTTTTCCCGGTCGGGCGGACCGACCGAAAAGGCATACAATCCGGCTCGGACCGTCCCCGGACTTGCCCTGTCGCATCGCAAAAAAGCTTCGTCATCCCCGTGGCGCCGATGATTTCCGACCGGCGTCGCCGATCACCGAGACATCGAGACTTTTCCGCACCAATCCCGTTTGCTAGCAATCTCCAAGCCGATTGTGAATCAGAGGCGGCTCCGGCCCGCGGACATTACCCCGGGACCAGTTCGAAAGCGCCGGTCGGTTTGCGGACTACCGGCTTTCGGTTGAGCGGCCAGCGGAAGGTGTCGGGGTCGGCGCACCGCAGGACGTCCTCCTGCACCATACGTGCGATATCACGCGGCAGGACACGGCGCTCACAGGAGGCCCTGGCGAGGATCTTGTCGGCGTGATACGCCTTGATTTCCCGATCGAAAGGCAGGGCCGCCGCATCGTAATAGCGCACAGCACCCTCACGGTCCCGGACCGTAATCACATCGCCGCGATTGTGGATGCTGGGGGCGAATGGAATATCCAAAATACCCCGGTCGAAGGCGCGGACCACGCCCCTGGCCAGATCGCCGTCTCCGGCATAGAGCACCTCGGTAATAATGCATTCCACCTCGCGGCGAATCCAGTGTTTTTCTTCCATGATCGGACCGGGGATGAGGTGCAGTTGGTCGGCCTCGCGAACCGCTTGTTGCACCAGGCCCACGGCGTCCGCGTTGTCCTCCAGCGAGGGGATGCGCAACGCCTCGACGGCGGTTTTGGTAAGCACCCGCGTGGCGCCCGACAACCTGGCCGTGATTGCGGACTGATAGATCAGGTCCTGAGCCTGGTCGCGGCGTTCCGGGAAGGCGGCCATGTACTGATGGAAGACGGTATTCACCTGCACGTTGCGGTAACCCATATTGTCCAACCATTCGCGCGTCAGTTCGCCCAAGACCTGGATGGCGGCGATGTCCTGGATGCGGTTGCCCTGCTCGGCGTAACCCGGACTCACGCTGCGCACCCCTTGCTGCACGGCCAGGATGGATTCAATGATAACCACGGCAAGAGCCAGGGAGGGTGGAATCAGCGTGGCGGTGAGGGTGCCGAAGAATTCACGATCCAGAACGATGCCGAAGCGGTCGTAGTAACGGGCCGTCAGGTAATCCACGTATTGCCATTTTTGAATGGACTCGTGCAGCGGGTAATCCTTGTAATAAGGAATGTTGTAACAGATGGCGCCGCCCTCGTAGCTGGTGACGCCGCTCGCGTAGGCGATCTCTGCCAGCAGGCGCGGGTCGCGGGTACTGTGCCGGGCCTGAAGCGCGGCGCCGGTGACATCGGCAATATTGCGCATGGTTTCCACGCCCAGGTTGACCATGGGAAAACCGTTGATGGTGGACTTGCCGGACTTGCGGCTCTCGCGAATTTCTTCCTCGGCCGCCTTGTAATTGTTGTTGCGAGTCAGGGAATCTACCTGATAAGAAAGGGTATTGAGCCCCAGGCGCCGGAAGCGTTGAAAGATGCGCGCCTGTTGTTGCGGTAGGGAGACGCCGCAACGGGGTTGGATCAGAATACCGCGTCTACCGCTGAGCGTACGCGCCTGCTCCACCGCGAAATTGGGTTTACCGGCCAGGTAACCCGCGTTGGCCCGTAAATCACGCGCCTGGCTGCCGGTCCACCAGTGGTTCAGGATATGGGGGCGCTGCATTTGGAAGAGGTGATCGCTGAGCGCCCGATCGCGGATGTCAGGGATCAGGCCCTCCCTGGTTTCGGGCCGGACCGGCGGTACGGGCGGCAGCGGTTCAGCGAGAGAGACCGAGGAAAGGTCACGGGCGACGATGTCCAGAATTTCGTCAAGGTCCAGATGACGCACGAAAACCCGGTCAAAGCCCATTTCCCGAAAGGCGTCCATACCCTTGCGCAGGTTTTCCGCGTGGAAATTACCGCCCAGATACCACAAGGGCTTGCGCCCTCGATGCTGCTGTTGCTGGTCGCGGAAACCGTCCAGGTAGCTATAGGCGTGCCCGTCCATGCTGCTGACCATGACCAGATGGACGGAACCGGCAAACCGAAAAAAATCTTCGATATGGTTTTGAATACCCAGGAAGACGACCTGGTAACCGGCGGCATTGAGCGCTCCGCGCAGGACATTGAGGCCGACCGAGTGGGAATCGCCGCCGATTCCACCCAGCAGCACCCGATAGGGCTTGGCTTGGGACATTGGGCACCTTGAAGTTGATAGACTGGCCGGCTGAAATCGAAGAACCATGGAATCGATCGAAGAGAAGCGCCGTTCACGACGTACTGTCCGGAGCCTTATTATTTAAACGAATTCCGACCTTTTGTAAAGGATCGTCAATTGATTAGGCTCACTTATTTGAAGCACGTAATCAACCCGAAAAGGTTTCAAACGCCGGGGCTTCTACTTTCCTTGATTCTTCCCGGGAAGAACAAAACATCTTTCGACCAAGCGGGTGTTTATGCAATTCAGTGAGTTGTTTGGTTGTTATATGCACTGCATTTTCCCCTTTGGCGAGCCCTGGCAAAACAACGGAATCCGCTGGGATAAGCGGGGGAAGAGACCCGGCCCGACATCTTGATGATGCTTGTTCAACCAACAAAATAGCGGCGCCGGGGCGTTTCTCCTGCTAGAATCCGTTCATCTTGCCGTTGGGGTGCGCCTTGGACTTTTTCGAGCCGAAATACCTGGTTACGCTGGACGAAATCTATCACAGTCATTGGGCTGCCCGGAAGCGACGCCGTATCCGTCTACTTCGAGAGGCTTTTGACCATTTCTGGCCCAAGGGACATCCCACTAAACTGATTCAAATAACCGGCACCAACGGCAAGGGATCGGTGGCGCATTACTTGGAACAGGGCCTGGCTTTTGCCGGGAAAACCGGTTCCTGGACCGGGCCGCACGTGTTCGACTACGCCGAACGCTTTCATATCGAAGGAGAGAAGGCGTCTCATGCCGAAATCACCCAAATTCATCGCGAGCTTCTGGCGCCTTATCAAGATCTCTGTATGGATCGGAACGACGGCATGTCGCTGACCTTTGCCGAATTGGGCATCTTACTGGCGCTGTACCTGTTCGCGCGACACGGTGTGGTTTGGGCGGTGATGGAAGTGGGCGCCGGCGGTCGTTACACCCCGCTCATGGCGCTTCCCATGACCGCCTGCGTCTTGACCAATGTGGGCAACGACCATCCCAAATCCCTGGGCGACGCCCTTTGGCAGCGCGCTTTGGAAAAGGCCGGCATTGCCCGAGAGGATGTGCCCTTTTTTACCTCGGCGGAGGGTGAGGCGCTCGATTATGTTACCGCCGCCGCCCGAGCCGAGGGGGCGCCGGTTCTGGTTTTGGATCAGGCCGAGATCGATGACGTCGCCGTACACCTGGACGCGCCCAATCAGCCCGGCTTCAAGTTGCGCAACACCGCCCTGGCTTGTAAGCTCATCCGGCATTTTTACTCCGATGCTTCACTGGAGATGTTGGTGGGCCGCATGAAAAAACACCTCCCCGGCCGGTTCACCCAGTTGGCGGACAACGTGCTGGTGGATGTCGCGCATAACCAGGACAAGATCGGTCGCTTTGCCGAACAGTTGCGCCTTCATTACCCGGACCGCGCCTTCCATTTCCTATTGGGCTTGACCCGCAGTCGCGATCCGCGCAAGACCTTCGGTCCGCTGCTGCCGCTTGCCCGCCGCATCGTGTTTACCGGCGCATCCTACGCGGGTCAGAAGCCCGAGGAACTGGCGGCCATGCTGGCAAAGGATTTTCCCGATGCGGAGTGGTGCGCCGATCCCGCCGAGGCTTATCGCCGCGAGTTGGCAAACCTGCCCGAGGACGCCTTATTGGTGCTCACCGGCTCGGCCTATATGATCGATCAGGCCGTCAATCCCAATCCCTACATCAAAAAGACCAATGCCAGCTACGGACGCCGTTACAATCAAGACACCTGACCGGTTGGACTCTCAACGAGACCAGTAACCGGCTCCGTTTTCAAAACAACGCCTGCATCCACATGGAGATCAAGGCGGACAACCGGGGTCGGCGGCGCCGAGATGCCGGCCATTGAAAACACTGACGCCGGCCCTGCAAAAGTAGGCGCCGCGAAACGTTCCCCAAGGTTTCCTGCCCAAAAGTAGTGCACCCGGATGGAATCGGCGTTTCAAATTGTCGGGAGTTTGTCCAGGTTGCTGTGTTTTGGCGGTTCCTGTCGCGGATTGATTGGGTTTTTGAAAAAAATTTCTGTAATCATTTCTTATTTATGTATTTATGTTACATTTTGGACCTTTTTAGGGCCTTGAAACAGTGCATACATGCATCTCCATGACTACCTCCCTGGCTCGGGGAGGTACCCACATGCGGCATTTGGCTAGCTTTTTCGACCGGGGATGTACGGGTGGGAATTCCAAGGGGTACTTCCTCGGCTCAGGATGTACGGGTATGGTTTCCCTGGGGTACCCCCTCTCGTCAGGGAAGTACCCACTTGTCACATGTGGGTACCTCCTTGAGTAAGGGAGGTACCCTTTGAAATCCGTACTTTAGGTTCCCGGTGTCAGGATGTTGGCCTGTGGATGCATGTATGGTCTATTTTCAGTCTCGATGTTAATGCTTTGTCGAGGGTATGCACGCTTTTGGCTTCAAATTAAGACGCCGGTAGGCGTGGGTCAAGGTTTCTCGACCGGGAACTCCATGCTCTGGAGCACGTCCTTCCTTTTTCCGACAGAAGAGTTCCGCCGAGTTCGCGTAGGTCATGCTTTGGAGCGATCGAGTATAGACTAGGGGATACACAAACCTTCGTGACCCCATAGAGGGATTTATATTTTGAGGAGGTTACCTCCTTCTTGAGGCAATCTCCCGTTCCCGGAGTGCTCGGAGGTGCTCTTCTCGCTCCAGCCGCGCCAAATCGGCTCGAACCGCCGCTGTTTCAGCCCTTTCTTGCGCCGATAACCGTTGTAACCTGCCGCGCATTTCCATTCTCAAACCATGCGATTCCAGTTCCAGCTGTCTGCGTTCTTTTTCCAGTTTTTCCAATTCCAGCCTGAGCGCCTTTCTTTTTTCCGCCAGGTTTTGTTCCATTTCCCGGTAGAGGTGGGCGGTTGCCTCCTTAAAGGCAAGGTCCCGGCGTTTACGTTCATCAGCCGGCAGGATCTCCGCTTCGGCCCTGATTTCCATTTCCACCATGGATACAGCCAATTCAAGAACGGCGGTTTCCTCTTGAACCGGTATCGGTTCGGAAGAGCGCCCGGGCCCTGCGCTCAGGAAGCCCACCGCTAACAGGCCGCCCAGCACCAGCAGGGAAGCGACCAGGCGTTCGGAGAAGCCCGGCAAGCGGTCCTGCTCTACCAGGCGACGGATGCGAAACATCAGCGAGCCGTTACCCACGGCCGCAACGGCCGGGGTCGGCGCCGGGTTGAGCGAAAGCTCAGCCAACCGGGCCAGGGCACGTGCAAAAGTGACGGGGTCGCGGGTGACGGCGACCGCCAGATCATCGCAACAATGCTCCCGTTCGGCGCGCATGCGATTGGTGATCCACCAAACCGCGGGGTGGTAGAAGAACAAAACCTCCACCAGCGACTGAATCATGTTGAATAGATAATCCGCCCGTGCGATGTGCCCCAATTCATGCAACAAGACCGCTTCCAGCTCCTGACGGGAAAGTTGACTCAACAAGCCCAGCGGCAGGATGATCATGGGTTTCAGGTGACCGATGACCATGGGGACCTGAACCAGGGCCGATTCGGCCAATACGATGGTACGCCGTATTCCCAGCCGGCAGGCAAGTCGAGCGGTTCGTTTCTGCCAGGCCTCGCTGAGAAATCGCGCATGGCGACGGGAAAGCTGCCGGGTGTAACCGTAACCACCCAGGAAGCGTACGGCGAAAACGCAGGCGCCGGTAAGCCATAAGACAACCAGGGTATCCATATGATTCGTCAACAATCGGTTGACGGTTTCCGATTGCTCCAACAAGGCGGGCAGGGTGCCGACGGCTTCCACGGGCACGGACAAGTGACCGGCCAGGGTGATGAAAAAACAAAGCGTAAGCGCAAGCAGGGAACCGGCCGCCGTAAGGTAACGGGCGCGGGCGGAGCAGTGCTTCATGGCGACCAGGGAAACGGCAAGAAGTGAGGCGATCACCACGCCCTGCCACAAACTGTGCAAAAGCGTCCAACCCAGGGCATCCACCAAACCGGTATTCATCACTTCTTCTCCTCTTCCAGACCGGCCAGGTAATCCTTGATTTCGTCCAGTTCCTGCTTGGATGTTTTACGGTTGCCCAACGCCTGCATGACCAGTTTGAGCGCGGAGCCGCCGAAGGCATTCTCCATGAAACGATCCAGCAATTCCTTCTGGGTTTCCTGTTCTTGATAAACGGCGCTGTAGATATGGCCCCGGCCTTCCTGTTCGCGTGTGACCATGCCCTTTTCGAACATGATTTGCATGATCTTCAAGGTCGTGGTGTAGCCCACCCGGCGTTTCTCGTTAAGCGTGTCGTTGACGGTACGGACGGTTTGAGGTCCGTGGCGCCACAGCAGTTGAAGAATTTCCAGTTCCGCGTCGGTCGGCTTCGGAGTTCGGGCCAAGGGAAGTGCCTCCATGTGGTTGAATACCTATGCACATTATAATACGATCTGGTTCGTAGTTGGTTGCGCGAGATCTTTGGTAATCTGCCGGCGTTGACCGTTTTTTCGGTCTGTCCGACTCGATGGAGGCAGCGCTTACTTCCTTCAACAAAATCGAATGATCCCTGGGATTCCCTCAGGCGTTGGTGTCTCTGGCCAGAGCGGCCAGGCGGTATCCCAACATGGCTGCCGCTTGGGGTTGGGCGTGGAAGCGGTCGAGCGCCTCGTTGACCATGGGGTGGGACAACTCCAGGTAGACGGCTCGTTTACCCTCCGCGTCCGCCTGAACGCCGCTTCGGTTCTCGGTGAAGTGATAACGGGTGAACAGGTCCTGTCGGTTCAGGGCGTCCAGAAATCCGCGCCGTACCGGGTCCAGCTTGCTCGCGGGATAGATCTCGAACCGCCGGGGCGGCGGCGCCGGTTCGGGTTCGCCTCGGGTAAGGCAGAGGGTCAGATTCAGCTCCAGGTCCTCTTCAAGAAAGGCGATTTCCTCCGGCTGCAAAACGGGAATTCCCGGGGGCAGAGAACGGTCCTTGCCGGAACTGTAGGGTATCGCCTCGAACTGATCAGCGAGGGCCGTTAGATCGTCCAGGGTCAACATTCTGTTTTCCCAAGCAGTTTCGAAAAGCGGCAACCTGTTGAAATGCGAGGTCCACCAGCGTTCATCCAAGCCGAAGAGGATTTTCTTGATACGCATGCGCTGCCTGGCCGAGAACTGATCGAAATAGCCGGGGAGGCTTGTCAACAAGGTACCCGCGCGTTCGTTCATCAGACGCTCGCCTACCTCGATGCTTGCCTTGAAGTTGGGCTCGTAGACGGCGCTGTGGGTATTGAAATAACCGTGGAACAGCTTGCCGTCCGGTGAGAAGAAATGGCGGGTGCCGATACGCACGCCCTGCTTGAAAAAGGTAATGAAGCACAGGTCGTCTTCGGCGGGAATACCTACCGCACCCTCGCCCTCCGGCGCCTGGAACTCGCTGAGGAACATCTGCTTGTCCAAGGTGATACGTCCGTTGAGCGGTTCGCCGTTGTACAGCAGCGACACCTTCACGCCCACGCAGAAATAAGACAATTCGTGGCGTTCATTGCGGATCACTGCCGGACGGTTGCGTTCCAGACTGACCTCGTAGCCTTGAATGCTACGGTCGCTGCGAGAGGCTCGCGCGGCGCCGTTGCCACCGCTCAAGCTTCGGTTACCGCTGGTCAGGGTGACGCGCGGATGATTCAGGAACAGCGACAGCAAGGCGATGCCGTAATTTTCTTCCATGCGTGTCAAGGCGTCCTGTACCGCTTCGGCATGGGCGCCCTGGTCCCGCATCAGCAGCATTTGCAGCAACCGCCATTCTTCATCGCCGATGGGAGCGCCGTCGTGGCTGAAGTACAGGTCTTTGCGCGTGCCCTGGATATCGATGTTTTGCGGCGAGAACATAAGGCCGTGGCGCACGAGTTGGATCAGGAAGTGGACATCGTTGAGGTATTGGCGTTGTGTCAACTTGGCCAATTCTGCCTGCAGGTCGATACTGAATCCCCATTCCGTCATTGAAAAGCCCCTTGCATGCGCGCCCCGGACCAACCGGGAGCGCGCCGGGCCAGGCGTTCCAGAAACAGGTTTTTTTCATTCAGGTAGAAGGTGGTTTTGTTCAACAGTAGTTGAACAGCCTGGAATACCTGCAAATCCATATCGGCGCCCACGGTCGCGGTCAACTTTTTGAAAACGGGATGTTCCTCGCCCACCAGAATATGGTGCTCACCCATACCCTCGTCGGCAAAGCGCAAACGGGCCTCGGTAAATTCGTCGGTCTTGGGAACCTGATAGACGCGAAAGCTCGCGTCCAATTCGCGAATAACGCCCTCGGCAGCCACCAGGTTGGGATGCCGTTGATGACCCGAGGCAATGGCCTCGAAATCGTGCAGCCAGGTCATGGTAGGCAGGAAACCGATCAGGTTGGCGACCACGGGCGAATCGACGTTCAACACCTGGTAACCGTCCGCAAGCAGGGGCAGCAACCGGTCATCCCCGCGCCCGCTGAGCAACGTCCCGCTGTCTACCTGTTGCTGCATTTCGAACAAGCTGATCTTGCCGCCGCTCAACAGGGGAAAGACCGGTCGAAACTTCAATTGCAGGTCCATATCGTCCCGGCCGTGGTAGAAATAATGCTCGAAAAGATCGGTGATGAAAGCCGGTTTGTCGCTTTCGGCAATATGTTCACGGCGGCGCAAAAAGAACCACGCGCAAAACGCGACCAGGACAGCGAGGGGAAGCAGCCAATAACTGAAAGGCCCTTCGCCTGCATTGCCCACGCCGGGGTTCTCGGACTCAATTCCCTCGGACGGGTCGGCCCCGGGTGTCGGTCCCGGAAGGTTGTTCAAGAGCGACGGTAATAGTTCCTCGGCCTGTCCGCCCGTCGTCGTTCCCGCGACCAATGAGGATAGAGCGACCGCGTGCTCGGTAATATCGATGCTTTGCCAACCGTTGTGGTAATAGCGCGCCCAGGCGTGTAGGGTAGGCCGCGCCCGGCCGTTGTCGCCCACCAGGCCTACGCTTAGGAAGGCCTGATGCCCGGCGGAACGCATCATCAATACCAGCAGGCCGTTGAGGATGTCGCAGTCTCCCGCGCCGGTTCCGATGGTTTTTTGCAACCAGGAGCCGGGATGGGAGTGGAAGATGCTCGCCAGTTCACGGCGATCGGTATAGGCGAAACGACTCCTGATGAATAGGCTGAACATGTTCACCGCGGCGCCTGCATCGATCGCTCGCGCACTGTCTATCAAGTCACGGTACTCGGCGGGCCATTCACCGGGATTCGCTGATGTCATGGGCGGCGGTTGAATGGGAAAGGCGCGTTTGATGGCGGTATAACCCAAGGTGAAATCGATTTCCGGTAGGTTTTGGATGACGGGCTCGCCGAACTGGTTTTGCGCCACGGGAAACCCGGACAAACCGCTGATACTGCTCTTTACCAACACATAACCGGGCGGCAGGGGCAGCACCAGGCTGCCGCCGCCGGAGACGCCCAGACTGACCGCGACCTTGGCCTCGCCGCGATCGATGAAGTCGGGATAGGTGGTCAAGCGACCGCCGTTGCCGGGAAAGAAGCCTCGGGCGGGGTCGTAACGCGAGAAGGTTCCCATACGAAAGAAGATCTTGGCCGGGCCGATGTAGCTGAAGTCCCATTCGTAACCCTCCCCGGTGGGGCTGTCGATAATGGACCCGCCCCAATTGCGCAAGGCATTGTTCAGGGTCTGGACCTGGGACCCGCTGCCGCCGCTGCCGGTACCGCCTCCCCCGAAAATCGGACCGAATTCCGGTAACAGGTGTTGAAGGTCGGGTTTAAAAATCCACGGCAAACACGCGAGCAACATGATCAACGCCCAGTAGGTGAAGCGTTTGTCGAAGCGAGCGGTACGCAGCCGGTCGAACATGCCCCAGACGCGATTCTTCAAG
>JASJCB010000287.1 GCA_030066195.1 Acidobacteriota bacterium
GGTTGGAATACCTAAAACCCACATGGCCAGGGCCATCATTCCCAATGGAAATAGATTGGGTAGGAAGATCACCAGGAAGTGTCGACCCTTGCCGAGGAGCAGAAACAGTAAAACCACGACAGCGCCGATGGTCAAGATCAGGCCTCGAAACAGCGACGCCAGTAAGTAGTCCTGGATTTCGATCACCCGAGCCAGGGTGCCCGTGAGGATTACCGGCTCCTGAATACCGGATGCCTGGACCACTTTTTCTATGTCGTTTTTCAATTTCATGAAGGCCGGACGATCCAGGGAATCCACCAGCAGTTGCATTCGGTAGAAGTCGGGCGATATAAACGGTTCCAGGACTTCCTCCGGTAGTTCCAAATCGGTTTCGGCCTCCTCGATGACCTTGGAAAAGCGGTACAGGCTGAAAAGATGGCGGATATGATCCAACTCCAGCAGCGGTTCCTCAAGAGACGTTACGGCCTCTTCGCCCGGAAAATAACTATCGCCCTCATCCGGCGGCTCGCCCGTGCGTTGCACCAACAGTTCCAACTGACTGGCGCCGGTCACATTGGCCTCCAGGAAAGCGGTTCGTACCCGAATGGGATGGTCCGGATCGAAGTAATTGAGCCCGTTGGACTCCATGGGGTTTTTCAAAAGAGCATAGGTTCCCGCCGGAATGATGATCAGGGCCGGTATCAGCAACAGGCGCATGGCAATGAGTTTAGCGTAGGCTTTGCTGTTGAAGACCCGGGTCAGTCCTTTAAGATGAGGTGGAGTAACGCGCAAGCCGATCAGGACGGACAAGCCGAGGTGAGTGAGGTGGGTCCAAATGAAGATCACCCAAACACCGATCGCCATATATCGACCCATCACCGCAATGGGTTGCACGTAGGAAGTCATCAGTGAGGCGAAGCCGATCGATGTGGTTGCCGCTACCAGAAAATTGGGTCGAACTTTCTCGCGCAATCCCTTCATCATGTCGCCGTGCACGGCCATAGCCAGTAGTACATGCACCTGCATGGCCACACCCAACACAAAGACCAACGCGGGAATCAAGGTAGTGATGAGGTTCAGCGGTTCGCCCGACAGCGCCATCAAGCCCGCGGTCGTGGCCAGGCTGCTGCAAACGGAAAGCGCCGTTACCAAGAGGGTCCCCAGGCTCCGAAACACCAGGCCCAATACCAGCAGGGTCACCACGGTAAGCAAGGGGAAGAATCTGATTTTGACCTCGGCCGTGCCGCGATTGAGGAAAGTGTTGACCACCGGCTCACCGGCAACTTGAATCGAGGCCAGGTGCTCCCGGTGTTGTTGCGCCAGGGCTTCCGCCTCCGCCATGATAGCCGCCAGATGCTTGTCGCGATCCCCATGGGGTTCGATACTGAAAATGCCCGTGAACAGGTTTCCCTCGCGCAACGGGAAGGGAAGGGGAGGGGTGTCGCCGCTTTCATCGGAAAAATCGCCGTAAGTCAGGACACCGCTGACGCCGGGCATTTCAGCCAGATGGTTCAATACGGTTTCCGCCAGGTTGGGACCGACCTGGTTGTCGTGGAAACCAAGTGTAACCAGGAAGAGTTCATCGCGCCTGAAATTATCGGTAAACAGGCGGTAGTCAGCCTCGCCCTGGCGGTTGCTGACGGCAAACCGCTCGATGCGGTTGTCCATGGGGATACTTGCGCCGAGATAGCCGAGAAACCCAGTGAGTCCGAGCTGAATGATTAGCGCCGACGCTGCGATGAGTCGGCGCCCTGTCATCAAGGACTCACCACGACGCGGTTTCGTCCTTCCTGCTTGGCCCGGTAAAGTGCTTTATCCGCGCGGTTGATATGTTCGGACGGTTCGCGAGTGCCCGCGTCCAATTGGGCGAGGCCGATGCTGCAAGTGACTTGGAAGGTGTTGTTTTCCTCGCATTTGAAGATCTCTTGCGCGATCATGATGCGCAGGCGTTCCGCGAAGATGAAGGCGCCTTCCTTGGGTGTCTCCGGCAGGGCGATGCATAATTCCTCGCCGCCGTAACGCCCGCCCAGGTCCATGCTGCGCATATGGCCGTTGACCATGCTGCCCACGCGTTCCAAAACCATGTCCCCCGCGCCGTGACCGTAGGAATCGTTGATTCGTTTGAAATGATCCATATCCAGCAGCAGCAGGCTGGTTGGATGACCATAGCGCCGGGCGCGCTCCAGTTCGTCGTTGAAGCGCTCCATAAAGTAGCGGCGGTTATACAAACCGGTCAAGGCGTCGATTCTGGCCAGGCGCTCCAGTTCGGCCATAACCTTCTTCAGCGCGGATATGTCGCGCTGGATGAAGATGAAGCCCTCGAATTCACCCTTCATGCCCACTACCGAGGTCAGGTCCAAATAGGCTTCATAAATGGAACCGTCTTTGCGCTTCAGGGTGACGTCACCGCGCCAGGCGCCTGATTCGCGGGCGACCTGTTTCATTTCATCCAGGGGCAGCGGCGTCTTGTCGAAGACGAAAAACTGGTCCGCGGTGCAGCCGAAGACATCGGGTTCGGTAAAACCGGTCAGGTTACAGAAGGCCGGGTTGACATAGTAAACCACCTCGTTGCGTTCCGTGATCAAGATGGCTTCGCCCGTGGCCTCGATAGAGTGAAAGATGCGGCGCAGAGTACGCTCATTTTCACTAAGGATGCGCTCGGTTTCTTTGTGATAGCGAATTTCGTTTTCCAGGCGCTCCTGGGTCTCTTCCAATTTCCGGCGCTTTTGGTCCAGTGCTCGCTGGTTTTGGATGTTTTCAAAAACCGTAAAGACCCGGTTACGCACCAATTCCGGAACCATGGGGCAGGCATCCAGCCGCGAAGGCTCGCCTTGCACGGAAAAGGAGGAGAAATCCTTGACCACCAGAAGTGTAGGCGCTTCGTTCAACACAGGATGTTGTTTTAAGGTTTCCAGCAAAAGCGGTAATTCCTCCCGGTAATCACCATGGTCGATGATAATCAGACCGGGCAGGGGCAAAGCCTCTAATTCATCAACGGTCGTGGCCTTTAGCAGCGGGGTTTTACCATCGTCCAGCACACCGCTGAGACGATCCTGGAAGTATTCCTGACGACTTAGAAAGACGAGCGGCGGCAAATCGTTTTGAGCCATCCTTACTTTTCTCCGCGATATAACAAATCAGCAGTATTATAACATTTTTTTTTAGCCGGTTGAAATGACTGAGTGGCGAAGAAAGGAACCTCTCAAAGCCGGAGGAATTTGAACAAGGTCGTCTTGCAGCCTGGGTTCGTTTGCAGCGGCGGCGGTCCTAAGTTGTGCCCGGTTGTCAAATTTTAGCTGGTAAGATTCCTCATTTGAGGAATAATCACCGATATTTTGGCGCTGATTCCAACGAAAGCTTAGAAATCATTGAAATCACCCACTATGCACGCTGCATAGGGTTAAAAACCGTTGATTTTCCGGAACATTAAATTGATGAGGGTCTTTTTTCTGTGATTTTGGGGAACATTTTGAAAAATGTGGTTGTGAAACGTTGATATGACAACGCATTAACCTGCATGTGGTTAAAAACCGTTGATTTTGCCCCCTATGCACGCTACATAGGGTTAGAAACCGTTGATGTTACCCCCTATGCACGCTACATAGGGGGTAACATCAACGGTTTCTAAGGGTATGTAGCCTGCAACCCCTCCAAAATCTCCGAAAATGGATGTTCATATTTTTAGTGCCCTTCGACTTCGTCGCATTCATAAGGTTCAAATGAAATCGAGCCCGGTTTATCAACGATTACCAGGGCCCGAAACGATTTGAGCCGGGTATATCAAAGGTTTCTTACCCCATGTAGGGTGCATAGGGGGTGCCCCTGGTGATGAAGATGTCGTTTTGAAATCTCCAGGCGCCGTCATTACGGCGATGGATTCGTCGATTAGTTTTCGTTGGGCAGGAATGACCAGGATGCAGCATATTCCAGCATTTGCTCGGTGAAATCGGTGGGGTAGGAGATAGTCACGTCGGTAATGGCGCCGTGTTCCAACTTGGGCTCCAGTTTGGGATTGATGAAACCGAAGTAGGGCGCCATGTCCAGCTTTTCGAAGCGGCGAAGCACCTCGCGATGAAGATCTTCCTCTACTTTTACCCCGTAGGTCTCCACCAGTTCTTTAGCCGCCTGGAAATCGCCCACCGATTTAATGCGTTGGCATTCACGCAGTAAGCGGCCGAAAAGTGCGCGTAGTTTTTCGTAATCGCGAATCAGGAAATAGGTTTTATCGTCGCGAGTGACGCGTTCGATGACCTGGTCTGCCTCGCCGTGCTCAAAGGCCCATTGGGCAATCAATTGGCGGTTGCGCATGTGATCTTCTTCCAATTGCTCGCCCGGCATCAGGCGTCGCAATTGCAGCATCAAGCCGTTGCGAACGAATTGATCGTATTGCGCCTTGCCCACCTCCAGCGAGGGCATCAACTCCAGTTCAACCAGTCGCGGGTCCAGCAGGTAATAAAGCGCCACCAGGTCGGCGCGCGCCTCTTCAAGGGTGGAAGCGTAGTTCTTCAGGGTCTCCTTGGGGGTTCCCACGCCGGGGCAAAGCTTGCCCGATGCATGACCGATGGCCTCGTGCATGTCGGTGTGCAGGTTATCGCTCAGTTCCAGGTAGGCCCGGCCGCGTTCCAACTCTTCCTCGTCATAGGCGAACTCCTCCAAGACCTTGCCCTTGGCCTGGTTGTAGGCATTGACGATATTGGCCAGGTTGACCGATTTCGAGCCGTGTTTTTCGCGAATCCAGTCAGCATTGGGCAGGTTGACGCCGATCGGCGTCGACGGGTGCGCGTCGCCGGCTTCCACCACGACGTTGATCACCGAACCGCTGATGCCCTTGACCTCCTCCTTTTTATGGTTCTCGTCAATGGGCGCATGATCCTCGAACCACTGGGCATTGGCGGCAATGGTATCGATGCGTTTCGTGGCCACCGGGTCCTTGACCGAGACAATCGATTCGTAGGTGCCGCGGTAGCCCATAGGGTCGTTATAGACCTCGATGAAGCCGTTGATGGCGTCGATATCGCTGTCGGTGTCTTGAACCCAGGCGATGTTGTATTGGTCAAAGCATTTCAAGTCGCCGGTTTTGTAGTACTCCGCCAGTAGGGAAAGGGCGCGGCGTTGGGCATCGTTTTCCGCAACAGTGACGGCTTTTTCAAGCCAGTAAACGATCACCTCCACGGCCTTGCCGTACATGCCGCCTACCTTCCAGGTCTGCTCCACCAGGCGGCCGTCCTGTTTGACCAGTTTCGAATTGAGGCCGAATGAGGGGGCCTCCGGATCATCGACTCCAGGTTGGTCCTTATAAAAAGCTTCCACCTCGTCCTGGCTGACATCTTCATAAAAGTTCACGGCGGATGTGGCGGCCAGATCGACGCCGTCTTCCTTGTTGACTTTACGAGCGGCCACATCGGCATGAAACAAAACAGGTGTCAGCAGAGACAACAAATCATCCGGACTTTGGCCGTCCTTCAGCGGGAAAGCGGCATTGGGACTGTGTTGCATCAGTTCGCGTAGATCCTCGGAACCGAACCCGGGGAGGAACTTGGCCGTGGAGTAATGGTGGTGGATACCGTTGGAGAACCAAACCCGTTTGGTGTAGTCCATGAAAGCCTTGAAAACGTTCGCCGTGCGGTCGCCGGTGTAGTGCTTGACGATTTCTTCCAGCGTACGCCGGATGATCAGGTTAAATTTGAAGTTCTGATCCCAAATGATGTCCCGCCCGGCCAGGGACGCGGCGTAAAGATAATAGAGCAGTTTTTTCTTTGAAAGGCTGAGATCCTCGAAACCGGGAACTTGATAGCGAAGGATTTGGATATCGGCAAATCGGTCCGCGTAGATGGGAAAATCGTCGTGCATCGGCACCCCCTATTCCCTCTATTCAACAAAAAAACTCCGCCGGGATCAAACAAAACCGTTCATGATGCTTCGTATTTTATTGTGTCGCCAATGCAATCCGGTTCGTCTCGATATGCCGAGAGACAGGGGCTTTACTGCAGCAACGGGATGACTTGCCGGCCGATACGTTCCACTTCTTCCAACTGCGGCGAGCATTGCACCAACATCAAATCCAGGCCGGCGGCTTCGTATTCCTTCAGGCGCGCCGCCACTTGCTCCGGCGTGCCCACCAAACCCGGCCGCAATCCCCGGTTGGAGACCGAGTAATCCTTCATGTCGATCTTGGTTTTCAGGTGACTGTTCTTCACGAAGTCCCGGTAGCTGTGGTATGCGGGGGTACCTTCCACGATTGTGGTAATGCGGTCGACCTCGGCCCGCGCCTCTTCCTCGGTGTCGCGTACGACCATATAGCAGGCCATGCCGTAGGAAAGGGGGCGGTCGCCCAGGCCGTGTTTTTCCCGACGGGCGTTCATATCGGCCACGTTCCGCGCCGCATTTTCCGGGCTGTCGCCGTGCATCAAATAGGCGTCGCAGTGAGCGGCGATCATCTCGCGGCCTTCATCGGACTCGCCGCCCGCGAAGATGGGCAGGTGTTTCCCCTGAACCGGTTTGGGCGCCAGCGCGGTATTCTGTGTGTTGTAGAATTCACCCTCGTAGCTGAATCGGCTTTGGTCCCAGCAACCGCGCATGACTTCGATGAACTCGGCCGAGCGACGGTAGCGCGTGGTATGGTCCATCCATTCGCCCACGTACATCTGCATCTCTTCCTTCCACCAGGCCGAGACCAGGTTGATTTCAAAACGACCACCGCTGATGTGATCGATATTGGCGGCCATCTTGGCGCAGAGCGCGGGTTGGCGGAAGCCGGGCCTCAGCGCGGCCATCAGGCGGATGTTTTGGGTGGTAGCGGCCAGGGCCGCCGTGGTGGTCCAACATTCCAGGGACGGCGCTTCCGGGCCCTTGATGTCATTGAGGTTCAACTCGGCGATCAGAATCGTGGAAAAACCCAGGCGATCCGCTGCTTGCGCCACCTTTAAATTGTAGGCAAAGCTCGCATCCATGCCCTCATCTTCAATATTTCGCAACCATCCGCCGAAAATCGGCTGCCAGATCCCCAGTTTCATCGGCCTGCTCCCTGTTGAATTCACACCCGGTGTATCTTATCCGGTTCCCTTCCGCGACGTCTACGGCCGACACAAAAAATTTGCGGTATGTGAACGCCCTCGGACGGGTTTTCGGTATTTCCTGAGGCTAATCGATACCCCTGGTGACAAAACCGGTTATAATATCTGCGGCCCTAGGTTCCCATGAACCTGTCACCAACCGCGCTGACCCAGGAGAGCGCCGCGGGGAACCACGGCCGAGCCCCATTTAACTACGGGAGTTCCAATGAGACTGCTAACATTGCTTTTTAGCGTGGGCGTCTGGCTGCTTTCCCCTGCTGTTGCGGGAGATAAAGTCTTTCCCTACGAGATTCAGAAAGGTTCCCTGGACAATGGTCTCCAGGTGATCACCGTTCCCTTCGACAGCCCCGGTATCGTTTCCTTTTTCGTGGTTGTTCGCGTCGGGTCGCGGGAGGAGGTAGAGAAAGGCGTCACCGGCTTTGCTCACTTCTTCGAGCACATGATGTTCCGCGGCACCGAACGCTTTTCCAACGACGAATACAACAAGAAACTACAAGAGATTGCGGCTGCCGGAAACGCCAACACCTGGCTGGACCGAACCCTTTACTACTTCACCGGCAACGCCTCCATGTTGGAAACCATGTTCGATATCGAGTCCGATCGTTTTCGCTTCCTCAAATATGAAGAGCATGACTTCAAAACCGAGGCCGGCGCCGTGTTGGGGGAGTACACCAAGAACTTCGCCAACCCCTTCCGCCAATTCAACGAGAGACTGGTGGAAACCGTCTTCACCAAACATACCTACGGCCACACCACCATGGGTTACCTTGACGACATCAAGGACATGCCCAACCAATACGAGTACAGCCTGACCTTCTTCGACCGCTTCTACCGCCCCGAATACTGCACCGTCATGGTGGTCGGCGACGCGCAGCACCCCAAGGTCATGGAACTGTCGAAAAAATACTTCGGCGAATGGGAACGCGGCAGCTACCAACCCAATATCCCGGTAGAGCCCCCGCAAAAGGCCGAAAAGAAGGCCCATGTCACCTTCCCCGGTCGCACCAACATGGTAGGCGTCTACTACCGCACCCCGGCCTTCAGCGATACGGAAAAAGATTTGGTTGCCCTGGACCTCCTGTTCAGCATGGGTTTCTCAGAGAAGTCCGAGATCTACAAAAAGCTGGTTCGGAACGAGCAGAAGGTGCGGTTTATCTTTGCCGATGTCACCAACACGCGTGATCCTTATATCACCGGTGTCGTGTCCAGTGTCTACAAGGTAGAAGACACGGCCTATGTTCGGGACGAGATCGACAAGGCGATTGAAAGCTTCAAAACCACCCCGGTAGAAACCAAAGAGTTGGATGCCCTCAAATCCCGCCGTCGCTACGGCATGGCCGGTAGTCTGGACACGCCCTTCGCGGTTGGCAACACGCTGGCTTATTACATCTGGCTGACCGGCGATCCCGAGAGCCTGAACCGCGAATACCAGATCATGGACTCCATTACGCCCGAGGACATGATCAACGTCGCCAAAAAATACCTGACCACGAACAACCGCACCGTGGTCACCCTTAGCGCAGAGGAGGAAGGCCGATGAGATGGATTGTATGCATCGCTGCCCTGGCTCTGCTGAGCTGCGGCAACAAGACGGATTCACCAGAAACCACGACGCAAATGTCCGAGGGACCCGAGCACCTGGTTCAACTACATCTTCCCAAGTCCGACCACATTACCGTGAGACTGATGTTCCGTGTGGGTTCCGTCGATGATCCCGCCGACAAGCACGGCCTGACCAATCTGACTGCTTCCTTCGTTGCAGACGGCGGTACCCAACAGTATACCAAGGCCGAAATCGACGAGATTCTCTATCCCCTGGCCGTCGGCACGGGCGCATCCGTAGACAAGGAAATTACCGTCTTTTCCATGACCACCCACAAGGATAACCTGGAAACCGCTTACGGCATCATGCGTGACCTGATCCTGGCCCCGCGTTTCGATGCGTCCGACTACGAGCGAGTCAAGAAGAGCGCGGAAAAGGCGGTCAGAGAAGATATTCCCGAGAACAATGATGAGGTGCTGAGCAAGCGCGCCCTGGACACCCTGATGTTCGCCAACCACCCTTACGGTCACCTGGTCCAGGGCTCTGAGTCCGGTCTCGCCAACATCACCCTGGAAGATACCAAGGCCCACTTCGCCAAACTGTTTAGTCAAAAGCGTCTGCTGATCGGTCTGGCCGGCGGGTACGACGAGGCCTTCAAGCAGCGCGTCTTGGACGACATGAAGAAACTGCCCGAGGGGGACGACACCCTGGTGCAACTGCCGGAAGTTGCCATGCCCAACGGTTTCGAAGCACGGGTCGTGGTCAAGGAGCAGGCCTTAGGTACGGCCATCTTTATGGGTTATCCCCTGAATTTGGACCGGTCCTCCGATGACTTTGCCGCGCTGATGGTGGCCAACTCCTACTTCGGTGAGCACCGCAAGTCCTACGGCGTGCTGTATGACCGCATGCGCTCCACGCGCAGCCTGAACTACGGCGATTACAGCTATATCGAATGGTACCAGTCCGGTCACGCAACCCAGTTGCCCCTGCCCGGCTTCTCTCGTCGCCAGAACTTCTTCAGCATCTGGATTCGCCCGGTTCAAATCGCCGAGCAATTTGCCTATGTTCCTGGTCTCGAACCGCCCGAACTGGGCAACGGCGTTCACAGCATTCGCCATCCGCTCTACGAACTGAAAAAGCTGATCGAAAACGGCATGACCCGGGAAGACTTCGACCGCACCCGCAAGTTCCTCATGGGTTACTGCAAGCTCTACGTGCAGAGCCCCTCGCGTCGCCTGGGCTTCCTGATGGATTCTCGTTTGTATAATCGCAAGGATTATATCAACGAGGTCATCGCCCTGCTGGAGAAGTTGACCCTTGAAGATGTCAATAACGCCATTCGTAAGTACCTGCAAGCGGACAATATGTATCTGGCCGTGATCACCGACGATTCCGAGGGTGAGGGTCTGGCCGCGGCCTTGAAAGAGAACAAATCCGCGCCCATCGTGTACAAGCCGGAGGTCAAGAGCGGGCTTTCCAAGGAAGTTCTGACTGAGGACAAGGAAATCAATGCGCATAAGATCAACGTAACACGCATGGAAATCGTGAAGAACACCGAGCTGTTCAAATAACGGCTTCCCTAAACATCTCATCACGGAGGAGCCCGCGCGGCTCCTCCTCATAGCGAGAAGGGCATGGACGACGGGCAACGGAGCGCTCCGGTCATTGCCGGAGCGGTGGCGCTGGTTCTGGTCGCGGTCAAACTGACCGTTGGTTTTTACTCGGGCAGTATGGCCTTGATTGCCTCTGCTGCCGACTCGGGCCTGGATTTCCTGGTTTCCGCATTCAATGCCTACGCGATTCACAATGCCGGTAAACCGAGTGATGACCGTTACAACTACGGGCGCGGCAAATTGGAAGGACTGGCCGCCTTTTTGGAAGGTCTGGTGATCGGTCTATCGGCGCTGATCATCATCGGTACGGCCGCTCTGAAATTGGCGCGACAAGATACGGTGACTCATACCACGCCGGCGATCTGGGTCATGATCTTTTCAACGGTGCTGACCGCCGCGCTGGTCATTTACCTGCGCATGGTCTCCAAACGTACCGGCAATCTGGTGATCAAAGCCGATTCGTTGCACTACCAGATCGACCTGTGGACCAACATGGGGATTTTGACCGCCCTGTTTCTTATTCAATACATCGAGTTGCATTGGTTGGACGGCGCCATATCCATCCTGATCGGTTTTATGATCCTGAAAGGCGCCCACCCCCTGGTTCGCGACGGCGCCAACATGCTGTTGGATCGCGCCCTGGACCCGAAATTGATTCAAGAGATCGACCGGATTATCAGGGCAAAGGATTCCGGTGTGGCCGATTACCATCGCCTGAAGACTCGTCAGGCGGCGGATATCTTTTTTGTGGATGTACACCTGGTCTTCAATCATGATATTTCTTTATTGGCCGCCCACCGGCACTCTGAACGCGTGGAGGAGCAAATCCGCGCGTTGGCCCCGAAACACACCTGGGAAATCAATTGTCATTTGGACCCCGAGGACGATTCGCAAAGAGATAAGGTTCTCGAATCGCAACATTGAACTGGAGGAACGCCTATGTATTCGGTAACCACGGTGATGAAGGAAGACAATCTGTTTGAGGCCGCCGCCGGGGATAATCCGGTCCTCATGGATACAGACGGCCAGACCAGAGGCCAATCCCCCATGGAACTGCTGCTTTCGGCCATCTCGGGCTGCGCATCGGTAGACGTGGTCGAAATCATGAAGAAGAAACGCCGCACGGTCAACGGCCTGACCATCGAGACCGGCGCGGATCGTCGCGACGAGCCCTGGCCCCGCATCTTCACGGCCATTCGGCTGCATTTCATCTTGCACTCCCCGGATGCGAAGGAAAAGGAACTGGAACAGGCGGTGACTCTCTCCATAGACAAGTACTGCTCGGTAGCGGGCATGCTGCGCGAATCCGCGGATATCAGCTACACCTGGGAAATCAAGCCGGATTGAAATGCAGCCGGCTTTGAAATCCCGAACTTTTCCGGCAACTTGGTACGCAACCCCCATTGATGCTAGAATCATCGGAAAGGCTGCTTGAGAGAGGTAAATGCATAACTTATCATTCGATAACCGATTGTACCAAAGGGGCCGCACCTGGATGGAATGTCTGGAATCGTGGGAGCCGAGGCGCCGGGAACTCCAGGAGCGCATTAAAAAAGGACTGATTCTACCGCAAACGCTCGCGGGCGGCGCCAAAAGCTCGTCTCCTCTACGCTTCGTCGTATATTACAGCCCCTGGCTTTTAGATTCAGCGCGTACGCTGCCCTTGTTCGGCCACACCCTGGCCCAGTTGGACACCCATGTCGTCCGCTACTTTGAGGAAGACGTCTTCTTTTCTTTGTTCTACCCGGTATTGGGACGTCAAGTCCCACGTATCATGACCCTGGATGATCGCGGCTCCGTCCAACGATGCTGGGGACCCAGACCCGAGTCCTTTACCCGGGAGATCAATACTTTGGCATCGGGAACCGCCGTGGACGCCTGGCTTTCCCAAATAGACGACACGACCTATTTAGAGGCCCTGGATCGTTCCCTGGTTACCGCTCTTTTCGATTGAACTTATCGAGTACCGAAGGGGTATACTTGATGTAACGGGTTCAGGAGTTTTTCGATGAAATACCCCTTGCTTTTGCTATGCATGCTACTGGTCGGTTGTAACGGATTGGACATTGCCGACAGGGGCAATGCCGACGAGAACAGGGACCAAGCGACTACCCCGGTTCAAGCCTTGATGGACGGCCGGCCCGAACGCGCCCGGGAGCTTCTGGAAGCGGGCGCTGACCCCAACCTGGCCAATCAGTTCGGCGATACCGCCCTGATCTGGGCGGTCAACGACGGTCAGGTGGACCTGGTGAACCTGCTCCTGGAAA
>JASJCB010000121.1 GCA_030066195.1 Acidobacteriota bacterium
GCAGGTGCGCAACGGCGTCAAGCCACGGTCTTGGGTCGATTGCGCAGGTGCGCAACGGCGTCAAGCCACGGTCTTGGGTCGATTGCGCAGGTGCGCAACGGCGTCAAGCCACGGTCTTGGGTCGATTGCGCACCTGTGCAACGGGATCAAGCCGGCGTCTTGGGTCGATTGCACACCTTGGCAATCAATCTAATCCGCCGGCATTTTTTTTCAGCCCATGGGCCTGGACCAGCTTAACAGGTAGTCAAGGTGCTTACTCGATCAAAAATCTGATCCTCAAGTTGCTCTAATTCGCCAGGCGTCTGTACCGCCTCCAATGCCAGGTGGAACTCAGACCACAAACCCGATCTCTTCAGCAACTCTCTAAGTAGTTTAACCTTGGCCTAGGCGGCAATCCTGGGTCTGGCTTCCTCGATAATCAGATCAGCGATTCTCATGTGAGGCTCTCGGCACCGGCGCTTTTTTCAATCTAAGTGTTTGGATCACTACATCAAGTGGCCAAGGCGCTTATTCGGGCAGAAATCCGGATCTTGAGTTGGTCCAATTCGTCGGGCGTCCGCACTGCTTGCAATGCAGGCCCGAACTCGGACCACATACCCGAATCCTTCAGCAACAGAGAAAGTAACTTGACCTCGGCCTCCGCGGCGATCTTCGGTTTGGCTTCTTCGATAATCAGATCGGCGATGGTCATGTAAGCCTCCCTACCTATCTTCATCATAATGTTTTTCAAGGCCTCGACGCCAGTTAAATCTTGACCGATCAGGTCACCCCACACTTTTTTCTGATAGGTCGGATCGCCCTCCAGAACTTGCAGGAAAGCCAGGGGATCGCCGCCGTCAATACCTCGCATCTTCCGCTGGATCAGAATGTAAACCGGCAGCCCCATGCAGCTACAGTAGAATTTCCATGGCGTCAGCGGCTGGAACCCATAAGTCGGGTCCTTCAGCAACGCGGTCGGCATTCTGGTCAACAAGATATTCAGCGTCAATTTCCCCCGCAACGATCGTTTCGCATGGCGTGATTCGAACATCAAGGCGCGGGCCACATACTCTCGAAAGGTTTGATCATTGAGGGTCTGGTTGATGCTCTTGTATTCAAAAACATTGTATTCCAGCAGGTGATCGAACGGGCGAATGCCCTTGATTTGAGCTGCTTTCCCCCTCAGTTTCCCACGTCCCGTCCGGCAGAAGTAATCGATCTGGAAATGCGTGTAGACCTCCCGGTCCCGCTCCAAGATGCGTTTACCCGACATCAGTTCCATGTGATCATCGAAGATTTCTTGAACAATAGGGTGCCACGGAATCGGTTTTGGGGTCATGTGCATCTCCTCGATAGTTGCATTGGAATGGTCGGGGCCAGGAGGGGTGACCACGATCTAAATACCTGGCGGCCAGGAGCTTTTACGTATCCCGTGTACATGAAAGTTTCAAAAGTGTAAATTAAATGTGGTCTTCGAATGATGCGTCGGCATATGTTGATTTGCGCCGCTACTCGCCTTGCCAATAGGTTTTGCGGATGTATAAAAGCACAGCGTCCACCTGCTCGGGGGACAGGATGGGCTCAAACGCGGGCATGCGGCTGAAGTCGCCTTTCTTGCCCTTCATGATGGACTGAACCAGTTCCTCATCGGGCTTGGCCAGCACCCCGCCCGGTTCGGTGAAGTCTGCGGCCCAGCGCCGGTTCTTCAGGGTGCCGCTGCCGTTACGTTGGTGGCAGGTCACGCAACGGGCGAAATAGATGCGCTTGCCCACCGTCAGCGGGTCTTGCGGCTGGGGCGGCAGCGGCTTGCCGCACGCGGTCAAAATCATAAGCAGTAGTATTGGTGTGAGTCGAAACATGGTTTGCACCTGACAACCTTTTCGGCCGGCGCACCCAGCCTAACCCAACCGGGCACAAACACAAAGTAGTTTCTTTATGGTCGTTTTTCGGTTAAGGTTGGGTGTACAGCAGGTTCATGGCCCCATACTTCAGGTTGGTTCGGCTCCTGCTGTATGAATTCGATAGCTTTATCGATACAAAAGAGGAACCGTGTTGTCAATCGCTTCACCCGCTTATTCCGGCTTGGATCTCAGCCTGGAAGAAGCTTCACTATTCACACGGATCGATCGCGAACGTCTGCCTCATCACATCGCTGTCGTCATGGACGGCAACGGGCGCCGGGCCTCGCGCCGCAACATGATTCGCATCGAGGGCCGTAAAGCAGCGATGCCCGCCGGGCAAGAGACCCGCCGACCCGATCCCGATTTAATGATTCGAACAAGCGGTGAATTGCGCATCTCCAATTTCCTGCTTCGGCAAATCGCTTCCTCAGAAACACTGGTGACTTCCACGCTTTGGCCGGACTTCCGCAAGGCCGATCAGTACAAAGCCGTTTTGGAGTCCCAGTGTAGAAAAAAAGGTTTTGGTGGTATTTGATGGCGTTGAATAAAGCCAAGCTGGGTAGACGCGCGGCGACTGCCGTGCCCAGTATACTCGTGATTGCCGTAATCGTGGTCTGGGCGCCTACTTGGGCCTTACACCTGCTGCTGGCCGCTATCGGCCTGATAGGCACCTTGGAATTCGACAGCATCGCCAGGGGTTTCGGTTACAAAATCTATCGTGAACCCGTGATGTTGTTCATCCTGCTGGGGATCGGCAGCATCTATATTCCCTGGTTCGATTTGAAGATGCTGCCCTACGTGGCTTTTGCGTTGGTCTGTCTGGTCTCCCTTACTTCGGACGATTTCACCAAGAGTCTGCCTATCCTGGGCATTTCCATCATGGCAACCGGCTACCTGGCTCTGACAGTTGTGGCCCTGGCTTATACCAGCCTGTTGAAGGATTCCACCGGGAACGATGTGGGTCGAATCCTGGTCGCATTTTGTGTCCTGATGGTATGGGCCGGCGATACCTTTGCCTATTTTGCCGGGAACTTCTTCGGCAAACACAAGATCGCGCCCAAAGCATCGCCCAACAAGACCTGGGAAGGCACGATCGGGAACCTTATCGGTAATTTCCTGCTGGCTTGGGGCGCCAAATACACGGTACTACCGCAACTCAACTATGTCGACCTGATCGTGCTGACGCTGGTCTTCGGCCTGCTGGGTTTCTGGGGCGACCTGATCGAATCTACCTGGAAACGCGGCGCCCATCTCAAGGACAGCGGCACCCTGTTGCCGGGGCACGGCGGCTTCTTGGACCGCACCGATTCCATCTTTCTCACGGCCCCGCTTTTCTACTATTATATGAAAATGGTGGTGCTGGTCCGGCCCATTTAGGCAGTTTTCACGGCCGGCGCTCTTGGGAGCTTGTTGCATGAAGAAGATTACCATTTTGGGGTCCACCGGATCGGTAGGTACGTCTACGCTGAAGGTGGTGGACGCCATGCCCGGCCGGTTCGATGTGGTCCTGCTGGCAGCCCGCCGCTCCAGGGAAGCGCTGCTGGAACAGATCCGGCGGTTCCGGCCCCGGTTCGCGGCCATCGGCGCACCGGACGACGCTTTGTGGTTGCGCCGGCAGTCGGGCGTTGCGCCGACTGAGGTAATCGCCGGAACTCATGCTCTGGTCAGCTTATTGGAAACACTGGAAGTAGACCTGACCGTCTCGGCGATTGTAGGTGCGGCCGGTTTGAAACCCACCATGGCCGCCATTCACGCCGGCAGTAATATCGCGCTTGCCAATAAGGAATCCATGGTGGTGGCCGGTCAGTTCATGAACCTCGCTGCCGAGAAAGCCGGTATTCACATCCTGCCGGTCGATTCCGAACACAATGCGTTACACCAATGCCTGCGAGGTGAAGAACACGCCGAGGTAAAACGCCTCATTCTCACCGCTTCCGGCGGGCCGTTCCGCACCTACCGGGGTGATTTCGCGACGATCACCCCCGAGCAGGCGCTGGCGCATCCTACCTGGAACATGGGACCCAAGATCACAATCGACAGCGCCACCATGATGAACAAGGGCCTGGAGGTCATCGAAGCGCATCACCTCTTCCATTTTCCGGCCGACCGTATCGACATCGTGGTGCACCCGCAGTCCATCGTTCATTCCATGATCGAAACCGTAGACGGCTCTACGAAATGCCAGTTGGGCAAAACCGATATGTGTGACCCCATTCAGTACGCCCTCACCTGGCCGTTGCGTCTACCGACGCCGTTCGAGACGCTGGACATCACCAAAGGGCTCACCCTGGAATTCTTCCCGGCGGATCGCAAGCGCTTTCCTTGTATCCAACTGGCCTATGATGCGTTGAACATGGGCGGCGCCGCGCCGGCGGTCCTGAACGCGGCCAACGAGGTCGCGGTGCAGGCTTTCCTTGACGGAGCCGTCGGTTTCAGCGACATTCCAAAGGTCAACAGCGCCTGTATGAACGAACTGGGCGGACGAAAAGTAGCGAGCCTGGACGATCTGATCGAGCTGGACGCGGAAACCCGACGCACGGCCGCTGAAACGGTGGCTGCCGTCCCCCGGTAAGAGGGGAGCCCTTAAGTACCTGTTCCCAGGTTTTCCCGCCGGCGCCGGCTGATACCGGTGTCAAGGCGATGTGGGTAGCGGGGCTTCCGGTTTTACCGGTTGCCGGCCCATGACCATTTTGAAGAACAGAGGGCCCTTTTCTTCGGCGTTATCGCGGAAATTATCGAAGGGGACGTGTTCGTCGGGTCGGTCCGGTCGGATGGTGATACCCCACAGCGGTTCCAAGCTCTGCGGCAGCATGGAATAGCGGATGTCGCCCACCACGCCGGGTTTGGTGGGGTGTCGGGCCAGGTAGCCGTCGGAAAAGTGGGCGAAACGGGCGATGTCTTTAGCCAGGACCGAATCCTCGGGTAGGTTCGGCAGGTCCGCTTCAGTACTGAACCGTTTCACGCTTTGTCCTTCGATGATCATCGGCGCGGAGAAGAAACCCACGCGGATGCCGTCCACGTGGAAACGGTCTTCCGTGGTATAGATGCCGCGAAACAGGATCAGGTTGAACAGGGTGGGTTTGGCGCTCAACTCAAGCGGCGTATGCCCGCGCTCGGCCGCCAGTTTGCGCAACACGGACTCAGCTCGTTCCCGCTGTACCACGCCCAAGGACAGGTAGGCCAAAACGAAAACCAGGCCGATACGCGCCCATTGTGGTCGGCGTCGTTTCATCGCCAGGAAAACCAGGATGCCCAGTGGAACTGTCAGGAAGAAATCGACCACGGCCACATTGTTCCAAGCCACCCGCATATCGGAAAACGGCCATAGCAATTGCGTGCCGTAGGAGGTGCAGGCGTCCAAGACCGCATGGGTGGCATATCCCAAAGTCGCAAAAGTGCAAACCTGGCCGAACGGCAACCGCCTCCTGGCGAGCAGCCATACCAGCGTCGCCACAATCAACCCGCCGACGGGAATGAAGATCAGCGAATGGGTGAAGTGCCGGTGGTATTGAATCGCCAACAGGGGATCGGCGGCGGAACGAATAAAAACATCGGCATCCGGCGCCATGCCGCCCAGCAAACCGATCCATGTTGCCCGGCGAACCTGCTCCTGCTTACACACCGCTTGCGGCAACGCCGCGCCCAATAATCCTTGCGTCAACGGGTCCATTTGCCCTCCCTGTTCTAATCATCATACGAAGCAAACTGGAAATCAATTCCATTTTCCGGGTCTGCAATGCACGGGTCGGCTTTAAAAGAAAACAGTTTCTCACGAATATGACGAAACCATGGCGCCGGGTCCGCTCGTAAACCAGGCTAACCTTTTTGCTATTTGCAAACACGGCCGTGTCTGCCTGACGGTAGTCCGCCGTGACCATTCTATTGTTTCCGGAGGTATCCGATGAAGAAAGCACTGATGATCCTGTTGACCGCTGTCGCCCTTGGCGGCGTTGGTTTCACCGTCCTGGCCGATTGTTACGACCACTGCGAAATGGAGTACGCGGGCATCGATTGGGATGCGTATAACGACTGCATGGACATGTGCGACAACTGCCCCGTCAACGGCGAAGAGTGTTTCTAAGCCCGTCCCCAACCATCACCTGAAGACCCCCGGAGGGGGGTAACCCCCCTGGGCGCGCACGCATCCTGCGTGCATCTCAAGCGAAGTGACGAAGGAACAAGCGCGAATCGCTCTTAGCCCCAAAATGACAGAGCGGGTTTTCGATTCCCTTCTGCTTCTAAGTCGCTTAGCTCAAAAACTACGCATGAACCGCGCGCCCAGGGTTTAGGAGTTCCGAATTGTTCCATCTACTTTTATGGCTGCTCACCCCCGCCGATAGTTTCCTGGTTTCACTGGACGAGGCGGGTCTGTTTCGCGAGACCAATTTCACCCTTTTCAAAACCCCGGCCGGTTACCTCCTGAACAGCGCCACCGAGGCGCGCGCCGTATTGTTCGACGCAAGGGGGCGGATCATCGGCCGCTACGAGGAAAAGGGAAAGGGACCGAAAGCCTTCAACATCCAATACCTGATGGCCGTGGATGAAGGCGGTCTGCACTTTTGCAGCGATCGCCGCAACCTGTTGAGCTTCGATCACCACATGCAACTGCAAAAATCTTCTCCCTATCCAAGGCTTTCCGCCGACCTGGCAGTCAGGGCCGGTTTCGGCGTCCTGTCCAAGGGTCGGGTCATCCTCCCTCTGCTGGGCAAGGATCATCTGGTCACCGAGTTGGAAGTTCACAAGGGTTCCTGGCGAAAGGTCCGCGATCATATTCCCACCGAGGGTTTGGTTTTGAATCCCAATACGCTCATCCTGTCCGAGCGCGCCCTGATTCACGGCGACACGCTTTTCAAGGCTCGCGTGGGCATCAGTCGGCGAGATGATCGCTACGAGGTCATGGTCTACAACGAATTCATGAAGGATCGGGACCCCAACCCGTCCCTTGCTTTGATCGGCCCCGTGGACGACCTGCCCGTGGGTCGCGGCTTGCGCTGTATGGTCTACGCGGTTGCTGCCGTACCTGACGGCTATATCGTGGAACTGTTCACCCACATGAAGAAAAACAGCAGGAGCCAACGTCGTCATGACTACTTCGACAAGCAGGGCCGGTTCCTGAAACGGGTCGAACGCAACAGCGTGCGGCTGTTACCCGTGATCAATGGTTCGGAGACCTTCCTGGTTACGGACAAGGGCGATGAGCGTGTTTTGCAACGCATGGAATAGATTTCCATACTTTACTCTGTTCACTTACAGATCCCCGGTTTTCCCGGTGAATATAAATTCAATCACCACCCGCTTTGTGCTTAAATAAGCATGTTACGCCTTAAGACTTTCCGTCTTTGGTAACTGCATGCTGAAGCCACGCGGGATTGCAGCAAATGGGCGAGCCGGGAAAAGATACAGAACAAGGGCCTCATGATCCGGTCGATGATACCCTGGTGCCGGACACGCTGGGAGGTTTGCCCGGTAAAGAGGCAGGCGCGCCGTCTAGGGAGAGCTGGTTTACCACCCCCGAATTCATCGGTCCCTACAAGATCTTGAAAACCCTGGGGCGCGGCGGTATGGGTTGGGTGTATCTGGCCGGCCAGGAGAAACCTCGCCGCGATGTCGCCCTGAAATTGTTGGGCCGCAATGCTTTTACGGCTGAGTTCCTGGGCCGTTTCGAGGTGGAATACCACACCCTGGCTCGTATGGAAAGCGAGCACATCGCCCGCATCTACGACGTGGGCACCACGGGGACGGGCGATCCCTATTTCACCATGGAATACGTGGACGGGCTGCCCATCAACACCTTTTGTAAAGAAAACGAGTTGACGATTACCGAACGCCTGGAGCTGTTTCTCCAGGTCTGCGAAGGCGTGTTGCATGCCCACCAGCGCGCCGTGGTCCACCGCGACCTGAAGCCGTCCAATATCCTGGTCACCCAAGGCGAGCAGGGACCGCTGGCCAAGATAATCGATTTCGGCATTGCCAAAAGCCTGAGAGGCGGAAATGAGGAACGGCGTTTCGAAACCCAGGTGGGAGCGATCATGGGCACCCCGGCCTACACCAGCCCGGAGCAATTGGGACAACCCGGCGCTTCGGTGGATACCCGCACCGATATCTATGCTCTCGGGGTGATTCTTTATGAGATGCTGACCGGGCTCATGCCGCTGGAAGAACGTTATTTTCAAGACGCCGGTTGGGATGAAATGTTGCGTCTCTACCGGGAAGAGGAGCCTCCCGATCCCAGTTCGCGACTGGGCAGATTGACTCAGGCGGATCTATCTGTCAAGCGCCTGCACTCCTCACTGAAAGGGGATCTGGATCGCGTGGTCATGAAGGCCATGGCCAAAAGAATCAAAGACCGCTACGACTCCGTCGGCAATTTTATGAGCGACATACGCGCCTACCTGGAGGGATTCCCGGTTAGCGTCGGCCCGCCGAACCCTCTCTATCGAGTGGGTAAATACGCCCGGCGCTACCGCGTTCCCGTTTTGGCTCTTTTACTGACCATGCTGGGTCTGACGGTCGGTTTAGCGGTGACGCTCTGGTCCCGTGAACGCGTCGCTCGAGAACGCAACAAAGCCGACTACCTGAGCACCTTCCTATGGGGGATTATGGAAACGCCCGACCCGCGCAAGGTGGGCCCCAACGCCAGGGTGATCGACCTGGTGGATAAGGCCGTGCAAAAGCTGGAAGATGAACCGATCGAGTCGGCGGAACTTGAAGCCCAGGTCCGCGAGCGATTGGGCAGTACCTACACCGGTTTGGGCTCCTACGACAAAGCCATCGACCTGTTGGAAGAAGCCTATGTCATGCATTTGCAGAACCAGGGTCCCGATGCACCGGAAACCCTGCGCACTCAGCACGAGTTGGCCGTTGCCCTGGTCAAAAATCCCTGGCCTCGAGACCTGCGCAACCAAAACTACCAACGGGCGCTGGAACTATTTCGCGATTGCGCCGATCGCAGGCTTCGGGCCCTGGGCGAATCCCACCGGGACACCTTGAACACGCGTTCCTATATCGCCCATGTCTACCACCGCTTGGGCCGCTTCAAAGAGGGCCTCGATGCCTTTAGCCGGGTTCACGATCGCCAGGTGGAACTGTTCAACGCCAATGATGAGGATTCGCTCGTTTCCCTGAACGGCATCGCCATGGGTTACCAGGGTTTGGGGCAGCATAAAAAGGCGCGGGAACAATTCGAAAATGTGATCCCGCTGATGCGACAAGCACTGGGGCATGACGATCCCAGAACGCTGGCCGCCATCACCGCGGCCGGCAAAACCGTTTTTCGTCTCAAGGACTACCAATCGGCCCTGAAACTGTTCACTGAAGCGGCGACGACCCGCGCAGAACGACTGGGCCCGGATCATCCCGATACGCTGCGGACCCTTGTCGAGCAGGCGCGTACGGCCATTAAGCTGGATCGGAATGGGGAAGCCGCCGTCACCTTGAAGGGGGTTCTGGAACGACACCGGGCAAAGGGTAGCGGCTTGGACGATGCGGCCCTGGAAACGGCTCGGTTCCTGGGTCGGGCTTTACGCAATATGGATCGGTTGGAAGAAGCGATAATGGTATTGGAAGGCGTCGTGGAGGCGTGCCGGAAGGCCGATCGGTTAGACCGGCCCATTGTCGGCAGCCTGTTGAACAACCTGGGTTATTACCTGATCAAGGCGGGCCGGCCTGATGAGGCTGTGACGGTGCTTCAGGAGGCCTTGCCCATTCAGGAAACGCAACGCGGCAAGGCCGCCAGCAGCGTATATATTACGCGAATGAACCTGGCCGAAGCCTATTCGCGGGCGGGTCGATCGGAGGCGCTTGCCCTTTGGCGGATGATCTTCGAAGACGACACCTTTCCCCGTTATCGAGAGGAAGCGGCTAAAATCGTTGCCCAACTGCGGGCACTGAACCTGCCCGTGCCGGACGCTTCTACCTCTCGTTTACCCTGACGGTGATTCGGCAACGGCCTGATCAGCGTCAGGACCCAAGGGGAAGTAGAGGCTGACGGACGTTCCCTTGTTGATTCCCGAACTGTAGACTTCGATGCGGCCGTTCATCTGTTCCATAACCACGGCGCAGTAGTGCAGGCCCAGGCCCGCGCTGCCCGGTTTGGTGCTGAAACCCTGGTGCAACACCTTGGCCAGCAGGTCGGGGGGAATGCCGGTGCCGTCGTCCTGAAAAGTAATCTTCAGTTCCACGCCCTCGATTACGCCGGATATTTTGAGCCGACCGCGATCATTGCGTCGTGCTTCGCAGGCGTTGACAATCAGGCGCAGAAAGAGGTGCTTTAGACGCGGCCGGTGGAAACGCACGGTCGGAAGCTTTTCGAAATCCAGGATCACCTCCAGGTTGTGAATGGTGAACAGGTCGCGCTCGGCGGTCAATAACTCGTGGATTAATTCGCCTACATCGCCGGATTCGGTGAGATCGGGCGCCTCGATATGGTTTTGTTCGTCTAAAAGTTGCAGGCGAACATGCTCCAGACTTTCAGCCATACCGGCCAGTTCTTTGTCAGCCGCATTCATTTCCTTGCGCAAGCCTTCATCGATTCGGCGCAAGCCTTCGATCAGTTCCTTACCCTTAGGAGCTTGACTCAGGGTTTTGGTAAGGGGATGCTCTTTCTGATCGAAGAGAGAGGTCAAGCGGCTGAGGCGTTTCGGCCAGGATGATCTCTCTAGATGGTCGCGTAACAGGCCGGTCGATGTGTTCAGGCGATTAACCGCATTGCCCACATTATGCATGACTTGAGAGGCGTGTTCGGCCATGCCGGCCCGGTGCGCATTCTCCAGAAGGCGGCCCTGGGCTTGTAGCAAACCCTGAGTTCGTTTCGCTACCAGGGCTTCCAGGCGGCGCTCGCGGCGTCGGGCTCGATTGGCTTGGGCGGTAAAGAGAGCGTAGATCAGCAATAATCCCAGGAATACGTAGATTACCTTGGCGAGCGGCGTCAACCAGGGCGGTGGCAGCACCAGGAAGGAGACGGCAACATTACGGGCGCTCCACAGACCGTCGTCATTGGCGGCCATGACTCGGAAAACATAATTACCGGGCGGTAGACTGGTGTAGCCGGCCTCGCGTCGGTCGGAGGTCTCGTTCCATTCGGTTTCATAGCCGTCCAATTTATAGCGAAAAGAAGCGCGTTCGCCGTTCGTGAGGGAGGCGCCGTTAAAGTGGAAGACGATCCGTTTCACTCGGGCCTCGATTTCCGCGGGGATGCGGCTGTAGCGCTTCTGATCCACGAAGACCTGATCGATCGTAGGTTGGATCAGCACCTGGTTGACTTGAATCTCCCGTGAGTCTACGATCGCGGCGCCGCGCTCGGAGGCAAACCAGACGCGTCCGGCGCTGTCGGTGCAAGAGGGAGTATTGCCGGCGGTGTTGCCTGAGAAAAGATGCTGGCCGTCGTCAGGTTTCAGGTCTTCCAGGCCGTGATGATCGGCTTCTCCACTCAAAAAGGCGCTTAACTGTTTGGGGTCGCCATGGGCCAGGCTACCTGACAGGCTGATCCACAAATGTCCCGCGCCGTCCTGGCCGAAAGCGATCACGGTTTCATCGGAAAGTCCCTGCTGGTGTGTCATGGCCAGGAACCGGCCGTCCTTGTAGAGAGCGAGACCATTGGTCGTGCCCGCCCAAATTCGGCCGTCCCGATCCTCGAAAATGTTGGTGATGAAGTTGGAGGGCAAACCTTGATTCGCACCGAATTGTTGGAATTCATTGCCGTCCCATAGAAGGATGCCGTTCGAAAGTGAACCCATCCAAAAGCGGCCGTTTCTGTCTTGAATCATGGAGTACAGATCGGAAACGGTCAGGCCTAATTCACCGTTCATGGGAACGAAGACGCCGCTTGCCTTCTGCTTTAGCAATTCGCCGCTCGCGGTGATCATCCAAAGGTTGCCTCGATTGTCTTCCAGAAGCGTGCGGGTGATTGCGCTCCCGGTACTTTGCTCCAGGGGTGTCATGCGGCGACCGTCCCAGCGAAATGCCCCGGAGCCCCTGGTTCCGATGAGAACGTGGCCGCGACTGGTTTCGATCATGGTGGTGATGCCGTCGCCCTTTTCAGCGAGGATCTTCGCCGGGATCGAGGGAGCGGGCTGTCTTCGGTAGTTGTTGTAGACGTCCAAACGACCGTCCTCACCGCCGACCCAAACCTCGCCGTTTTTTCGGTGCAACAGGGACCAGGCATGACAGATTTTTTCCAGGCAATCGCCGCGTTCGAAATGGATTTTTCCCTTGCGCCAGCGCGACAATCCGAAAGTGTTGGAACCGCGCCAAATGTTGCCTTCGATATCGACCAACAACTGATCCGGTGCACCCGGTGTGTGTTCGCTCTGTTCCGGGTACCAGTAGTCAAAGGATTGATCGGGATCCAAAACCAGCAAGCCGCCCGGCGCCCCCGAGGCCCAGATTTCAGTTCCTTCCGCCATAGAATTGATCCTGGGCGGCCGTTCGTCATTGGGAAGCGCGGCCTCTGTCCAGCCGTCTTCCGTTTGGCGAAACATACGTTGGTAACCCGCCCAAAGCGTACCGTCCGATGCTTGAAACAAGGTAATCGCAATGGTGTTTCCAGGTAGGGTGATCCGCTTCAGGTTACCGTCTTTATATTGGTAAAAACCGCTGTACCCGGTGATCCAGATACTGCCGTCACGCTGGTCCACCAGAATTTCCAACACCATGGAAAGGCCTTCGGCCGGCCGGTCTCCCACCTCGTGAAGAGTATAGGTTTCTGCCTCTGCCCGGTAGAGTTTTCCGCCTCCGGCGACCAACCAGACCGCATTGCCGTCCGGTTCCGGTGCCATGGCCTGGATATTGTCCTCAGGCAGGGGATGACGTTGGAAGGCGTGGTTGCCGGTCTTGACATAAAGGCCGCAAGACCGGGTGCTTACCCATAGGTCGAACTCACCGCCGGCGGCCAGGTCGCTGATGTTGACGCAATTCAAACCCGTGCTGGACTGATTGTCGTGAACAACGAAATCGCGGCCGTCGAAACGAACCAGGCCCCGTTGGGTGCCCACCCAGAGAAAGCCGTCGTCGGTTTGGGCCAGGGCGGTGACCGAGGAGTGAGGTAACCCCGTGGTGCTGTCCCAGTCCTGACGAATCAGAAATTGAGGATCGCTCACCAGGAGTATGGCCAGAAGAAAGCCGGCCGGCATCTTATGTTCCTCCTGGGATAGGGCGGGGAAGGGGTGCCATGAATATCATTTTCGGCAAAAAACTCCCGTGACTTGAAAATGCAGGACCCGCCGCCTGAAACAAGTCACATGGGTTTCGTATCCAGGATACAAAGCGATTTGTTTTGTTAAGCATCGGGGGGCCGAGTTCCAGGGCCGCATGGACATGCGACATCCTCCATAGACGTACCTTGGCGGTAACATGGCAGGCAGGGATTTCATGATGCCATGACAAAGACCTGAACGCTACACCTAAAGTCGGGAAATCGTCATTTTTGCGGTGTTCAGGGCTTACCCCGGTCGGTGTTTTACTCATCTTTTGATTTAAACCGGCGGCTAGGGGTTTGCAGCGTCTTCTATTCCGGCCAGGGCGTCTTGAAAAAGACGTGTTACACGGTGGTCGTAACCGTGGTAGTTTTGAGCGCGGGCCAAAATTTCCTTGAAGGCGGGTCTGGCTTTTTCGTAGCCGGTTCGTTTCATGGCGATCTCGTTTAGGGCCCACTCCGTACGGAGCGCATCGGGATGATTCGGCCCGAGAAGGTTTACACGATCGGCCAGGGCGCACGATAGGGCTGCTTGTGCTTCATCCGGGCGTTTCAAGGTCTGGTAGATGCGGCCCAGCATGTAGCGTAACTCGATGTGTTCCAAAGATTGCCGGGCCGGTTGATCCTCGTGGTTCAGCACGGCCAGGATGTGTGCCTCGGCATCCAGGCCGCGACCCGAGGTTTGCAGTTGATCGGCCAGGTCGATAAGGATCGCCAGGGTTTCGGCATGAAACGGCCCCTGGTTCCGGCGAAGACGGTGATAGGTTTCCGACAAGAGAGCCAGGGTGCCATCGGTATCGCCGTGATGTCTCAAAGCCAGGGCCAGATTGTGCTGAAGACCCTCGGGCAGTTCGGTGTGGGAGCTTCCGAGTGCTTCCAAATCGGCCGAGATCAAGCGGCCGGCCTCATCGAGGTCTCCATTTCGCAGCAGCAGGCGGGCCAGGCGGTTGCGTGTCTCCAAAATGTCGGGGTGATCATCGGCCCAAAGTAACCGCTGTAACCTTAAGATTTCCCGGTAGAGATCGACGGCAACCGGTTCGCTGCCCAGGATTGCCTGAAGCCGGGTAAGACCCGTACCTGCCGCCAGGGTTAGAGGCGCACCGTCACCGAGCAGCTTCCGGTAACCGCCCATTCCCAAGCCGTATTGCAGCCGCGCTTCTTGATAATCTCCCAGGGATTCTGCCGCTTGTGCCCATTTCACGCGAGCGGCCAGGGCCTCTAAGGGCAGGCCCAAAGTCTCGTAAAGTGTAACCGCTTGTCGATAATGACTCCCGGCCTTTTCGTATCGACCCTTATCGAGGTAGGCGTCCCCCAAAAGAACCCGGACCGGCGCTTCACGAGCCGCTTCATCCGAGAAGCGTTCCGCGACGGCGGCCTCGGCCTTTTGCAAGGCGCTCGCGGAGAAATCTCCCAGATATTCGGTAAATTCGGCGACGGCCTGTTTTCCCAAGGTCGTACGGTGTTGCTCTTGATACCGCTGCCAGGCGATATAGGCTCCCGCAAACACCAAAACCGCTGCCAGTAGGAAAAGCAGAATTCTGAGGTTGGCGATACCTTTACGGGCCCTGAAAAAGAAGTCCATGTGGAATCCTAGCACGAACCGGGAGCTATACCAGTTTCTCTTCCAGCAGGGCAAGCGCTTTGTCCAATTCCTTCAGCGGTCGTCTTTTTTGTCTGGACTTATACAATCCCGCGTTCAACCAGAGGTCGCGCTTTGGATTGTCGATGACGCGCGTGTTCAACCGCAGTCCGTGCTTTTCCAGGATCGGCGACAGCTCATCGCGACGGCGGGAAATGTCTTCCAGTGTGTTGCGATAAGCGTGTTCGGCTACCTTTTTTCGCGAGCTGAAGCTGAAGATGTTGGTAAAAAACATATTGTAGTCCTGCCTGCTTGGTTCGAACAGGAGCAGGTCGCTGTCGGCGTAGATCGTTTCGTAACGTTCGAATCCGATCACGCGCCGTGAATGGATGAGTGTGCGGAAGGTTTGCGAAAGCACGGTGGGCATGCCTCGGTCGATCAGCTTACCGCGCCGCATGAAGCCCTGGTCCACGCTTTCCGCGGTGTCCACCGGCACGATGGGGTTCAGGCAGATGGTCAGATCCATGCCCTCGTCCAGGACCGTGGAGGTGTGCAGCGTCTTCAACAGGACGCCGTCCACGAAATGGCGACCGTCGATATCTACCGGCGGGTAGAGACCGGGCAGGGCCGTCGATGCTTGAACAGCCTTGGAAATAGGCACATGGTCCATGCCCTTCGTACCGAACACGGCGGATTCTCCCGAATCCAGGTCGGCGGCGACCACGTAGAGTTTGGGTTTCAGCTTGCGAAAATCATTGGTGCGGCCGGGTTTTCCGAAGCTCTTTTCCAAATAGATGCGCAAGGGTTCACTGTTGAACAAGCCGACGGGAATGGCGCGTGACAGCTTGGTAATCGATTTGAAAATCGAGCGGTCCTCGTGGTTGCCGATATAATCGACCAGAGCTTTCCAAGTCCAGCGCGGCAGGCTTTGCAATGAGCGCCAGTATTCGTCCATGGCGGGAGTGAGAAAAAGTTCGGGGTTGAAGGGATGCTCGCCGGGGTCGGTCTTGACAATCATTCGCACCAACTTGGCCGTGCTCATGCCGTTGGCCAGGCAGGAGGAAACAAAAGCGCCCGCGCTGACGCCGACCAGGGTATCCACCTCGGTGAATTTTACTCCCTCGATCGCCTCGTCCAAAGCGCGCAATGCCCCGATCTCATAAACGGCGCCTTGCGGGCCGCCGCCGGCAAGCGCGATTCCAATTCTCGATTTCTTGGATGTCTCGGCGCTCATTGACCACCTCCAATCTGGACGCCCCGATACAGGGCTTGCTTGGGCAAAACTGCGTGTCCAGCGGCAAGAAAAGGCGGATAGGTTTTTCCGGCTCGAGACACTCCGATGTGACGGAAAAAGGGACCGGTAGGACCGATCCCTCCCTTGCCCAATTTTAAAAAGTCATGCTCTTGAAAACAAGCTAAAACCTGTTTTCAAATCCCTGGCGGGAATTGCAGCACGTGCGACGGAGTTTACTTGGTTTCTGCCTTGGCTTCTTTCGTTTCGTTCAGTTTGTTGATGGCTTCCATTAGTTTATCGACACGCTCGGTCAACTGACCAATCTCTTCCTTGGTGGGAACACCCAGTTTTTGGAGTGCAAGGCCGATTTTGTCATTCAGGCTTTCTTCGAACTTGCTCCAAAGGTCGCCTACTTTTTCTCTGGCTTCCCCGGTTGTTTTCTTCACGGCTTCAACCGAAGCATGGTCGCGGTCTTCAAATTCCTGGCCTTTTTCCACCAGGTTATTGAACATCTTCTGACCTTCCTCACCGGCAACAGTCAGGGCGCCCAAACCGGCCAACCAGATTTTGTGGGCCGATTCTCTCAATTCGCTTTGCAGGTCGTTCAGTTTCTCTTTCATGATCGTCTCCCTTCCCTTCGGAGTCAAGTTGCGGGAGACCTCGCGGGTCTCCCTGCCGGCCTTAAGCGGTGGCCTTGGTTTGCAGGTTTTGTACTTTCTCGGTGAGTTGTTCGACCGAGCGGGTCAGAGCTTGGATTTCATCGCGGCTGGGGATGCCGAAGCGGCTGATCGTGGAGGCCACGCGATCCTGAATCTTTTCGGTCGTCTGCTTGCCCAAATCGGACAGGCGGTTGACCAATGTGTTGTCCATGACCTTAGGCTTGGGCATCTTCTCGGAGGTGCCGCTGCCTTTTTCGACCAGTTGATCGAAAACCTTCTTGCCGGAGTCATTGACCGTGGCGGCAATGCCGAGCCCGGCCAGGTAGAACTTGTGGCTGAAGTCGTAGACGTCGGTACCCATTTCTTTGATGTTTTTCATGTCACACCTCTAGTGTTTGAATTTTGTAATCGATCGGGGACGATGCCCGTTCCGGTTCTGCTGATCAGGCAGAGGGTTGTGCCTTGGTTTTCTCAGCTGCAGTTTGGGGCGCCGGAGTTTTGGCCGCCGGGGTTTCGGTCGGCGTGGTTTTCTTGGCGGCGGGTTTGGGCGCCGGGGTTTCGGTCATCGCGGTTTTCTTGGCGGCGGGTTTGGACGCCGGCACGGTTTTCTTTGCAGCGGGCTTGCTTGCGGTTGTGGTCTTCTTTGCAGCGGGCTTGCTCGCCGTGCCGGCTTTCTTTGCAGCAGGCTTGCGTGTGGCGGGCTTCCTGGCGGCGGGCTTTCTGGCGGCGGGCTTTTCAGCCTTTTTTCCGGTCCCGCCTTGCTCGGGCTTTTTCTCTTCCTCAACCGCGGCTTTTTCTTGAAGGTCCTCCGCTTGGGAAACGGCTTCTTCCAGTTCTTCCAAGCGACGGCGCAGTTGGGTCATTTCATCGCGAACGGCGCTCACGGGCATCAACTTATCGAAGCCACGCTTGACCAGGCTTTCCATACCTTCCTGAAACTGGCGGACGCGATTGTTGACCGCACTTTCGCCGGCGCGAATTAAATCGTGTAACAGCTCACTGGAAAGGAAGCTGCTTTTCTTACGACCCTCTTCGGAGATGACCTGGGTGAGTGTTTGGGCGGTCACATCTTCACTGGTCTTATTATCGACAACGGAGATATCTTCTCCCTTGCGGATCCACTCGGCTATATCTTCCAGCAGCACATAACGGCTCTCTGTAGTATCGTAGAGCTTGCGGCTGCCGTAACGTTTAATGATCCGTGTCATGGTTGCCCTCCTTGCGTCGGCAACGGGCGCTTGCCGCATTGCGGCGTCCCTTACACCACAAAATATAACGCGCTGCGGCATGATCGTCAAGCACTTTTTGACGCATTGCGTCAAAAACTGAGGGTTTGATTCACAAGTCATTAGAGAAGAGCTGTTTATGTGTGACAACTTTCTGAAAAAAGTTAAAGGTACGCGCCTTTTCAAGGAAAGAACCGATTATTCCTCTCTTGGCTGGTTGGAAACCCCGGTTTTCTCACGGTGGGGTCGGTGCTTGCGGATTGTGCTATATTGAGCACTCGCCTTTGAGTATCTTGCAGCGGGAGTCAGCTTGATATGGATTTCCAGGAAATTATTCGGTTCTGGTATGAAGAGATCGACCAAAAACAATGGTGGGAGAAGGATGCGGCCTTTGACGAACTGATTCGAGAACGATTCGGCGCCCTACATCGAAAGGCCGCTTTAGGAGAACTCTTCGCTTGGCGACGCGCGCCGTTGGGCCGTTTGGCCGAGATCATTATTTTGGACCAGTTCTCTCGCAACATCTTCCGTGACTCGGCCCGGGCTTTTGCTTATGACGGTCAGGCCCTGGCTTTGTCACAAGAAGCCGTGCATTCGAGCGCTGATCGGGAGCTGAAACCCATGGAGAAGTCGTTTCTCTACATGCCCATGATGCACAGCGAATCCCTCCTGGTACATAGGGAAGCATTACGGCTTTACAGTCAACCCGGATTGGACTATAACCTGGATTTTGAAAAGCAGCATATGGCCATCATCGAGCGGTTCGGCCGCTATCCGCATCGCAATGCCCTGTTGGGTCGGGAATCAACGCCCGATGAAACTGCCTTCTTGCAACAACCCAACAGTAGTTTTTGAATAGTCCGAATACCTTGATAATGTGATCGGCGTCATCAATAAGTATTTATAAATTGTTGATTCATGCATTTCGTTTGATCTTTCCAGGCTTCTGCCCGATGGTGAGATATGGGGAGCTTGAAGTTTATTTTTCGGGCGTGTTGTATATACCGGCGGCCGACAAGCGGAATTCGGTCCTGGCCGGGCCCGATATTTCATAGAAGGTGTGCATGAGTGAACAGTGTGAGTTGAAGTCCTTTCATCCGACCGATCGAAAGCCGTCTGATCGGGCCGTTCTGTTGCAAGGCGAGCACCCGGAAGCTGAGTCCCTGGAACGGATTCTGGGCGATGCCGGGTATCGTGTCGCTCGTTGCGGACACCAGGCGGTAGCCGTTCTCGCCTTCAGAGATTTTCAAAAACTCATGAGCAGAGTTCGATATCACAAGACGACACGCCCCGACGTACAGATTATTGCCGGATTGGAAGACGACTGGAACGAAAACCAGGTGACCAGGGCGTTGGCTGTTTACGGGGTACGACATTTTTATCGTTTTCCACTCACCTCGGATGCCGTTGTGCAACAGGTTGAAACTGTCACCCGGTGAGTTGCCGAAAGGATGCCCGAGCGCAGGGGGCTCGAAGCGGCTACGGCCGACTATGAGGGCCGGCTTTAATTGGGAAAGCGAAGCAGCCGGCTTCAACCCTCTTCAGCCCTTGTCTCGTTTCCGATATTTGGTCTAGAATGCAGCTAACGGTAATTTTAGAAAGGCACCCTTGTCGGGCCATGACGGCCCTGGCTCAGGTGCCGCTATTTATCGAATATGCTTTACTATTTTGGAGGACTTATGCTTAGGAAGTTGCTACTCTCCCTTGGAATGATCTTTTTTACCGGCCTCGGCGCGACCCAGTTGATGGCGCTTGAGATTCTGGAAGATCAGGCCTGCTGCCCCTCGACCTGGGGCAGCGGTGTCTTCGGGCTGGCTTATGTCAGCGGCGGTCAGGTCTACTGTGTCTATATCAGCGGTAGCACCTCCTTTACCCGTAATTGCTAACTCGAACCAGATGAACAAGGGCCCGTGATTTCTTCACCGGCCCAAAACCAAGCAGCTAGGTTCAACCAGCTAGGTTCAACTGCTAGGTTCAAGAGCTAGGTTCAACTGCTAGGTTCAAGAAGCTGGTTTTATGTTGCTTGGGGAGATGATGCCGCATGTCTTTGAGATGGGTGCCTCTCATTTGTTTGGGGAAGGGGCTTTTTTAGGTGGATACGTGAAGGAATTCCCAAAGCCGTTCACTTTCGGCACCGTTTTTTGCGGTTTTGGCCTGAAATCAGGCAGGCTTTCGCCTGACATCCTATGATTTCGATGCGTTTGCGCCTTGTTTTTGGAGTTACGCCACCGCACTGGATGACCCCGTTGGGGTCGCCTCCCTTCGATGTAGAGGGATCAACCGGCCCACCGCTTCCAATGTCCTTCTGGTAAATGCGTCTGAGCCGTAGACCAACTTCGACCAGTTGGCCGGCGCCCGCGTCTCCAACGCCTCGTGTAACGCTTTCATATCGACCACCCAGCCTTCATCGGTGAACTGTTTCGGCAGTGATGCCCGCCTCAAATCCGGGGCCAGTAACGTCAACGCCACGTAACGCATCCAATCCACGTAGGTTTTGGCCTGGATCTCTTTCGGTAAATGTTCAAGCACCTTCAATTCCGGCGCTTTCGGCTCTTCGTCCGCTTCCAGTTTTTGCTTGAGCACGCCCACCGAGCTATGCGGGTATTCGGCCGGGTCCTCTATAATACCTGCCTTTACGGCGTTCATTTCAATGTAGGTCGCCACGGCCAGTTCCGCATCGCCTTCTTCCACCACCACATTCTTGTAACGGCCGCCCCACAGGTGACCGTTTGTGCCTGCCTGCTTGTTGTATGCAACCGCCGTCCCCCGGTTGAAATAATACATGAAATCGCTCAAATCGGTATATCGGTTGTATAGATATTCGGCCATGTGTTCGTGGAAACGCCTAGGGTTTACCTTTCTGCTTTCCGCCAGTTCAAAGCGCCGTTTGATGTCCTCCAAGTCGAATTCAGGCCGGTCCACACGCAAAAGAAGGTGATAGTGATTATCCATAAAGGCGTGCGCGAGGATGGAGCAATAGAAGACATCCGTCAGGTAGTTCATGTGGTCCGCGAGCATCTCCTTGACGGCCGGGTCTTTCAGCCAATGAACTTGCTGAGCGGTCCGCGTCATGACGTGGTAAAGAGCGCCATCCTTTTGAAGTTTGATCCTACGGGCCATTACCCGGACTCCGGTCTGAGATGCAAGGCGAGCGGTGGTACCACGGCCGTGAACCGCGATGCCGGATACCCATCCTACCCTGGCAAGTCCCTGAAGGCCAGGGGTTTTTGAGAATGCCCTAAAAACTGAACGCGACATACAATTGGGTACCGCCGAAGCTATAGCGGAGGAAGCCGGAAAACTCCAAAAGCCGATCCGTGAACCGGTTTTCCACATCCATGTCGAAGTCGACATAGTTATAGCCCAAACCAAAACCCCAGCGTTTCATGGCATAAAACAAATCGCCCTTGATATCGGTATAACTGCCTTCGTATTGTTGGTAGTCGATATAGAAGTACTCGGCATCACCCCGCAAATACCATTTGGGAGCAACGCGCCAGGTACCGTGAAAGCCCGCCAATGGAACCGGGATATTGAGGGATCGGGTGACGTCATCGGAGAAATCCCGGATTTCTCGGGGTCCTTCTACCACGGCGTTATAAAAAAGGGACAAGCGATTGCGCAGGGCGCTCACGCCGATCGAGGCGCGGTATTCGGCATTTTCCTTCTTTCGGAAGATGTATTGGTAACTTGCCTTGATGATCCTTTGTTCCGTGGTCGCGCCGGTTTCCGAATCGAAATCGAAGAGTCTCTCGCCGAACTGGATATCCCGATCCAAGCGGAAAACGGAGGTGGTTCGGTTGAATTGGACCCAGCCGAAACCAAGTTTTTGACGCGGTCTGAAACGCCAGGTGCCGTCAAACTTGAAATCGGTCGCGCTTTTATCCATTTCCAGGTCGGTTTCGAAATCGATCTCGGAGCCGATGCCCAGTTCGGGTGAATCGGCGCGCATCTTGGTGTCAAAGTCGACCAGGAAGGAGCCTAAAGCCAGATTGAATTTATTGCCCATCAGACCGTCATCAGCCGAACAGAACAACCCGCCCGTTATGATCGAAAACAGAAAGAGTCGCAACATGCCGAGCCCCCGACCTCATGTCGGCTTTCGGTATTCGATTTTGAACAAGATGACATAGAAGACCGGCACCACGACCAGGGTAAGAATGGTGGCAAACCCCAGTCCGAACATGATGGTTACCGCCATGGCCACGAAAAAGGCATCGGTCAGCAGAGGCGCCATGCCCAAGATCGTGGTTGCGGCAGCCATGGCCACCGGGCGCAAACGACTGACGCCCGAATCGATAACGGCCTGCAGAGGCGCTTTCCCCGCCTCGATCTCGAAATCGATCTGGTCAATCAGCACGATAGCGTTTTTGATCAACATGCCCGAGAGGCTGAGCAAACCCAAAAGGGACATGAACCCGAACGGCTGGTCGGCAATCAACAGGCCGGATGCCACGCCGATCATGGCCAGGGGTACACAGAGCCAGATGATCAGGGGCTGTTTGAACGCGTTGAAAAGAAAGATCACGATCAGCACCATGAAAAGGCCGAAAACCGGCAGGGTTTTTCCCAGGGAGGCATTGGCCTTGGCCCCGTTTTCAGCTTCACCGTCCCAGGCGAAGGTAAAACCGGGTTTACCCTTCAAAGGCCAGGCCGCCTTGTAACTGATCGGTAAGGTGGTGTCGGTGTGAGCGGCGGAATCGATGCCGGCGCCGGTTACAGCGGCCACATCCACACCCAATGCCTGCTCGATTTTTGGCTTGATTCGCTTGACCACATCGGCCGCGAGCCCTACCCGAGGATCGCAGTGAATGCGCAGCATGGGCATGCGGTCGCGTCGCCAAATCGCGGCATCCTCATAATCGGTTTCAAAACCCGAGACCACCTGACTGATCGGAATCATGCGACCGGTAGCCGGGCTGAAGATATTGGCGTGTTTCAGGTCGTCCACCCCGCCGCGTTCCTCTTCAGGCGCCCTGGCGATGATGGGAATCAGGTCATCGCCCTCACGATAGACGCCGGTCGTATACCCGGACCAACTCTCTCTCAAAGTTGCGGCCAGTATGGGCCGGGTGATGCCCGTGCGCCGGGAGACCGCCTCAGAGAGTTGCGGCCGGAAGACCTTCACCTGCTCGCGCCACTCGTCTCGGATGGTTTTGGCGCCGCCGTCTTCTTCGATAATGCGCTTGACGACATCGGCCAGCCGGCGAACCTCGGCGTGGTCGGGCCCGGACAGGCGCATTTGGATCTTGCCGCCGTCACCCGGACCGAGGATCAACTTCTTGGCGCCCACAATCGCTTCCGGCATGGTTTGGGCGAAATGGTCTTCGATTTGAGTGACCAGGCCGTCGATCTTGCGGTAATCATCTACCTTGACGATAAACTGGCCGTAGGAAGAACTGGGAAACTCGGGCGCGTAGGTCAACATAAAGCGAAGGTTACCGCCGCCGACAGTGGTGGCGACCTCCAGCATGCCTTCCAGTCCCCGCAGGTATTGCTCGGCCTTGACCAGAGTCGTTTCCGTGTCGTCGATATGGGTGCCCTCGGGCAGCCAGACATCGATGGTAAATTGAGGACTGGTAGACGCGGGGAAGAAGCTGCGCTTGACGCTCTTGAAGCCGATCATGGAAACCGCGAACATGGCGATGACAACCGCAACGGTGACCCAACGGAATCGAATGGCGGCGGTCAGTCCGGACCGGTAGAGCCGAAAGATCAATCCGCCGTAGGGATCTCCGCCGGCTTCCTGCCCGCCATTGCCGCCTTTGAGGATCATCTTGCAGAGTAAGGGCGTGGTGGTTACCGCGGTAACCCAACTCAGCGACAGTGAAATCAAGATGACCTGGAATAAGGTGCGGCAGAACTCTCCGGTACTGTCTTGGGATACGCCGATGCTCGCAAAAGCCAAAATCGCGACAACGGTAGCGCCGAGCAGGGGGACGGCGGTTTGGCCCACCACTTCGCCGGCCGCCTTGATGCGATCGATACCGGCCTCGATTTTGATCTGCATGCCCTCGGTAACCACAATCGCGTTATCCACCAGCATCCCCAGGGCAATGATCAGCGCACCCAGCGAGATGCGCTCCAGGGTGACGGACATCAGATCCATCACAATGAATGTCCCGCAAATGGTTTGCAGGAGAATGAAACCGATAATCAGCCCGCTGCGGGCGCCCATGAAGAAAAGCAGCACCACCACCACGATCACTACGGCCCCGGCAAGGTTGACCAGAAAGCCGTTGACCGCCTGGGTCACGGTTTCCGACTGCATGCAGATGGGTTGCAGTTCCATGCCCAGGGGAATCTCGGCATCCAACTCGGCCAGGCGTTTTTCCAGGGCGTTGCCCATGGTCACCACATTGCCCCCCAAAACACAGGAGATGCCGATACCCAAAGCGACCTGACCGTTGAAGCGCAGGATGTTGGTGCGTGGGTCGACATAACCGCGCCTGATTTGGGCAACATCCCGCAGGAACACCAGTTTGTCGGACCCGCGTGCGCTGATCAGAAGATCGCCGAACTGTTTTTCGGAAAGAAACTCGCCGCCCGGGTTGATGGGGATATATTCCGAACCGGATTTCACATAACCGGCGTTGGCGACCAGGTTCTTGTCGGCCAGGGCCGAATAGATGGATTGCTGATCGATGCCCAAGGCGGCCATTTTCTCGCGCGACATCTCCACGAAGATCGCTTCCTGCCGATCGCCGTAGAAAACGACTCTTTTCACGTCCTGCACCAGCAATAACTCGCGGCGCAGCATATCGGCCGTGTCTCTCAATTCGGCGTAGGAATAACCCTCGCCGGTGAGCGCGTAATAAACCCCGTAGACATCGCCGAAATCATCATTGACCAGGGAGGCGGAGGCGCCGGGCGGCAATTGTCGCTGGTAGTCGCCCACCTTGCGCCTGAGCTCATCCCAAACTTGCGGCAGGGTGGTCTTGTCGTATTTGTCCTTGATGGTAACGTTGACAATCGACAGGCCGCGCATGGACTTGGATTCGACCAGGTCCAACTGCCCCAATTCCTGAACGGCGCGCTCGATGGTGTCGGTCACCTCTTCTTCTACCTCGCGCGCGGTTGCGCCCGGATAGGTGGTGTAGATGACCGCGTTCTTGATGGTGAATTCGGGATCCTCCAGGCGGCTCAGGTTCATATAGGACTGAATGCCGCCGACCACCATGAGAACGGTAAGCGTCAGGGTAATGACCTGTTTGCGGATGGACAATTCAGCAATATTCATCGGTAGATACTCCCCGTTCGGCGGCTCAATCCATCAGGCGAATGGTCATGCCCTCCCGAAGTTGGTTGACAGCCGCGACCGCGATGCGTTCGCCGTTATCCAGCCCGCTGATGATGGTAATCTGATCTACCGCGTTCAATTCGCCCACCTCTACCCGGCGCTTGGAAACGGTAAGCGTTTGTTCGTCCACCACCCATACGTAGGAGCGCTTTTCTTCATCCGGGAACACCGCCGAAGCGGGTACTTCCATCACCGGCTTGACCTCGGCGCCTTCCTTGCGTTTGCCTGTCAGCGTTGCGGTCATGCCGGGCAGCAGATTGAGCCCCTTGGGTTGCGGCAGGCCGAAGGTTACCTGGTAGGTTTGGGTCTTTGGATCCGCCTTGATACTGCCTTCTTTGAAACGAACCGGAAAGCTCTTACCGGACGCGGCTTCAAAGGTTGCCACGACCTGGCCCACATTGCCGCGTTTCAGTCGGGCGACGATATTCTCCGGCACGTTGACCACCACTTCCAATTCGGAGAGGTTATGCAGATTGACGATGTTCTGGCGCGGGCGAACCTCCTCGAAGTTGTTGACCAGGCGATCGCCGATCAAACCGGAGAAAGGGGCTTTCAAAACGGTGTCTTTGAGATTGGCCTCGGCCTTGTTCAACTCGGCCGCGGCGATATCTTTCGCGGAACGGGCTTGATCGAGCGTGGAGGCGGATATGGAAGAAGTAGTGTACAGACTTTCCGCTCGATCATAATCGGCCCTTGCTTTTTTAAAGCGGGCCTCGGCCGCCTTCCTGGCGATCTCGTAATCTCTCGGGTCGATTCTGGCTATGACCTGGTTTCTCTTGATCATGCTGCCCTCTTTCACGGGCAGTTCCAGCAAGGGGCCGCCGACGCGAAAAGCCAGGTTGACGCGTTGCGCCGCCTGCACGGTGCCGGGAAAGCTGCGTTGGATTTCCTGCTCGCCGCCGACAACGGCGGTCTTAACCATCTTGACCACGGGCGGAGGCGGGGCCGGTTCCTGCCTGCCGCATCCGATCAACACCAACAATAAGGCCGCCGGCATCAGCACTTTACTAGACATCGTCACCTTCATCCCTCGATTAACGGTAGAATCTCAACTATCATATCAAAGATCGGCCCGCCCGGGCAATGAGACCTTAGTCGTATTAAATCTTGACCGATCAGGTCACTGTAGACAGGCTCCCGGTCAATACTCGTTAATAAAAAATGATCTCCCGGCCGATTAACTCCCAAGGGAGCATTGCATGGACCTGGGTCTCGATATATGGGTGCCGTACGAAGAGGAATTTGCCGATCTACTGATTCCAAACCTGCCGTCTCGTTTCAGGGTTAACGTGAATGATACGTTGAAGCCCGATACTTCGGTCGCGGTATTGGTCGCCAATATCGATCGACCCGAGGTTCCGGCCGAGGCAACCGCCTTGCTGAAAAGGCCGCCCCTGCTTCGTCCCAAGATCATCGCCGTCAGTAAACGGCATGACTTCGACTCGGCCCGCACCGCGGTCGACTTGAAGGCTCATGCCTATTTCCATTTTGATCCCGAATCCGTGCCGGAAATAACCGCGCACATTCAGGCCCTTGTCCTAGCCTGGGCAATACACGCCCGCTGGCTCTATCGTTGTTACCGTGAATTCTTTCGCGATTCCTCCGGGAAACAGGGTGGGGAAGCCGGCTTGTTGAAAGAGCTGTTCGGCGCCTGCGTGAATACCCCGGGTTTTCTTTATCAGGATTACGGCCAGGGAGACCAGACGCTCTTGATCGGCCCCTGGAGTGTCGACAATTACATGTCCTTTGCCGACTTCGATGCCGTCGGGATTCTTACCAATTTGGAAAAAGATGAATCAGGCTGTATTCATCAGGACCACGGGGAACACAAGACCTTGTATTACCTGGATCTGATGCGTCGCGGGAATTTCCACTTCCGCCTGGCCTTTCTGAACCCGTTGCTTCCCAAACTTCCCAATTTCGGCGACCACCTGCACAAGGCGATGGTCAAACATCTCCCCGGCAGTTTGTTTGCCGCCGTTCGCGAATTGGAAATGCTCAGCTCTGCCTGGGTCACCGGGAACCTGGAAAATTTCAATAATAGCGCTGAGGCCCTTGCCCATGAATTGGAAGCCGCATTGGAAGACCCGGAAACCAGGGACGGACGCCTGGGTAAGTTGGCGCGCACCTTGTCCTATCGATCCAAATTTTGTGAGCGTCTTCAGGAGAAGGGACCTCAGTCCGTGATGCCTCTACCTCACGAACATCCCGAACTCGACGTGGGCTATCTTTGGAAACAGGGGAATCCCAAGCAGGACGGCGAGTTCCGATACTCCGGGAATCGACAGATTCCCGCGATTCCCGTGTTGGCCGGCGCCGTTGTCGAAGTGATTCGCTTTTTCACCTGGTTGGCGCGGGAAGATGGGAAGAAACCCGTCATCGAGCTGACGGTCACAAAAGAAACCCGCAGGTTCCTGGTTATAGTGACCGGCATCGGCAAACCCCGATCCGCCATGAAACGCCTGCGCTGGTGGAGCACCGTGTTGGCCGAGGAAGCCGATTTCCAAATTTTCGAGATGCACATGGCGCTTCGCAAAGTAGGCGGCCGTATTCGCGACATACCGCATAAATCGGGCAACAGTTTCGAAATCATCATCCCGCAACACGATGACTTTTTGGAAGAACTGCCGCCCGGTTCCTGGAAGGCTTTGTCATGAGTAACCGAAAACTTCCTCCCCGCAAGCTCACCGTTCATCTAAGCGGCCAAACACCCGGCGGCGTCGTTCCGTCCCTGGCCGGGATGTTGAAGGAACTGGACTTTATGGTGACGCCTCGTTTACAGCGGGCCGACGTCGCTGTTTTTGTTGACAACGGCGACGGCTTGGATGCCTTGGATGAATGGCTGGGAAACGTGGCGGACGTCAAAGCCAAACCCCTGGTCTGCATGTCTCGGCTCAGCAAGGCGGAACGCCGGGCCCTGGCCGGGAACCATGACGTCAAGACCATTGCGCCGGCGGGACCGGAAGAACGGCATTTTATCGATCGCATTCTTGGAGAGCTCTTTACGCACCAGTATCCCCGCATCCTGGAACCTTTCCCCTTGGGCAACAGCTCGTCCATGCGAGATATTCAGAGACGCTTGGATATCTTCCGCGATTCGGCGGACCCCGTGTTGATCCTGGGCGAAAGCGGCTCCGGAAAAGCGTTTTGCGCCGATTACCTGTGTCGGGGAAATGAAAAAGGGTTGGTCACGTTTAATTGTGGTTCGGAGTCGGCGGAACTGGTGGATACGACCCTTTTCGGTTGCGTACGCGGCACGGCGCACAGCAAACAGCGAACCCGAAAGGGGCTGCTGCGGGAAAACGAGGGCGGGACGGTCATGTTGACCGAGATCGACCGGCTCACCCCGCAAACACAGGCCGCTCTGCTGAAAATCATCGAATCGGGAAGGATCCGGCCTGTCGGCGGCATCAAAACGATTGAATTGAATACCAGGCTTATCCTGGCCAGTTCCGCCGATTTGGCCGCCGCGACCAAAGCGGGAACCTTTCGCGGCGATCTCTATAATCTAATCTCCGCGTTGTCCGTGCGGGTGCCGCCGCTTCGCCGGCGCCTGGAAGACCTGCCCTTGCTGGTCAACGGTTTCCTGGAGACCTTCGCCAAAGAAACCCGCAAGAAAATCAAACCGCCGGTCGATTACGACGCCTTCTTCGGGTACCAATGGCCGGGGAATATCCGTGAGTTGCGAAGCCTGTTGCGAGAATCCGTGACGCTGCAATCCGAACCGCGTACGCCGCTGGACATGTGGGGTATCGAGATCTATATCTTCCACCAGAACGCCCCGGAACCGCCTCCGGTCGAGCACGAAAGCATCCCCTTCTACAAGGGCAAGGACAGTTGGCCGGACCTGGAGCAACGCGCCGGCCGCGCTTTCTTCCGCGACGCCATCCAACGTTTCGGCGGCGTTAACGACCGCATGGTCGCCCTGGCCGGTTTCAAGAAGTCGGCGATTTACAAAAAGTGCGACGCGCTGGGCATCGACCCGAAAACCGGCGAACGCAGGTAGTCGGTTTTCAAGGCTTTCTATCGGAACAAGGCAAACCGCGTCGGTTCAGGGGATCGAAAAACGGGGGCCTCTCGGCCGAGGCTCCCGGCGCCGGCGTTTTTTCAACCCACATGTTTGGAGCACCACATCAAATGGCCGAGGAGCTTATTCGATCATAAATCCGGTTTTCGAGTTGTTCCAATTCGATGAGTGTCCGAACCGCTTGTAATTCAGACCGAAACTCAGACCACAAACCCGATCTTTTCAGCCACCGCGTAAGTAACTTAATCTCGGCCTCCGCGGCGATCTTCGGCCTGGCTTCATCGATAATCTTCGGCCTGGCTTCATCGATAATCTTCGGCCTGGCTTCATCGATAATCAGATCGGCGATGGTCATATAAGCCTCCCTACCTATCTTCATCATAATGTCTTTCAGGGCTTCGACGCCAGTTAAATCTTGACCGATCAGGTCCCCCCACA
>JASJCB010000285.1 GCA_030066195.1 Acidobacteriota bacterium
TGCTTTTGCCCGCACCGGACGCGCCCACCAGGGCCGTGGTTTTGCCCGCTTCCAGGGTAAGGTCCAGACCGTGCAGCACCTTGCCCTTGCGAGAATCGTAGGCGAAGTGGACGCCTTGGAAATCAATGCGCGGCAGTTCGCCGGCGGGTAACGATACCGGCTTCGGCGTGGTAATAGCCGCCGGCGCATCCAGGATCTCGAAGATACCGGTAGCGGCGGAGATTCCCATGTAACCCGCATGCCAGGCGCGGTCCAAATCGGCAAGCGGCCGGATACACTCAGCGGCCAGGAAGAGGATGATCAGCAGTTGTTCCAGGGTCAGATGCCCTTGGGTCACTCGCACGGCGGCAACGCCCAAGGCGGCGGCCGATCCCCCTTTCATGGCCAGACCCACGATGCCGGTGTTCATCAGCGATACGGCCAGTTGGCGCATGGTGGCGCGGTAGAGGCTCCAAGCTTTGTCCGCCAGTTCCCGGCCGCGTCGCCCGGCCGCGTTGAACGCAACCAGGGTGGTCATACCCTGCATGCTGTCCACGAATCGGCCGTTCAGTTCCGAATAGGCGTTCCAATGGTCTTGACCGTAACTACCCAGTAGTTTCTCCCAAAGCTTGGGCGCAAACAACGCAATGATTACGGCGGTCGTAATGGTAAGGCCCACCCAAGCGTCCAGGGTAAACAGGTAGCCGAGGATGGCGGCGGGGACGGCCAGGGTGATGAGCACCTGCGGCACGTAGCTGCCGAAGTAGCCTTCCAGAGCCTCGACGCCGTCCACCAGGGTCGCCTGCGCCTTGCCGCTGCCCGTCCGGTCCAGGTAGCCCGGTCCCAGTGCGGCGAGTCTGGCAAAAAGACGGGGCCGAAGATGCTGCTTGACAGAAGCGGCAACCAACATCTCAGCCCCGCGTTTTAGCTGCGAGAATAGCGCAATACAAACGGCCAGGCCCAAAATTGCGGCCAGTATGGGGAGGAGTTCGCCCGGATTTTCGCCGGCAAAGACACGATCGATGACATCGGCCGTGAGGAAACCGCGCACAACGGAAACGCCCGACAGGCCCAGCCCAAGCGCTACACAGAGGGCCAGTCGCAATTTGACGCCGTTGGTCAGGCGCATCATTCCGGGATAAACCATCATGGATCGAGCTCCAGGTTCAAGCGTGGGGCAGCGGTTGGTAGTTGAGTTCAGCCTTACTCAAGGGTTGTTCGCGTAGCCCCAAGGACACCGGCGCGGTCATGATCCGGTCCTTACCGAGCGGCGGGAATGCGGCGGAGGTGTTGGGCGCCAGGCCCGGTACGATGACCCGGGCCGCCTTGAGACCGGTCAGTTCCACGTCCGCGGTGGTGATGTCCTTATAGAAGATTTCGTAGCCGCGCGACTCGATGCGGGTTTGGATGGTGGCCAGGGAACGATCAGGTAACGAGGGGATGTCGGCAAACTCACGGGTGCGCGGCGTATCCACCCACTCCCGTACCCGCTCCAGGCAACGCGGGTCCAGGTTGACCTGCTGTTGCTGCAAGAGGTCGCTGACATCGCGATAGTCCTCGCGATAGTCGTCCAGATAACGCTTGTCCTTGCGCCAGTCCTTGTAAGGAACGTCGATCAGGCCCCAATCCTCGACGGAGGTGCGTAGCAGACCGTTGGGATCGTCCATGTCGCGGCTGCCCTCCTGAAGCGTAAGAGCTTCGGTCCAGGCCTTGGCCGCCGCAACTACCGGATCCGGGCGGCAGCCGAATCCGATGTTGAAATAACCCTCCTTGGTGTTTTCCAGAATACCAGCCATGACCGGGATGTTGAATTCATTGTCCAGGTGCACCAGCCAGGGACGTTGGCCCAGTTCCAGGGACCGTTTGTCCCAGAGAGCGTCCAGTTCGGGCGTGGTTTTCATGGCGGGCAGGGCGAGGCGGTTCATCCACCAGATCATGGTGATGTCGCGCTCCACGATTTCTTCCAAGCCGGAGACCAGCGCGTGTTCCAGGTTGGCGCCGGCGGCGATGCCGGGGAACCAATAGTAGTTGGTGATGGGCTCGCCGCGATAGGCCGTGTGCCAGTTCACATAGGTCAGGCTGATGGGCAGCCAGGCGGGTCGGTCCTTGGTGAGCGATCGGCCTTGAACCCACAGAACCTCCAGGTCGCGGGTGAAGCGGACCATAGGACAGCCCGGCTCGTCGTACATGCTGTCCTCGAAGAAGATCATGGAATCGGGGTCCAGGGCATATTCGCCGGCGGCCTTCAATTGATTATAGGAAGCGCGGCGCACGGTCTCGCCGGGAATGTAGTTACCGCAGTAGCGTTCGACGGCCTCGCCGATGGAGGCGTAGTAGGCATTGCGACCGTCGCCGAAATTGCTGCCGCCCACGATCACGTCGTTGGCGCAGGGGTACTTGCGGGCGATATTGGAGACATGGGCCTGCACGGTCACCAGGCCGGCCGGAACGGAGGGGTGGTGCTCCACGGGTACCGAGCGGATGACGGCGCCGGAGCGGTGGTTGACCAACATTTCAGGGCCGGGTTGGGCGCTGGTGCGGAAGGGACCTTCCAGTCGCCGGTGCGGCATGGGCAGGAAGGACCATGCCTCAACGGTCAGGTTTTCGGGATCAGCCTCCAACTCTGTACTCAGGAGGCGGCAGGGAGCGCCGCGCAGCCAGCGTTCGACCTCAGCGGTGAACAGGGCGGTCAGCCAGGCGATGCCGCTCGCCGTGGGTAGGGAGGGCTCCCCGGCGAGGTGAGTGAGCGGCAGGGCGGTTTCGGCGGCGAACATTTCATCGCTGTCGGAGCAGCACATGCGGCGGTCGATGAGATCGGTATAGTCCGCCGTTCGTCCCGGTTCGATTGCCGGCCCCAACCAGGCGCGCCCGCGGTCCAGGTGGAGGGAGGCCCAGCGGATGCGGTGCTCGCGGCAACGCTCGTCAAGGTCAACTAAAAAAGAACGGTCGAAGAATCGAAGAAAGACCAGGACCACATCCAACTCGGGGTCCATTTGCGCGATCCGGTTCAAAAGAGATTTGCGGTCGAGTAATTGGGAGTCAGGGAAAGAGGATGCCGGCGAAAGTCGGGTCGGGTCCACATCGAAAGGCTCCTCGGCCAAGACACTGAAGCGAAGGCCGAGGAGCCCTCTCTCAGGGGTGGAGGTGTCGAGAGGAGGTTGGTCCAAGAGGCAGGATGCATCGATCAACTGTTGCAGAACTTCGCGCCAGCCGTCGGGTTGGTCTGTCCCTTCGGTCACTTCTTCCAGGGAGTGAGATCCGTCGCAACGACTCAAAACGGCGCCCAGGGTTTCGGGCGGCGCGGCGACCTCGAACATCTGGCCGTCAGGGGCGATGACCAGGGTTTCGTTCTCACGGAGAGGCCGCAGGTCGGCGTGGACCAGATAGGGATGTAGGGAAGAAGACGGTGCGGTGACAGACATGGGGGAAAGCTCCTCGGTAGATATCGACGCAGATATTAGGTAGAATTTGGGGTGCCCCGTGCCGCGCACACGACACGGGGCTGATTCGGAACGGGTGGCCGGCGTCAGCCGGTCACCTGACGATCGTCTTAGTCGTTGGACCAGGCGATTTGCGTATCGTTACCGATTTGGTGAGTGTGGTGGTTACCATTGGGGGCCAGGGCTTTTTCCCAGCGACGTTCTTGGACTTTCTTGATCATGCAAGACTCCTTTAATGAGATATACCGGTAGTCCGGTTTGTGAATTATGGAGTCAGAGAAAAGCCCGAGTGGTGTCATATGAACCGGTACCACTGTGCGAAATAGCACAAGTAACGTGAACAGGCCCGCCCGTTGAACGGGAAAACGCGGGCACAAAGGCGCCTGAATTTTCCAATACGGTGCTTACGGGCAAGGGGTGGGTCTGTTCGCGCCTGCCGGCAGTTTCGGCCGGATCTCATCCAAGCTCAGATCGAGGCCGGCAGGTCATAAAGAACGCAAAACCCTTTGACACACGACTTGCCATTTGTCGCCGGCATCAGGGTCTTGTTCGTACTTTTTTGCCAGGGCATCCAATGCTTGCTTATGTCAATCTGGAATGGGAATCGACAAAATGCACCTCTATTTCTCAATTGTGATCGATCGGGCGGTGGATTGCAAGAAACATGAAATTGGTCGCAAGGTTTCCCCGAAGCCGGTAGATGGAAAAAGAAACAGTCGGTTGGTTTATTTAAGAAGGCCGGCAGGATATTGGTTTGTAGATTCTCGATGTTTAAGGAAGAGAGGGCACGGAGGTCACAGAGAGAAGAAGGGGAAAACGAGGCGTTTGCCATCTTACGGGTTTTTGATCACGTGATATGATGATCGACAGAGTGAGTGATGAGGTCTTGTCAATGACACCGATCGTAAATGATAGAAGAGTCCCCCTAATTCAAGACAACGATGGAGCGATCCGTGTCATCGAAACACGTATTCCTTTAGAAACGATCATCAATGCTTATGAAGCCGATGCAACGCCCGGAGAAATCGTTTTTCGTTTCGACTCGTTAAGACTTACCGATGTTTGCGCCGTACTCACCTATTACCTTAAGCAGAAACAAGACGTTGAATCATACCTGGCCGTTCGAAAAGCCTCGATGGAAAAGGTGAGGAAAGAAAATTTGAAGCGCTTTCCTCAACAAGGTATTCGCGAGCGCTTGTTAGCGAGACGGGGATAAACCTATATGTCTCGCTTTCCTAATGTAGCAAGCCGAGGGAATGAGTGGGAAGGTCAGGTGATCTACATTCCACTTGAAAGAACAGTCGGATAGGGATTGCCATGGAAGCCTATCGCGATTACAGCCGGGAACTGGCTCGAGAACGAGATGACGCGGTCGTCTTCACCCTGCGTATTGCGCTTTCACTGCAGCGTTTCGGACTGCCCTCGCATCGCTTGGAAGAAACCATGACCTTGCTGGACCGCCATCTGGGTTTGGACAGCCGCATCTTCTCCTCCCCTACCGCGTTGATGGCCACCTTCGGGCGCGACCAGAACCAGCGCAGTTTTATCTTCCGCCCGCCCGAATCGGAACTGAACCTGGAGAAGCTGGACCAGGTCTTCAGCCTGGCCAGGGAGGTCGCCGCGGGCGGTATGACGGCGGGCGAAGGCTTGGAACAACTTGAAGAGGTGGTCAATGCACCCGATCGCTACGGGGCCGGACTGACTACCGTCTGTTTCGTGCTGTCATCGGCCGGCGCCGCTCGATTATTCGGCGGGGGCTGGCGCGAGGTGCTGGTTTCCTCCCTGATCGGTTTGTTGGTGGGCGTCCTCATTGCTTCGGCCGGGCGCGTCCTGTCCATCGGCCGCATCCTCGTCCCCCTCTCCGGGATCGGCGCCATGGTCCTGGCCAAATTGGCCACGCTGGTGCTCGGCCCGTTTTCCCTGTTCATCGCCACCGTAACCGGACTCATCGTGCTGCTTCCGGGCCTTACACTGACCACCGCCGTCACCGAACTGGCTCAGGGCAATGCCGTCTCCGGCACCAGCCGATTCGCCATGGCGTCCATTACCTTCTTAATGATTGCCTTCGGCATTGCGCTGGGCGGCCAGGTGGATCTTCTCTTCCCCTCCCCCGTCCTGTCGGCCGATCCCCTGCCCTTGCCCATATGGACCGGCATCCTTGCCCAGATCCTGGTACCGCTCACCTTCGTGGTTTTGTTCAAGGCGCATCACCGTGACAGCGGCTGGGTCTTCCTGGCCGGGATCGTCGCCTTCCAATCGGCGCGTCTGGGCGCGGCGCTGCTGGGCCCGCAACTGGGCACCTTCGCGGCCGCCTTCCTGTTGGCCCTGTTCGGCTACGGCTTCGCGCGTTGGAAGAACCGGCCTTCCTCCATAACCATTGTTCCCGGCATCATGCTGCTGGTGCCGGGCAGCCTTGGCTACCGCAGCCTGCAAGCCCTGCTGAATGCGCAGACCCTACCGGGCCTGGAAACCGCTTTCCAAATGATGCTGGTCGCCGTTGCCCTGGTGGCCGGACTGATCTTCGCGGGGATCGTCTTGCCGCCCCGCTCCCCCATCCCGGCGGAAACACGGACCCTGCCGCCACAAGGCCCGTGACGCCCTCCGGCGTTTAACCGCCCAGCATGGCGGTTTTCAGACCGCGCAAATTCTTGTCCGGGATCTTTTCGCCCAACCAGATGGAGAACACGGCTTTCTTGAAGTCCAGACCCTCCACCTTGCCCACGGCGTTGCCGTTGAAGCGCACTTCCACGCCGCTGCCGGGCGTATAGACCACATCATAGGTATTACCCTTCTTGGTCTTTTCGGTGAACATGGCGTTGAACGCATCGATCTTGCTTTGCATGGCTGCCTTGCCGTCCTCGCCCAGTGCATTGGTAAAACCCTCGTTCCAGGCGTCGGTCAACTGGCTCGGCTTGACCCCGTAGAGGAAATGCATGCGAATCATCATGGGCTCATCGGCATCGATGACCGCTTTGGCATCCTTGGTCTTGGACTGAAGGTAAAGGGCTCCGGCATAGACCTTGATGAAAAACTTCTTGCGCAAACCGGCGCCGTTCAGGGCCAGTTCTTTACCGCCCACCGTCATGGTATCGGGCAGTTCTGCGCCGCCCACATTACCGGCCGGAGCGAGTAGACAGAGCAAAAACATGGAGGCAATCGTGATCCGTTTCATGGTGTATCATTCTCCTGAAATTCGATCGATCAGCCATAATGAAAGCACATTCACCAACAATCCACAAGACCGGTCCAAACAAACGCGAACCGGTCATGATGTTGTTGAGCCGGCGATGACAGGCGGTCGCGTCGACACGCCTGCTTCGGTCGGCAGCTCCGGACAACGCCGGCTTCGCCCTGCCCTCTGAAATCGATTGCGAAGGAACACGATCGACTTCTGCCGCCGGCTTGACTCCATTGCGCACGTGTACAATCGACTTCAGCCGCCGGCTTGACTCCATTGCGCACGTGTACAATCGACTCAAGACGCCGGCTTGGCTCCATTGCGCAGTTGTGCAATTGACTTCAGCCGCCGGCTTGACGCCATTGCGCACGTGTGCAATCGACTTCAGCCGCCGGCTTGGCTCCATTGCGCACGTGTGCAATCGACTTCAGCCGCCGGCTTGGCTCCATTGCGCACGTGTGCAATCGACTTAAGACGCCGGCTTGACTCGATTGCGCACGTGTGCAATTGACTTAAGACGCCGACTTGACTCCATTGCACAGGTGTGCAATCGACTTAAGACCGTGGATTGACTCCATTGCACACATGCCTTTTCAACCCGGAAATTCCCATTTTTTTTCTCGTAAGCTGTTCTTAGATAGAAGGCTACCGGGGTACATCATAGAATTTGTAAACGTAATCCTCACAGAATTTTCTGCATAATTTGCATGAGAACCAATCGAAATGCGGCTAACTCGCTCAAAATATGCAATCACCCACGTCGATCAATCAGCCCGTAACTCATTTTTTCCACGATCGCGGAAAAGACACTGTTAAATCCAAAAACTTAACACCCTGTGGTTCCATAAGATGCAGGTCCAATTTTTCATTTTTCCACGATCGTGGAAAATGTTCTCGATTTTTTCCACGATCGTGGAAAAAATCGCCCCTTCAAAACACCTGCATAAAGACACCGAGAGGTGCATATTTTCCCGAAACCGCACCTCCCACGCCTGTTTGATTTAAAACCCGTTCGACATTCGCAGATCGGAGGACATCCGGGAACATCGCCGGTCGCGGATTAAAAAAATAGTCACAAAAGTTGAACCGGGACTTCTGCTTCTTTGAAATCCACTCACAACTATGACGAGTCCCTGATCGGAGGATCGAACACACTTGCCTTGGATTGGTCAAACGGGCTAAGATTCGGATTTCCGACAGTCGTTCATGTTCCACGGCTAAATGTCGAAAACTATAGAAACCAGTTGAGGAGAGTGAGGCATCATGACGCAACCCAAGCCCGTAATTCCCACCTTGGATAATCCTTTCGATACCGTGGAAGAACCGGTCTTCAAAATTCCCGGCGAGGTGGGCAGGGTGCCCGGCGAATATGAGGAAACGCTGAAAGAGGGCGCGATGCTGCAAGCACGGCCGGAACAGGCGGCGGGGGTTGCCCAGATCCAGCGTCAACACGCCAAGGGACGCATGACCATTTGGGAACGTATTCGCTGTCTCACCGATCAGGAACCCATTGTGCTCTTTCAAAACTGGGGCCGGAATTTGGACGGCGCTTCGCTGGTGACCGCGATCTTGAAAATAGAAGGTCGCGACATCGCGCTTTATGGTCACGATTTCACCGTGCGCGCCGGGTCCATGGACGCCACCAACGGCAAGAAACTGGCCCGCTTGTACCAGATGGCCGGCGAACGCGGCATTCCCCTGGTGGGCATCAACGACAGCGCGGGCGCATTTGTGCCTGCCGGCGTCGGCGGCTTGGACGGCTATGCCGAGGCGTTTACCGCCCTGCGCAAGATCAGCGGCGTAGTGCCCAGCATCATGTGCATGTTCGGTTTCAACGCCGGCGGCGGTTCCTATCTACCTCGCCAGGGCAGTTTTGTAATTCAGCCCCAGAAGTCATTTTTCGGCCTGACCGGGCCCGCCGTGGTGAAATCGGTATTGGGTGAGGATATTACGCCGGACGAATTGGGCGGTCCCTCGGTACACAGTCAATCGGGCGTAACCGATTTTGTGGCCGACAACGAGGTGGATGCCCTGAGAACGGTCAAGGAACTGCTGCATTACATTCCCGACAACAATCGAACCGGGGCGCCTTATCGAAAGACTTCAGATCCGCTGAACCGCAAGACCTGGGAGATCGACACCCTGTTGAAGAAAGCGTTCAACTCGCCCACGGGTTTCAACACGCCCTTCGATGTGAGCATCATGATCCAGCAGATTTGCGATCACGGCGACTATTTCGAGGTTCAGCCCGACAGGGCGCGGAATACCATTACGGCCTTCGGCAGGCTGAACGGACACGTGGTGGGGTTTGTAGCCAATAACAGCGCGGTTTCCTCGGGCCAGATCGACATTGCGGCCGCCTATAAGAATGCCCGTTTTATTCGTTTCTGTAACCTTTATAATATACCGGTTATCTTTATGGAGGACACCACCGGCTTCCTTCCCGGTCGGGAGCAGGAAAGCCTGGGTATTGTGCAAGCGGGTCGGGCGATGCTGGACGCCATTATCGATTTGAGGACGCCGCGAATATTGTTGCTGATTCGCAACGCTTTCGGCGGAGCGTATGCCTCCTTCAACAACTACCCTACCGGTGCCGACCTGGTGATTGCGCTGCCCACCACACGCGTGGCGGTCATGGGGCCCGCGGGCAAGGAATTCGTCTATAAAAAAGAGTTGCGCGCCCTACGGGCCGAAATGCCCACCCGAATCGAGGTGGAGACCAAACACTTCCTGGCCGAGGGCATGGGCGAAAAAGAAGCTGCTGAGGCCGCGCGCCATAAAGTGGAAGCCTGGATGGCCGAGGAAGATACACGGTTTGTACGGCGATACGAGCGCGAATTGATGAATCCCAAGGAAGCATTGAGCCTGGGGTCCATTTCCCAGATCGTTATGCCTTCTGACCTACGCGAGGTGTTGGGCAAAAATCTCTCCTTTTTTATGGACCACTATACGCCCGAACCCTTTACCGGCATCCAGCGCGAGTTTCACTAGGCCCCTATCGACAAATTCAGGAAGAGGTGTGCGTTGCAAAATTATCTGAGTAATCCATTGGTTCACATGGACCGCCGGCGCGGGAAGGCAGAGTCGGCATGGGTACGTCAATTTTCATGTGAAGATGTGCGTCCATTGATCGTCTGTCGCGGGCCGGTCCGCAAGGAGACCATGGATATCTTCGAGGAAACGGGAATTACGCATTACGGTATCTTGATTTCCGAAAAGGACTCAATTGTTTACACTTATGCCCTGGCTCCCGAATTGCGTATGCTGACCGACCACGGTCGCATCCATCGGGTGCCCGATTACACGGGCGCCAATAAGGAGGAACGGGTCCAGCGAGTTCGCCAGATCATCGCCATCGCCAGGGAGAATGACTACAACTCGGTATTTGCCGGGTATGGATTTATGGCCGAGGACGAAGAATTCGTGGCGGCCTTAGAAGATGCGGGTCTCAATTTTATCGGACCGTGCGCCCATACCGTACGTGCGGCCGGTCGAAAGGACGAAGCCAAGCGCACCGCGTTGTCTGTAGGTGTTTCCGTAACGCCGGGCGTGGACAACGCGACAACCCTGACCCTTCTGGCCAAATGCCCGGACCGCACCTCACTGCTGGACCTTGCCGACGCTGAGGGTTTGACGGTTTCCATTGCCGATGATGCCCCCCTTGAAACGCTTGCCGAGGCGCTTTTGGAGGCATCCTATACCGCCGGGGTGGACATTATCAGTATCGAGGAGATCGCGGAACAGGTTCGGGAACAGGTAGCGGGGATGTTTACCGACCGGCCGGACCGTCGGGTCAGGTTGAAGGCGATCGGCGGCGGCGGCGGTAAGGGACAGCGTATCCTGGCGGCGCCGTCCGCGGATGAATCCATCCCCTTGGAAAAGAGGATTGCCGATGCGGCTGCCGCGGCGCCGGGCAAGCTTCGCGAGATCTTGAATGAAATCAAGGCAATCGGAGTCGGCGATAACAAGAATATTCTCCTGGAACTGAACATCGAACAAACGCGTCACCAGGAAATTCAGTTGATTGGAAACGGCGACTGGTGCCTTTCCATGGGCGCTCGTGATTGTTCAGCCCAAATGTACGAGCAAAAATTGCTGGAGATTTCGGTAACCCAGGAAGGGCTCGCTTCCGCCATAGACGACGCGGAAAAACAGGATCGCAAGGAAGCCGCCGCTGCTTTGACCTCCGATCTGGCCGTCTTGCGACGGATGGAAACCGAGGCCGAACGTTTCGGCGCGGCCGTGGGCCTGGATTCCGCTTCGACCTTCGAGTGCATCGTCGACGGCGACAAGCATTTCTTCATGGAGGTCAATACCCGTATCCAGGTGGAGCATCGGGTGAGCGAACTTTGTTACTCACTGAAGTTTACCAATCCTGACGATGACAATGATTTCTTTATGGTCCACTCCCTTATCGAGACGATGGTGCTGCTGGCGAGGCATGGTAAGAACCTGCCCAAACCGGAAAGGGTGGTCCGCAAGAAAGCCGCCCTGGAATCTCGCCTCAATGCAACGGATATTGCGCTCTCTCCACATGCGGGCGGCTTGATCACCTATTGGTCGGATCCTTTATCGGATGAGATTCGCGATGATCAGGGGATTAGTTTGAAGAATCCCGACACCGGCCGGTTCATGAAGTATAAAATCGCCGGAGCCTACGACAGCAATATCGCTTTGTTGGTAACCCACGGCGAGAGTCGCGAGGACGGCTACCGGCGTTTGTCGGAGATCCTGCGCCGGACCAAGTTGGCGGGCAAGGATCTGGCAACCAATCTTTCATTTCATTACGGGTTGGTCAACTGGTTTCGCGGACAGAGCGTCTATGCAAGGGTTACGACCAGATTTGTGGTTCCCTACCTGACCCAACTCGGCCTGCTACGCGAACAGGCACGGGACATCAACCTGGATGCGCTTTACCGCGCCCTGGAAAAAGAACGTCTGGCGGAGGCCGGAGGAAAGGTGGACGACCCTGAAGAAGCCGATACACTGGAAGCGGCCACCCAGGAAGCGATGGTGCGCAAGCAGAATCTGTTACTACGTCCGCTGCAATTGCTTTTGGAGGATCCCCACCTGCTGTCCGGCTGGTTGAGCATGCACCGGCGCCATTTCGAATACGAGGACGGTCGGGTTGTTTGGACGGCCAATCCGGTCCATGTATTGGCGGATACTTATCACTACTTAAATATGGATTATCGTGCCGAGGCTCCGGCTGCCGAGGTAATTTGGAAACAAGACTTCGATCTTCTGGCGGCCATGCAACGCTTCTATTCCCGCGTTCAACTGAAGGGTGAAAGTGAGGACTTCCGCCGGATGGACAGACGCTTATCGTCGGAAAATCCGCCTGAGGATGAAGACCCGGATCACTGGTCCCGGATCAGGGCCGCACATCCAGGCTTCCAAGCAGGTTTCGAGATCCTGTCGCTTTTGCCCCTAATAGCCGGAGAAACCGGGTTCTTCGAACTCAGGGTTTTGGATAATTTGGAAGTACATCTGCCTCAAAAACTCCTGGACGAGAAACTCCAGAAGAAGATGCGCAAGGTGCTTGTGCCGCCGCCGCCCGTCAAATCCGATGAGATCCAAGCCGTGTGCGGCGGGATGTTTTATCCCAGGGAGGCGCCCGGCCATGATCCCTTCATTGTAAAAGGCGGCCATTTCGAGAAAGGAGATCCGCTCTATATCGTTGAAGTAATGAAAATGTTCAATACCGTATACGCACCGTTTTCCGGGACCGTCGATGAGGTTCTGATTGACAGCGACGGTATCATTGTGTCCAAGGGCCAGACACTGTTCAGAGTAACTCCGGACGAAGAGATAGAGGTTGAAGATGCGACAGCCTCAGCCGAACGCAAGAGAGAAACCTTGCAGCGCTACCTGGCCTCGATGTGCTGATTTAAAAGGAATAAACTCGAATGAAATATTCGAAATAATCGGGATCGTCGCCCTCGATCAAAACATAGGCATTGCCGTCCCTGGT
>JASJCB010000286.1 GCA_030066195.1 Acidobacteriota bacterium
TGGCCCTGCCCGTCAGCTATTTCCCGGACCCGGGAACGCGAACCGACCTGGAAGCCCTGCTGACCGAACTGGAAACGGGCAATCCACAAAACCCGAATGTGTCTACTGACGGTGCGCGGTTCCCGGTCACCGTCAGTAGACACATTCGGGTTTTGTGGATTGCCCGTTTCCAGTTCGGTCAGCAGGGCTTCCAGGTCGGTTCGCGTTCCCGGGTCCGGGAAATAGCTGACGGGCAGGGCCAGCTTCCAGCGACAGCCGTACCAGGCGGGTCGGGGCACGTCGTCCCGGTTGACCACGGTGCCGTCCGGGTCGGCAGCCAGGTGGGCGATGCGGAACTTGGTCAGGGCGTCGAAGGCGCGACGCCGGGCGGTGGCCAGTCCGTCCTGGGCGAAATGGTCCTGGGTCAGGAACCCGGTTCTCATGCCCAGGCGGACGATGCGGTCCACGGAGTACAAGGTGCGGTCTTCCAGGTTGTGGATCAGTTTGGTATAGCGCATGGGGCGGCCCGGCCGGTGGGAGATCATGCACGGCTCCTTTTACCGGTCAACTTAACCCAAGTAATGCTAAGGCACAAGGCCGCCACATTTTTTCGGATAAATCGGCGCCGCAACCCCCGCGGCAGGATCGTTTTCCGGGCTTTCAAGCACGGCAACCACGAGATGAATCGACCACGGCGCGGCGTTCTCCAATTGACACCCCGGTTCCATGCTTTATACTGTGACTATCAAGTCGATCGACCTTTATCAGAGGAATGCATGACCAGCGTAAAGTTAACCGAGGCTACCGAGGGTGAAACCATCATTATCAGGGTCGACGGTCGGGTGACCATGCAAACGGCCCACGTTCTGCTCACCCGCTTGAAAGATTGCGTCGGCCGGACCCACCGCATCTTGATCAACCTGGTCAAGGTAGATTATATGGACTCCTCGGGGGTCGGGGTTCTGGTGACCGCACTGAAACTATCGCGGGACAAGGGCGTGCGTTTCGGCCTGGTGGGCTTGAACGAGCGCGTGTGCGTGGTCATGGAAATGTCGGGGCTGACGGCTTTGTTCGAGATTTTCGAAGACGAGACCAAAGCCCTGGCCGCCATGGCCGGTTGAGGTCTGCATGAGCGGACTGTTCCAAAGCGGGATTGCCTTCTGTTCCCACGTGGCCTCTATCTCACGTTTGACCGCCCACACCGTTTATTGGAGTACGGTCGCCCCCTTCTACCGCAAATCCTTCTCCTGGCGATCGGTGGCCGAGCAGATGGACCGCGCCGGCGTGCAGTCCTTTTTCATCGTCTCGCTGGTGCTGTTCCTGATCGGCATGATCCTGGTGCTGCAAACCGCCTACCTGGCCGATAACTACGGCCAGTTGGACATCGTGCCCGGCGCCGTGGCCGTCAGCCTGACCCGCGCAATCGGGCCGCTGTTGACCGCGGTCGTGGTCACCGGCCGCGTGGGCGCCGCCTATGCCGCCGAATTGGGCGCCCAAAAGGTCAACAATGAGATTACCGCCCTGGAATGCATGGCCATCAACCCGATCGGTTTTCTGATTGCTCCCCGCTTCCTTGCTTTGTTCATCATGCTGCCTGTTCTTTCCATCTACGGCTGCGTCCTGGGACTGGCCGGCGGTTATGTGATGGGCGTTTATAACTACGGTATCGCGCCCTCCGTCTACTGGGAGTCCACCTTCGACCTGATGGAAATGAAGGACCTGGTCAGCGGACTGGTGAAATCTTTCGTGTTTGCCGTCGTCATCTGCATGGTGGGATGCTATAAAGGGTTTACCGTGAAAGGTGGATCGACAGGTGTGGGACAGGCAACCATGGAAGCCGTGGTGACCAGCATCGTTCTCATTATCGCGGGCGATGTCGTCTTTACCGCGCTGATGATTCACTACTGGCCCTGAGGTGCCCATGACGAAACCCGCCGATGACACTATTTTAAAAGTCGAAAACCTGGTCAAGGCCTATCCCACCAAGAAGGTTCTGTGCGGTGTCGATTTCCATGCCAAACGCGGCGAGGTGCTGGTGCTGATGGGCGGTTCCGGCGCGGGTAAATCGACCATCTTCAAGTGTATCATCGGGGCCACGCCCATTACCGCCGGCAATGTCTGGATCGACGGGGTGGACATCACGCAAATCAAAGACGAACGCACCTATAACGAGGTCCGCAAGAAGTACGGGGTGGCCTTTCAAAACGGCGCCCTGTTCGCGTCCATGAGCATCGGCGATAACGTGGCCCTGCCCATGCGCCACCATACCCAATTGGACGAGAACACCATCAAGGTCCTGGTCAAGATGAAGCTGGAACAGGTGGGCCTGCGCGATGCCGAGGACCTGTTGCCCTCGGAAATCTCGGGCGGCATGCAGAAACGCGCCGCTTTTGCGCGCGCCGTTGCCCTGGACCCCAGCATCGTCTTCTTCGACGAACCGTCCGCGGGCCTGGACCCCATTGTGATCTCCGTGATCGACGAGCTGATCCTGGACTTTTCTCGTAAAATGGGCCTGACTTGCGTGGTTATCACCCACGAGTTGAACTCCGCCTTCCGCATCGCCGACCGCATCATCATGCTGCATCAGGGCATGATCATTCGCGAGGGCACGCGGGAGGAAATCCAAAACTCCAGCGATCCCCTGGTGCAACAGTTCATCAACGGCCGCCCCGACGGCCCCATCCCGCGCACCCTCAGCCGTACCGACTACATTACCGACATTTTGGAGGCCTGAATGGAAGTCTTTCGCCCCGACGTGAAAGCCGGCGTGTTTATCCTGATCGGCGGCGCCCTGTTTATCTGGGCCCTGTTCAAGGTAGGCGGCGTGCTGGCGACCTTCCAGGACCAGCGTGAATTGGTCATGGACTTTGCCAACGCCCAACAGGTGCGCGAGGGCACCGAGATCTTCCAGCGCGGCATGAAGATCGGTTCGGTCACCCGCGTGGGGCTTGGTCCCGGCGGCGACCGCATTCAAATCGTCGCCGAGGTGAACCCCAGGGCCAAACTGGTTCGCGGCACCAAGGCCCGTATCGACAACAAGTCGCTGCTGGGCGGCAAGATGATCGAACTGATCCCGCCCATCGAGGGACCCTTCGAGGACCTTGGCGCCGACGACATCGTGCCGGGCATGCCCCCCAGCGACATGGCTCAGATGATGCAAGCCGCGGCCGACCTGCTACCCGCGATCAAGGACAGCCTTGACCAACTGACCAAAAAGCTGATGGGCACCATGGGCCAGATGGACGAAACCATGATCGTCCTGCGCAAGCGCATGGAAGTGGTCGATGACCTGAAACCCGATGTGGTTTCCACCCTGGAGGCCTACCGCAACCTGGCCTTGAACGCCGACAAACAAATTGCCGATCTTTCCGCTAAGTTGGTCGAGGTGGCGGACGGCGTCGATCCCATGCTGGACGGTATCAAAGCCGATATCTCCAAACTGACCGATGAACTGGGCGAGGACCTTGCCGAACTGACTGCCAAGGTGAGCGTCCTGGTGGACGATTCCGGCAAACTGGTGCGCGATGTGGACAACGTGCTGCTGTCCAACCAGGACGAACTGACCGGCACCCTGCAAGCCCTGGAAGGCACCATGCGCAACCTGGAATCGCTCACGGCCACCCTGGCCGACAAACCCAGCGCGCTGGTTTGGGGCAAGGGCAAGAAATCCAACGCCGATACCGGCGCCCAAGATCGCGAACGGGCCGATCGGGAACTCAGGGAAAGCGGCTATATCACCCGCAAGCCGGCCGCGGGAGGCAACCAGTGAGAACGCAATGGGCGGCTCTTGGAGCCCTTCTCCTGCTTTCGGCCTGCGGGGGCGGTAAAAGGCCCGGCCATTTCGAATACGGCATCCAGTACTTCGACGACGGCGATTATACTGACGCGGCCCGGCACTTCGGTCTGGCCTGGGAAGAAAAAAAGCAGGCGCACGCCCTGTTCAACCTGGGTTTGGCCCAATTGAAACTGGGCGATTACCAGGCGGCGGTGCGCACCTATCGTCAATACCTGACCCAAAACGGCGACGACTGGCAAGCTCACACCAATTTAGGACACGCCCTGGCCGGAACCGGCGACACTCAAGCCGCGGCCGAGGCATTTGAAGAAGGCATCGCGCTTAACGGAACCTGGCCGGAACCCTACTGCGCCTTCGCTCAGCACCTCTTGTCTCGCAACACGCCGGAGACCGACCGCAAGGCCCTGGAATGGTTGGATAAGGCCGTGGCCATCGGCAGCGAGGACTCGACCGCCTGGTACCTGCATGGGCGGGCGGCCTATCGGCTGGGCGATCGATCCACGGCCAGGAACGATTTTCAACAAGCTGTAGCGCGTGATGCCGATAACCGACCGGCGCGTATGCTGCTGGCCGATATCCTGCGGGCGGAAGAAGACTGGTCCGGGGCGAGACGCCACTACATGACAGCCGCGGTCCAAAGAGCGGACCACGCCTCATTGTTGGGCGCGGGCATCTGCCATCGGCAACTGGGCGAATACGTCATGGCCCAGGACGCCCTGAACCGGGCCCTCCGTAAGGCGCCCGACGACCCGATCACCCAAAGAGAGCTGCTCCTCACCAACCTGGAAGCGGCTAAAGCCAACCTGGCTGCCCTGGCCAAAAAAGGCAAGCTGGACCCGCAAACCAAAACGCAACTGGAAGCTGCCGTCGCCGCCATGCAGGAAGCCTTGAAACCTTGATGATCAAGGCCGCCCGGGGCCACAATCGTTTCGAATCATCGACACGGGACCAAAACGTCGAGGTTGCCGGCCACATGAAGATCCGTGAGGGTGACCCGGTTCCGAGATCGCCTGGGGTAGGCCGCCAGGGTCAATCATTTCGAGTCATCGATATGGGATCAAAACGTTTGACGTTGCCGGTCACATGAAGATCGGGGGTGACCCCGGCCGCCAACCCCAGGCTAATTGATGAAACCCCATACGGGGTAAAACATTTACCACCATGTGGTTATATCCGGTAGCCCGGGATTGCCCGCCGGGGACATCGTCCGAGGTTTGCGAGGATATGGCCCCGGCGGACTACCCCGGGCGGTCATGGTCATCACATGTAAATACGGTCCGTTAATTTTTGGCTGTTAATGATTGTCCCGGATGGGTTGACCCGGCCAACCTGCCGGTCAAGGAGCGGCCAGACGGCGGGCTCGATCTGCTGCCTCTTGCGCTGCCTGGTTTCGGCCCAGGGCGCTGAGGGCTTTGAAGGCCAGGCGCCAGTTATGGGGGCTTTCCGGTTTCAGGGCACAACGTTCGGCCGTTAGGGCGTGGGCCAGCTTTTGATGGGACGGGGAACGCAAAGCTGCCGCCAACAGGGTCAGGTCAAGGACATCGCGCTGGGCGTGGCTGCCGCCGAAGCGGTGGAAGCGGTAGCGCACCGGTTGCAGTAGGTCGATGACCGTTCCGTAGTCATCGGCAGCAAAGGCTCGGACGGCGCGACATACGGTCAGACCAATCTCTCGCGTCATGGCGGCGTTGCTGCCGCGTTCCTCGCCGGCGCGCCGTTCCAGTGCGGCCAACATGTCGTCGCACAGGTCGTCGCGTCCGGTTTTGGCCAGGGCCATCATGGCGTGGCAATCATTGAAGGCGTAATGGGCGTCTAAAGCGGCACGTTCCCACTTTTCGGCGATTTCCTGCCAGCGTTCGCCCACATCGACGCCCTCCAACATGAGCCGCCACAAGAGGGACGAGGCGTCGATCAGGTCGGTAATCACCTCGGACCCCTCGGCCCGGATGGCCTGATCGTAGATGTCCAGTACATTGTCCACGTCCTCCAATTCGAAGTAGAACAGGGCCAGGTGCCACCAGTTATGACAGGCCATATAATCCTGGCTGCTCCAATCGTTTTGGCGTTCCCGCAGCCACTCGATGCCGGCTCGAAAACGGCCCTGCATCTCCATGACGTGGGCCACCGCATGGACCGCCCAGGCATCGTGCGAGTTGTAGGACAGAGCCTTGCAACCCATTTCCTCGGCGCGTTCATAATCGGCGTTTTCCTCAAGGCCGAAGGCGTACATGCCCAACACGAACCCATAACCCGGAACCGAATCATTCCAGAAGGGCAGCACCCTGGCCACGCGGTCCCGCAAGCGGCCGGTGGCGCCCAGAAAGAAGTCGGCAAGATGGGCGGATTGCAAGGCCAGGATATCGCGGGGGAATTCCAGAAGAATGGTTTCCCAGTGGGAGGCCGCGGCCTCCCAATCGCCTTCCAGCCAGGCGCGCGCGGCGGCCATGTGATGACGTTCGCGCTCGGTAGCCAGATGGGCGCGCGCCTCGGCCTCGTTAAGAGCGCCGGCTACCTGGTCTGAGGAGGCCGCATCGGTGGACAGCATAAACAAAACGGCCCGCAGGCAATAGGCCATGATCAGGTCCGGGTCCAAGGCCAGGGCCTCGCCGAGCGCGACCAGGGGATCACGCCGATACTGTAAGAAAAGACTGGATGCTCGTTTGTATGCGGTCAGGGCTTGTTCATGCCGTACCGTGATAGGAACCCCTTGCGCGTCCTCCAGGATCATGCTGCCTCATCCTCGATATGATATCGCATCATAACACGGAAGAAGTCGGTTGGCGACGGTTGACGAGAACCTTTGGGACAGGGTCCGGGGACTCGCCGAAGTCAGGGGAATTCGGATGATGTCCTATCGGATTCGAATCGTGCGTCGAGCCGGTCCACGCTTGGAGGAAGCTCCAATTCAGGTCGTGCAAACTGGTCTTCCCCCGTCAATACCATTTGGCTTGTTGAACATTACGACGCTATGTGTGATTCAGTTAGTTTTGACGATATAGTCCGATCCTAGCGCCCCCTCTTCCCCGGTATTGGGAAGGGTTGGTCTCCTCTCACGAATCGACCTTCCGGCGGAGCCGAGGGCTACATTGTCCTGGAAGCTTCGCACCTTCAGATTACTCTTCTCGCACGTTCCAGTAGGATTGCGGTGGCGGAACACCGAGTTTCATGATGAGCTGACGCAAAGATCACTTATCAAAAACAGCTACTTAATCACAGGCCCGAGATTGGGCATTCGATTCACACGTTGTGCTTGTTCACGCTACTTGAGTGCGTCCTCCATGAACTTATCCATGTCTTTCTTCATCTTTTCCAGAGATGATTGTTGGATGTACATCATATGTCCCGCCGGGTAATAGGTCATGGTGATGTTCTTCTCCAAGGACGGATCCAGCATCATGTGATCGATGGTGTATTCCGCGGCGAAGAAGGGTGTGGCCAGGTCGTAGTAACCGTTGGCGACGAATACCTTCAGGTCGCGATTGGCCGTCATGGCCTCGCGCAAGTCCTCCGATACGTCTACGTAGCGGTTCTCATGGCGTTTGTAGCTCCAGGGCCGCACCCTGCCGCTTAGAATCTCGTAAACCAGATCGCTTTCGAAGTTCAACTCCCTTCGCACATAGTCGTTCATGGTGGCCGTATAAGGACCGCGTATGGCCTCCATGCTGGGATCGTACTCGATGGAATCACCCGCCGCGTCCCGGTCGATGCCTTCGAAGCGGCTGTCCAGGCGACCCACCGTGCGGAAGCTGTCGCGCTTCAGTTCCTTGGCGAATTGACGGATGCGGATGCGCAACCTGGTCTGACGCACGTAGTCCTCGGAAAGCCCGGTATAGCCGGCCAGTTTGCGCGCCACCTCATCGAACTCGGCCTTGGGCAGTTTGCTGCCTTTCAGCAAGGCGGTTCCATATTGATTCAAGGCGAACTCGCGCACCTCTTGGGCGAAGGCTTCGAGGCTTTTGTCCTGATGCTCGGCAGACAGGCGCTCGTGATACCAGGCAGTCACCGCGTAGGTGGGCAGGAAGGTGATATAGGGCAGGTCGTTGCCGGTGTTGAAACGGGCCGTCTGGAAGTTCATGATTGCCGAGACCAACATAATGCCGTTCAGGTACATGCCGTGACGCCTTTGCAGATGGCGCGACAGTCCGGCGGCACGCGTGGTGCCGTAGCTCTCCCCGATCAGGAATTTGGGCGAGGCCCAGCGTTGATTGCGCGTGATCCACAAACGTATGAACTCGCCCACCGACTCGATATCTTCTTCCAGACCGTGAAACTGCTTGCGGTCCTGACCCTTGGCCGTCCGGCTGTAACCCGTACCCACCGGGTCGATAAACACCAGGTCGGTTTTATCCAACATGGACCATTTGTTCTCCACCAGGCGGTAGGGCGGCGGCAGGGGAAATCCTTCCTTGTCCATCTCAACCACCTTGGGCCCCAGCAAGCCCAGGTGCAGCCAGACGGAAGACGAACCGGGTCCGCCGTTGAAGCTGAAGGTCACCGGACGTTTGTCGACAGACGTGTCGTCGTTGCGCATATAAGCAATATAGAAGACAGAGCCTCGCGCGGTGCCGTCTTCCTTGCGCAATATCATGGTTCCCGCTTTAGCCTCATACTTTACCTTGGTCCTGCCGACAGTCACCTCGTGGGAGGTTACGGAAAAACGGTCCTCCATTTTCGTGGTGTCGGCGGATTCCTTCTTTTGCCGGCCGGCGTCCTGATCATGAGCCCGGTGCTCCTGGGCGGCCGAAGTCAGGGCAAATACGAATAAAACCAAGGTAATCATCTGTCGCATCGATTGATTCTCCTGTCAAATACGAGCTGTCATCGTTAATACGGTCGCATCGGCCGGTTTGGAAGATGCGCGGCCGCATTAAACCGTTCGATGGAGAAAACATGGAGCGGCTTGGATCGATGCTTACGACAGGCGTCTGTCGACTGCCGTATCGGGCCGAAGAACCTTAGCCGAAGAACATGGGAGAAATGATCATATCCGGCGATTCGGGCATCAATTGTTCGGTGTAGCGGCCCCAGGAATCGCGCGTTTCCTCGGACAATAACTCGGTCATCTGTTCCAGCGCGGTGGGCCCGACGAAGACAAAGTTGTTTTCTGCCAGTGCGCCGCCGGGCAGGTTGAAATGGTACAACTCGAAAGAGTCGCCGCGCTTCAAGGTTTCCCCGGTGATCAGGCAGGCCGGATCTTCCAGGTGGTAGAGCTTGCGCTTGATGGGGTCCTGCAAGAACTCGTTGAAACGGCGTCCGCTGTACAACATGATGTTTTCCATGGACTGCTCGGAAGCGTAGTTTTGAGACTCCGCCTGGCATTGAAAACACTGGGCGGTTTCCAAAACGGGCCGCCCTTCCTGGAACGCCTTGGCGATGACGTAGAAGGATTCGGGACCAAGCGGTCGGCCGCACATGCTACAGGTGTCGATCTCTTTTTGTTCGCGGAGGTTTACGGTGCGCGTAAAGATAATGTCGTCGAAGAAACTCACGGGTACCTCGCCTTTATTGCCGGTCTGTCGTTAGAATGCGCCGGAGAATGTGGGTGATCTCGCCGGTGACGCCCCAAACCAGGCCGTCGCGGAAATGGAAATAATGAACCTGGTGACGCGTCCCCCAAGGCTTGACCTCGTGGATGGAGCCGTCGAACAGTTCCTCCAGGTCTACCTCTACCAGGCGCTCTACCTCGTGTTCGTTGATTTGCGGCTCGAAGGGATCGCAAATGCCCACGTAGCAGGCCACATGAAAACCGCGCGGCGAATAAACGTCGTCGATACGACCCAACTGTGAGACGGAATCGGGAGCCAGGCCTATTTCTTCGTGGGCCTCGCGCACGGCCGCGTCCCAACCCGATTCTCTCGGTTCGATGCGTCCACCGGGAAAGCTGACCTGACCCGGGTGGTGTTTTAAATGCCGGCTGCGCAAGGTATATAACAACGTGGGCTTCTCGCCCCGCGTGATGGGAATGAGCACCGCCGAACCGCTGAGATCACCGACCGGGAGGAACCGAGGTTCGTAATCTTTCAGAAGATCTAATTGAGCCGGCATGGAACGACCCGGTGTGGTGGTCAACATACGTCCTCTCTCCCCTCTCTTCCAGCTTAACGGAAGAACGGGCCTAAATCAACAGCGGGACGGTTGCCGATGAACCCGGGAAATGTTCCCGGACCAGGGAAAAACCGTCCAACCTTCTTTACGTTGCTGACGATGTTTCAAACCAGGTTTTCGATTTCTACCGGTGAGTTAGGATAAAAGGGCCTCGTTGCCGAGGACCCTTCGGATGATTCCCTTGCGGAGGTTAGCAGCCTGGGCCCAAGTAGGGGGCGTTGGTAGCGAAGCAGGGCAGGTAGGTGTTTCTCCAACAACTGCCGCTAGACGTGCCGGTGATTTTGTCGTAAGACTGGGAACCGCCGCTGCACGGATACTTGATACCGGTTTCGTGCGTTTCGGTGGTAATCACCAGCAGGCGATAGGTGTAGAGCTGGTGGTTGAACGATTCGCCGCACATGCTGGGGTACGAGAGATAGGAATCGGTGACGGTGTAGCTGCCGGTCTTGACATAGGTGGCGTTATCGCTGTCGCAGGCATCGCCCTTACCGTCGCCGTCGCAATCGGCCTGATTGCTGTTGGCGGTGTAGGGACAGTTGTCTTCCATCCGGGGAACGCCGTCGCCGTCGGAATCGCCGCAGAGCACCTGATCTTGAGGCGCGCAAAAACAGTAGGTACCCACGCAATCACCGGGGGGCGCGATCAAGGCTTGGAAGTCGAAGCGCAGATCGCCCTCGGCTTCGGTAAAGACGATCAGCTTTTGCCGGGAATCGGCCGTGCTGATGGGTTGGGTACGCATGTAAGCGGTCATTTCCACCAGTTCGGCAAAGATAACTTCACCCAGGTGGTTCTCGTCCAGGTCCACCTTGACGGTTACTTTCAAGCCATCCTCATGGGCGTCGTGCAGGGGCAGAACCGCCTCGGGCCGACCCACTAACAGATGCAGAACCGGATTCTCTTTGGTTACCGTAAAGGCAGCGCGTTCCACGGCGTATTGGTTACCTTCCACCAGGTAGTGGAAGGTGGCCTGGTGTTCCCGATCGGAGGGTTCCAGGTCGAAGGGATAGAGCAGGCTTCGTTCTTGAATCAGCCGTGCGGTTTCGGTGGATTGTTCGGGCCGCATTTCGGCGGCGTTGTTGTTGCGCTTTGCGTTCTGGGCAAAGGCGGGCACAATAGCAATGAGCAGAAGGAGCGTAAATTTACGCATAGAAACTCCAGTATTTAAGTCACCCGCCCAATGCGGGGGCGTTTGAGCAGGTGCAATCGATTTTGTAAGGCAACTGTAGTTAACCTAGTCAAAATGGCTGCGATCTTCAAGATAGATAAAAGTGATTAAATATGTTAAGGCGCGCCTCTTATTTGAAGCTGGAAATAAGCACGGGTCTCTGCAAAACGTATCAGCGGCACACTGATGAGCCCTATGTATAGCGACCAGGGTACGATTTGAAGTGAGCGGCCGGCCCTATCCGGTCATCGATCGCCCTGAATGACTGCACCCGGCCGCGTACACACGCTTTCCCCCAAATCTCCTTCGGCGGTCCGCTAGATTCTCCCCAATCTTCGGCAACCCTGCTAGAATAGCCTGGACTTTCGGAATACGCGACGCGGAGGATGCGGGATGAAGCTGAGCAGCTATGCCCTTGGCGAATGGATCGAAGGCCGAGGAGAAGGACGACCTGTCTACAATGCGGTCAACGGCGAACTGATCGGACAGGTCAGCAGTCAGGGACTTGATTTCCAAGCCATGCTGAAATATGGACGCGACGTGGGCGGGCCGGCGTTGCGCAAGATGACCTTCCACGAGCGCGCCCTGATGTTGAAAGCCATGGCCCTCTACTTGAACAAACGCAAGGAAGAGTTTTACCAGTTGAACTACGCCACCGGCGCCACGCGCAAAGACGGCTGGGTGGATATCGACGGCGGGATCGGCACCTTTTTCGTCTATTCCGGCAAGGGCCGGCGCGATTTTCCCAACGAAACCTTTTATGTAGACGGACCACCCGAGAACATTTCACGCGGAGGCACCTTCATGGGCCGGCACATCTGCGTACCGCTGGAGGGCGTCGCCACTCATATCAACGCCTACAATTTCCCCTGTTGGGGGATGCTGGAAAAACTGGCGCCCACCTTCCTGGCCGGGATGCCCGCCATTGTAAAACCCGCCACCGCCAGCAGTTACCTGACGCGCAAGATGGTGCAGGCCATGGCCGAGTCCGGCATCCTGCCTGACGGCGCGCTGCAATTGATCGTGGGCGGCGTGGGCGATCTCTTCGAGCACCTGACCGAACAGGACGTGGTCACCTTCACCGGTTCCGCCTACACCGGCCGCAAGCTGAAGTCGCATGCCAAGGTCATCGAGAACTCGGTGCGCTTCAATATGGAAGCCGACTCGCTGAATATGTGTATCCTGGGTCCCGATGCCGCGCCCGGCACACCTGAATTCGACCTGTTCGTCAAGGAAGTGGTCAGCGAGATGACCGTCAAAGCCGGCCAGAAATGTACCGCCATTCGCCGCACCATTGTGCCCGAGGGTATGGTGGGCGATGTCATCGACGCCTTGAAGACCGCCCTGGACAAGGTGAAGCTGGGCGATCCCATGGTCGAAGGCGTGGGCATGGGCGCGCTGGTCAGCCGCGACCAGATGGCCGATGTGGCCGAAAAGGTAGAGATTCTGCGCCGCGCCGGCGACCTGGTCTACGGCGGCATGGGCGATTTCGAAGTATTGGGCGGCGACAAGGACAAGGG
>JASJCB010000027.1 GCA_030066195.1 Acidobacteriota bacterium
TTCGAGTTAAGAACAATTGGACACGTTCCGATCTACTCCAGCAGGAATCGATTTTCTGGTTAAGAGATATTGCCGAACTATTGTCGATCGATTCTGTGGTGATCAAAAAAGCCGTTCAGGTGCTTCAGAACCAGGGAAAGGATGCATGGGATACCATCGGGGTAAGGAAAGTTTTTGGAAAATGGCTCATCCGCATGAAGACCTTTGCTCCATATTACCGGAAACGATTTGATCAAAGTCATATTAGGAATGTTGACCCGAATTGGAATGCAAACGACCTATTGGGACAGAAAGGCCAGTTCTTTATGACCGAAATTTGTAAGTTGCTTTCCCTTTCTGAATACTCACTTCGATACAGGGTCAAAAAAGTAGAATCTCCAAAAGAAACCTTCGGTATTTGGAAAGATGAAGTAACGAGCCGCTTCATAGTCGACATGGTCGTCTTTAGTCGCTTGTTTCGAATGTGGGCCAAATCCGGCCGCGAAGCCGACCGACACACTTAGCAGTCCAGATGCCGATCGCGTCAGCGGTGCGTCATTTGCCGCTGGCGCGGCAAATGACTTGGCAAAAAGCAGGATTGCGAAGCCGACCGGCCTCCACGGTCGCGAAGCCGACCGGCCTCCACGGGTTTGGCACGGACGCCCAGATTTTAGGGGATAGGCAAGCGACGCAGTCGTTTGTCTATCGCCGTTCAAAATCTGGGCGTCCGTGCCATTAAATCTACCCGCACTCTCGTGCCGGAAATTTGATTAGCTTTTGTTGTAAATTGCTACTTTCTAGATACTTCGTTACATCAACTCGCTTCCGTAGCTGCTTCCGTAGTGACCCCGTGCACAGCGTCAGCTTCCTTTTTGAAGCGTTGGGCAAATCCTGGAACTTCGGACCTTATGACGTTTTCATGCCATTTGAAAGGCTTGGGGACATTAAAAAAGTTTATATGGAAAACTGGGATAGAGGCAGGCTCAGAAACCAGTTCCTGGAATTGATGGAAGATGCGGCCCGCTCAACCTTCTCATGGATTCAGGATCATGTGACGTCTAATTACGAAAAAGCGGCGGGCATGTTCAAAGAAGCCAATGCGCGGGTAAATAAAATTGCCGAGCAACTGGAAGATGTCTATAACGTTACCCCCGAACAAGCCGCCACAGCAGCAACCAATTCCCCGCAAGAGGCTGCCGGCATTCTGAAGAACACCTTCGATTATTCGGTCGGTCAGGTGGGTGAATACCTCGCCGATACCGGTGAATTCAGTGAGAGTGAAATCGGTGACGTTCTGCGCGGCATCGGTTTCAGCAGTGGCTCCGTGGGGAACTGGCTGCGCGATTCCTTCCCCTACCTGTAACCAACCGGACCCGGGCGCCGGCCGGGCGACGACCGGCCGGCGACCCGACTGGTGTTTGGATATCTTTACCGGATGGTTTGTGCGATATCCGAAAGATCGCAATGTACCTGCCCCTGGATATCGGGCAGATGAGTTATAGTTCGGGACCCTGATCGGCAGCAAGGCGACGATATTGCCCGGAGCAGCATACCGGGCCGTTGTCGTGCCTTGACGAAAAGGGCCCGACATAAAAATGACGGACCGCGACCTACCGCCTGGAATATTCTCGCACACGGCCCTGTTTGCCCTATTACCCGCTTTTCCACGGCATGATATAAGGCGGCCTGCAAGGTGAAGATGTTCGACGCGCATCAGCTCAAACCATACGATATTCAACTGTCGGTAACCGGCCGAAAGAAAGCGACGACGCCCGCCTGGATTGTAGAAGTCAGCGGTCGCCGGGCGCGCCGGGCATTTTTCAGGACTACCGAAGCGCCCGCCCGCACGGTTAAAATAGGCGTGTTGGACACCGGCTTGTCGTATGCTTTAAGAGAATAGCGCCGGCCGGGGCCGGGCTTTGCAGCAACGAACATTTTTCGGGAGGACGTCCGTGGGGCATTATTACGATTCCAAAGATCTTGAACGGTTCGGCGAGATCGGCAAACACCGCAAGGAACTGGCCGACAAATTTTTCGACTGGTACGGTTCGGTCATGGAAAAGGGCGCCCTGACCAGGCGCGAAAAAAGCCTGATCGCTCTGGGTGTGGCCCATGCGGTTCAATGTCCGTACTGTATCGATGCCTATGCTACCGGTTGCCTGGAAGCCGGGGCAAGCAACGACGAGATCACCGAGGCGATTCATGTAGCCGCGGCGATTCGGGCGGGCGCGTCCCTGGTCCACGGTATTCAGGCCGACAATGCTATCAACAAGGTGATGATGTAATGACGGTACCCGCCTTTTCTTCCAAACTTCAAAAGCCCCTGACCACTTATGGGGTCAACTGCCTCCAGGTCAACCTGGGCAAACTCTGCAACCAGGCCTGCAAACACTGCCACGTGGACGCCGGTCCCAAGCGCACCGAGATCATGGACCGGGAAACCGTTCAGCACATCATCGCTGCGGCTGAAATGGTTCGGCCCGAACTGGTCGACCTGACCGGCGGCGCGCCCGAGATGAATCCGCATTTCCGCGAGTTGGTGGAAGCCCTCCGTGATTTGGGGGTGCCGCGCATCATGGATCGCTGCAACCTGACCATCCTCCTGGAGCCCGGTTTCGACTGGGTAGCCAACTTCCTGGCGAAGCACCGCATCGAGGTCACGGCTTCGCTGCCGTTTTACGTGGGCGAGCACGTGGATCGCCAACGCGGTAAAGGCGTGTTCTCCCGCAGTATCGAGGGCCTGCGCATCCTCAACGGTTTGGGGTACGGCGACAGCTTGCCGCTCAACCTGGTCTACAATCCCCAGGGCGCCTACCTGCCGCCCGACCAGGACGACCTGGAGCAGCTCTATAAACGTCATCTGGCCGAGGAATACGGCATTCGCTTCAACGAGTTGTACACGATTACCAACATGCCCATCGCCCGTTTCAAGACCTACCTGGAGCGCTCGGAGAACTACACGCGCTATATGAACAAGCTTGTCAGTCGTTTCAACCCGGGCACGCTGGACGGCCTGATGTGCCGTTCGTTGATCAGCGTGGGCTACGACGGCCGGTTGTACGATTGCGACTTCAACCAGATGTTGGACATGACCATCGACGCCGAGCAACCGCATATTTCCCAACTGCGCGACATCATGCTGACGGGCAGGCCCATCCGCACCGATGACCATTGCTACGGCTGTACGGCCGGCCACGGCAGTTCCTGCGGCGGCGCGTTGGACACGGAAGACGAGGCGATCGCGGTTTAACCCGAAATCACCGCCCCGCCGAAAGCCGGGACGAGTCATTCCATCCAGGCCGACTCCTCGATCAAGGCGGGGAGGAGACCGATATGCTCCAGGGTATGGTAAGGCTTGGATTCGCTTTCATCGACTTCCACGTGTTCGTGTTGCCAGGTGGTGTGATAGGGGATATGCACCGCTCCGGCGCCCAGTTCCAAAAGGGGCAGAACATCGGACTTGAGCGAGTTGCCGATCATCAGAAAGTGCTTGGGGTCCAACTCGTATTTGTCCAGAAGGTCCCGATAGACGCCGGCATTCTTTTCGCTGACGATTTCGATATGTTTGAAGTATTCGTCCAAACCGGAGCGGGCAATCTTGGACTCCTGGTCGAAGAGGTCGCCCTTGGTAATGATCATCAGGTCGAAACGGCCGCGACAATAGTCCAGGGCATCCTTGACATGGGGCAGCGGTTCCACGGGGGCGCGCAGCATTTCCTTGGCGGCATCCAGCAGACTTTGGATGACATCGCCGCCGATACGATTTTCGGATAGTTCCAGGGCGGTTTCGATCATGGACAGGGTAAAACCCTTGATGCCGTAGCCGAATAAAGCAAGGTTGCGCATCTCGGTCTCATAGAGTTTTTTGTCGATCCATTCGGCATCATGGTAGGGCAGGAGCAGATCCCTGAACTTGTCCTGGGTGACCCTGAACAGGGTTTCGTTATGCCAGAGCGTATCATCGGCATCGAAAGCAATCATATTCAGCCGCTTCATCGGTATCTCCTCATGATCATTTCAGCCGCTTATTTTAGCACGCCCGGGACAGGAGGGCGGATTCGAGTTGGCGCCGGTTCATAGCTCAAATCGGTAGGTTCGGGACTCTCAACGAGCGTGGCGAGTACCCGCACGCCGTGGTGATTGCATTGTTTTTGGGGCAGCGGATCAGCGAGGATTTTCAGCGTTTCGACACAAACAACCCGGTTTCCGGACTTGACAATCAAATACAGCTGATTCGGGGTGATTTGAGAAGCCGGGCCCTGGTTTACTGCTTGATCCGTTGATCCTCGCCGCCGAGGGTCGTGGTATCTCGACCAATTTCTCGATACTGAAAGTCGGGGAGCAAAGAATCGGTCCTCATTCTTTGCGCACCGAAAGTTCAGGGTCAAAGAACCGGTTCTCATTCTTTGCTCCCGAAAAGTCCGGGTCAAGGAACCACAACAGATTTCTTTCACATTACTTTTCGGTGCGCAAAGAAATAGTTCTCATTCTTTGCTCTCGACTTTTCCGGGTCGAGGAATGAGGACTGATTCTTTGCTCCCGACTTTTCCGGGTCGAGGAATCAGAACCGATTCTTCGATCCTCGGTTTATCGACACAACCAATTACAACTGGATTCAGGAGTCGGCTCCCTCAAATCGTCAACTGAAGGACAGCTCAAAGCCCCCCGACCGTTTCGCTTATTCGAGCTTTAAAACAAAAAGCGAAGCGGTTAGCCGGGGCTCACCGCCTTGCAATCAAGGCCACAGTCCGAGGACGAGTCCGAAGATGGTAAATTGCACGGTGTGGTAACCGCCGTCGATGACCCACAGGGTCATGGGTTTGTTGCAGAACTGGTAGTTCACCCCGAAGCTCGCCGCCACGAAACAGGCGCCCGCGATCAGGCCGCGTTGCAGAGCCACCGTCAACTCGGGATTCGGGCCCAGCCACCAGGCAAAGACCCAGGCCGAGATCAGGCAAAGCACGAAACTGATGCCGAACACTTTGGCCGGGTGCCCGTCCTGCTTCATCTCGTCGAAGCCGTTGGCCTTGCTCCACGGTTTCAGGAACATGACCGGCGAATACCAAAGCCCCCCAAGCATAAACGAACTGACCGCCGCCACCAGGACGGCCCAGATGTTGATGTGTTCCATTCGGAACCCCCTTATCGAATCGATACATCATCTTAACACGACAAGCTGAATGGGGATTGTTCTTCAGTTTCGATCGGGTTTACGAGCAGACGTCATCAAGAAAACGGCAGAGTTCTCCGGCTTGTTGTTCGCGGGAGAAAAAGGCGATGCCCTCCGGGTCGCCCGGCGGGAATCCGTTGTCGACCTCGTGCAGGAATGCTTGGATCTGGTCGACCTCCGAACACAGACGACCCTTGCCCGTGCGGGTCAATACTTCGCCGATATCCGAATCCGGCCGGGCCACGCAGAGGACCGGACCCGGCAGGGCGATCAACTGCATCAGCTTACCGGTCAGGGTTCCCCGCGACCATTTGCCCGAGGTGTCCAGATCCTCCACCACCAGGGTCAAACGGGCCTTGGCCGCCAGAGCCGCGGCCTCCGCGTGGGGTACCGGCTCGCGCAGGTCCAGGCGGTTGCCCAGGCCCAGGGCGTCGGCTTCCCGGCGCAGGCGGGCTTCCAATTCCGGCGGACCCAGGGATAGGAAAAGCAGGCGTTGATGCGGCTCTGCGGCCAGGGCCTGTAACAACTTGCTGAAGGCGGGCATTTGGTGCGGGTACATGCGGCCGCCGTAGAACAGGTAGTCGCCGGGCTCCTCCCCGCCGGCGTCCACGTGATCGGACGGGTCCCAACCGTTGTAGACCACCGCGCCTTTCATGCCGAAATGGTTGCCGATGATCTCCTTCAACGTCGGACTGACCGTGACGAAACCGGCGGCGCGGGAAATCACATGGCGTTCGATGCAGCGATCGGTGAAGCGCACCAGGGGGCCGCGATCCAAGGGGTAGAGGCTGCACGCGTCGCGGTAGTCGATCACCCAGGGAACGCCCATGGCTTTTGCGTAACGGCGCGCCAGCCAGTTCCCGGCGGACGGCCCGTAGGTGCTGAGCACGCAATCGACGGTCGGCAACTTACCGGAGATTTTCGGCCAGGCCTTTTGGACGGCGCGTCCCCAACTTGCCACGCTGCGGTCATAGGCGCGCAGATTGAAGCGCAAGCGTTTGCCCAGCTTGTACAGCGGCGCCACCAGGGGGTTCATGCCGCGTGTCGTCTCCACCGCCGCGGCCCGATCCAGGCCTGTTTCCCAGGTTCCCACCCGGATGACCTGATCGGGTTCCAGGCCGTGGTCCAGGCCGCCGGCGCCGTCGGGACAGATGACGACGGGTCGGCGGCCGAATTTGGGCATATGCCGGCACATCTTGCCGAATCGATGGGCGGCTATGGTTTCCAGCGGAGGAAAGTAATAGGCGAATATCAGCAGGTTCTTCAAGGTTCCTCTAATAGTAAAGGGGGCCGGAATATTTCTTCAGCTTGGCGATAGTCCGGCTGCTGATGCGCTTGCGTTGCCGCCAGACATCGGGCACGCCGGCCAGGAACGCTCCGACCGCCTTGAACCAGGTGCCCAAATGACCCGAGCGCAGGGCGGTCAACAACATGTAGCCCCACCAGGCGGTTGCATAGGTGGCCACGCAGTGCAACGGCAGGCTTTTCAGGGCCACCCAGGGACGGTTGCGCACCTCGAAATAGATGCGTCGTCGGCTGGGACGTTCGTTGGGCGTTTCGTAGTGAATCATGGGTACGGCACGTGTCCACAGGATATCGTAATCCGCTTCCAGAATGCGGAAGGACAGATCGAACTCCTCCGAGCCGAAGGGGTTCAGCTTCTCCCAAAACACGCCGGTTTGTTGCAGCATCTCCGCGCGCAATACCGAACCGCCGCCCAGAAAATGACCGCAGAGCACCTCGTCTTCCGTCGGCACCTTTTTATCGCGTCGAGGGATGGTCTTGGGCGCAACTTCCCGGGTTTCCGGGTCCAGCATGGCAAAACACAGGCATCCCAGTTTTGGGTTTTGGGAAAAGTATTCGGCGATGCGATAACAGGCCCGCGTGTCCTCCATGGTGGCGTCGTCGTCCAGAAAGGCGATCAGGTCGCCCCCGGCCGCGGCGATGCCGTCGTTTCGTCCCCCGGCCACGCCTCGATTGGTTGCGTTGACCACCAGGACCGCCTCGGGGAAATCCCGCCGAACCATGTCCGGGGTGCCGTCGTGGGAACCGTTGTCCACCACCAGGATCTCCAGGTTCGGGTATTCCATGGCAAACAGGCTTTTGAGGCAGGTGGTCAGATCCTCGCGGCGGTTCATGGTAATGACGACGAAGGTAATCGATGGCAAATCCACAAGGTCTCCCGGAATATCGGCAGAAATGCAGTTCCAGTATAAACCATTTCTACCGATACGCCATGAGGGCGGCGAGGGTTTTAGCACCGTTATACCGACTGTTGCCTGTAACCGCCGGTTCCGATTGTGTATAATCCTGACTAAGAAAGGCATAGGGGTTGACGGCATGGCCTCCAAGATTCTCATCGTTGACGATGAACCGCATTTGGAAATCGTGATTCGCCAACTCTTCCGCAGGCGAATCAAAAGCGGTGAGCTGTCCTTCCTTTTCGCGCCTCAAGGTGAAGAGGCTTTGCGTACGCTGAACGAACACGGCGATATCGATGTGGTGTTCAGCGATATCAACATGCCCGTGATGAACGGTCTGACGCTGCTCAAGCGGCTCAACGAAAACTATCCGCTGGTGCGCACCGTGGTCATTACCGCTTACGGCGACATGAAGAACATCCGCACGGCCATGAATCACGGCGCCTTCGACTTCCTGAACAAGCCCATCAATTTCAATGATTTGAAAATTACCCTGGACAAAACGCTCAAGCATGTCCGACAGATCAAGGAACTGCATGACGAGCGCCGGCAACGATTCCTGGCCGAGAAGTTGGGCGAGATGAATCGTTCGGTAACTTCCACCTTGCATTTGGACAAGGTGTTGGACCTGTATCTTGCCAAACTGGTCGAGGTTTTCGAATGTGAGCATGCCTTCGTCTGTCACCGCAAGAAAGGGGAAAAAGCCATCATCCTGGCCCATCACGGCCGGGGCTCCTGCGAGGATCTGCCTATCGAACTCGCCGGTAGAGCCGGATTGAATGAAGACGGGCCGTTTTACGCCGGTGTTCTCGATCACGACGGCAAGACCTCCGCCCTGTTGGAACTGGCCCTGGCGAACGGCAATGACGACGGGGACAGCGTCTTCCTCATGCGACCCGGCGACAAGCCCTTCAGCGCCGACGAGAGTCAAATGGCCGTCTCCCTGACCGGGGAAGCCGCCGCTTCGATCTCCAACGCCCGCCTCTTTGAAGAAGTCCGAACCCTCGCCACCACCGACGGATTGACGGGACTTTACAATCGAAGGCACTTTTTAGAACTGGCCGGTAAAGAAGTCGTTCGTTCATGCCGTTACGGCAACCCCCTGTCCACCATCATGCTCGACCTGGACCACTTCAAGCAAGTCAATGACCGGCACGGGCACCCCGTCGGCGATGAGGTTCTACAAGCCGTCGCCCGCGTGATTCTGGAAACCTGCCGCAAAACCGATATCAGCAGTCGCTACGGCGGCGATGAAATGATCATCTTGCTGATCGAGACAGATTGTCGCCTGGCCGGTGAGATTGCCGAGCGCCTGCGCGAAAGCGTGGCGCACCTATCGCTGACAAACCACCGGAACGAACCGCTGAGCATTACCGTCAGCCTGGGCGTGGCCCAACTGGATACCGCCAACGACAGCCTGGCCGATTTATTGGAACGGGTGGACCTGCGCTTGCTCTCCGCCAAGAAAAACGGCCGCAATCGCGTTCAGATGGAATGAACTTTTTTCAACCCTAAAATGGGTAGTTCCGCTTAATACGACCCTGAAAACGGTTCACAACACCGTTTTTTTTCGTATACAATGTGAGCTTTCAAGGATTGAAGCTCGCGTCACGGTTCAATACCGAATCCGAACCGCGGGGCCTTGGTTGCCATTAACCTCGAATTCGGTTCCGGGACATCGGCAGGCGGTTCCCAACCATGGTGGAGGATGAAGGAGTGAATGTAACGCAACACCAAGTCACCGGGTTCGGCATGGAGCATTTGATGACAGCTCGGTGCGTGCGGGAGCAGTGTAAAAAAATATTGGATCTGGCCAGGGACGGCGGTACCCATTTCGAGTTGCACGACGAGCGTTTGGGCAAGGCCGCCGATTATGTAGTCAATCTGATTCGCCGAACCTGGCCGAACATGGACGTCCCGCCCCACTCCCGCTGGCGCCGGCTGAATGCCGAGGGTCTCGACCGGAACCAAATCCTTGCCGAAATGCTTGTCGACGTGGACCCCATGGAAGCGGCCAGGACCCGTGTGGACCTGGTCCTGGTTTCACTGCTGATGGACTCGGGCGCCGGTAACCTGTGGACCTACCGGGACCATATGGAAGGCAGTCGACGCGGTCGTTCCGAGGGATTGGCCTGCGCGGGCTTCGACATGTTCTGCGCCGGCGCTTTTTCCAGCGATCCCAACCAACCGCTTCGGGTAGATGCCGAAGCCTTGCAAGAGCTGACCCTGCAACAACTGGAACACGGCTTCCAGGTAACCGCTGAAAACTCGCTGAACGGCATCACCGACCGGCTGAACCAATTGCATGCCTTGGGTCGCCTGCTGGCGGAAAGAGAATCGCTGTTTCCCGACGGCAGGCCCGGTAACCTGGTGGACGAGTTGGCGGCTCGACACGGCAAGCGAATGCGCACGGAAGCCGTCTTCCGCCTGGTTTTGGAAGCATTCGACGAGATCAGGCCCACCCGCCTGATGGTGAATGGTGTTCGGTTGAGCGATGTCTGGCATCATCCCGCCCTCGGCGAAGAAGGCAATCCCGAGGCCTATATCCCCTTCCACAAATTGTCCCTGTGGATGACCTACTCCATGCTGGAACCCATGATCGCCGCCGATTTCCACCTCCTGCTGCCCTCCGAATTACCGGGGCCGGCCAATTACCGCAACGGCGGGCTATTCCTGGACCTGGGCGTGTTTGTGCCGCGCCGCCCGGAAACGGCTTCCGAGACCCATGAGGTCTCCTCCGAACTGGTGGTGGAATGGCGCGCCTTGACGGTGGCCTATTTGGATAAAATGGCCGAGGCGGTTCGCTTTCGCCTCGATTTAAGCGATCATACCCTGCCCTTTACCTCGGTGCTGGAAGCCACCTGGCGGGCCGGCCGGACCGCAGCGCTGGAAACGCGCGCCGACGGCTCACCGCCGTTGATCATCGAAAACGACGGCAATATTCTCTAGGCAATTGAGTCCACCGAGGTGCCGGTTCGGGCAATTTCACTGAATCCCAGCCAGATGAAGAACAGGTTGGAGGCCAGCAACATCACCAGTAGCGCGACCGACCACCGGCTGGTGGTTCGTCCCCCACCCAGCAGAACGCGCGGGTCCGGCCGGTAATTCTCCACCATGGCGGCAAATCTGGGTGTGTGGCGATAAAAGGATTCGCGGGGGCCCACCATGACGAACAAGACCACCATGTCCGAATCGCTGCGGTCGCCGATAGCCAACAGGTGGTTCGGAAAGGCAGACTTGTCCTCGATGTGAAAAATCTCGATGGTAGGACTCAATTGACCGCTGCTTTGATCGACGCGTTGAAAATTAGAGGGATTTAAACCCAACCGGCCGATTGCCTTCGCATAGAGTTGTTCCAGGTCCCCCGATGAGTGGAACTCGAAGCCGAAGAAGGTGCGGCCGTCAATGCTCTGTCCGCGCACGGCGACATAATCCTGCCGGGTGGAAATGTACTCGAAGTTGGTGGTCAGGGTAGCCGGTACCGGAAGCGTACCGCCGTTGCGCAGGTTCAAGGTTACGTAATAATCCTCACTTGTCGCATCCTGAGGGGGATTAACGTAACCTAGTGTTGCGAATAGCAGCCAGAGCATCGACGAATTCCTTTTCCCCGATAATTTGCAGGGAGCGGGAACGTTCCCTGGCCGTACCGGCGAACTGGTCCAGTATATCATCCACCAACATCTTATGCAGGGCCTCGTACTGGCGGAAGGTGATGTCGAACTGAGCCGCCCGGCGTTGCAGGTTCTCTTCCCTGATCTCGCGTACCCGACGCCGCTGGGTTTGGGCCACCTTGGAGGCGCCGCCCACACCGCCTGTTTCACCGAGCAGGGTGCCCAGGGTAACCTCCAGGGCTACCGCCAGTTTATGCAGCGCGGGCAGGCCGATATTGGAAAGTTCCTCGATCTGTTGCTGGGTAAAGTCGATCTTGCCCAGGTCGATATCGCTGTCCTCGTACTCCGCGAGTTCCTCGCGGATGGTATCGAAGGGTTTCTCCAGCAGGGTCAGGTGCTCCGGCCGCAGACCGGTGGTATCGGCCAGTTCCTCGATGCTCATTTTGCGTTTGGTCCGCCACTTGCGCAACTGCTTGCCCACATCGGTGAAGGGAATCCCCGAACTACTGGTCGCGTTCTCCAGTTCCGTTAGAACCTTTTCCACCATTTCGAAGATCTGAGGCTTCAAATCGCGCCATTCGCGGTACTGGATGTAGTATTTGCCCAGATGGGCTTTGACCGCGTTGGAGGGCGTGCCGACCAGGAAACGCGACAGGGTTTCCTCGCGAGAGAAGATGATGATGGGCTTGCCCAGCGATGTGGCCATTTCCACCTCGCCGCCGATACCGAAACTGGTGTGATCGGCGCAGACCAACATGAAATTGGATTCCACGACCCGTATGCGGTCCAACAGGTAAACGTGTTCTGCCGTCATGGTGTCCCGTACTTCCGGCGAGGTGACCAGTGACGGAATATACAAGCGCGTGTGAAAGGGAGGATCGGCCAGGGCTTTACCCATCTTCTCGACCAGATTGCGAATACGGCCTTTTTCCCGAGGCGGACAGCGGGTGATGGGCTCCGAAACATAGGCCAGGTTTTTATATACGGGGGGGTCCAATCGTTTTGGCATAGTTCCCTTTACCTTTGCGACAAAAGCCTACTTCTGAATGTGACCCTCTTATTGTAAACCATATAGTGTCGTCTTGGGTACCACCTACCAGATCATGGGGTGGGATTTGAAACGGGGTTTTTCAAAACGACTCCCCCTGGCCGAAGGGCAGCCACAGTTGCACCTCGCGTTTGATGTCGGTGCGTTCCAGGTTGCTGACCGTGATGCCCAGCAGGCGTACCCGGCGTTTTAAGGCCTCGGTCTCCTTCAGGTGGCTTATGGCCACGCGGAACAGAACATCGGCCTTGAAGACATAATTGTCCAGCGTATGGGCGCGGGTGATGGTGTCGAAGTCCGGGTAACGCAGCTTCAGGGTGACCGTTTTGCCCGACAGCTTGCCCTTTTTCAAGCGCCGCTCCAATTCTTTGGCCAGGGTCTTGAGAATATGCGCCATTTCCTCCTCGGTTTCCAGGTCGTCCACGAAGGTTTCCTCGACGCCGACCGATTTCCGCTCCCGATGCGGCACCACTTCCCGATCGTCCTGACCTCGTGAAATCTTGTAGTAATAGGCGCCCGTTTTGCCGAAGTGGCGGATCAATTCGCGCTCCGTTCTTTGGCGCAGATCCGCACCGGTGTAGATACCCAATTCGTGCATGCGTTTCTCGGTTGCCTTGCCGATGCCGTGGAACTTGCCGATGGGCAGTTGCTCGATAAAGCTCAGCACCCGTTTGGGTGGAATGACGAAGATTCCGTTGGGTTTGTTGATATCGGAAGCCACCTTGGCCAGGAACTTGTTGGGCGCTACGCCGGCGGATGCGGTGAGCCGGGTTTTTTGGAAGATGCGGGAGCGAATCTCATTGGCAATCAAGGTGGCCGACGGATTGCCTTTTTTATTTTCGGTCACGTCCAGATAAGCTTCATCCAGGGACAGCGGCTCCACCAATTCGGTATAGTCCAGGAAGATTTCCCGAATCTGGCCTGAGACTGAGCGATAGACATCGAAGCGCGCGGGAACGAAGACGGCATGCGGGCAGCGTTTCTGCGCCTGCAAAGAGGGCATGGCGGAATGGATGCCGAAGCGACGCGCCTCGTAACTGGCCGCGGCCACAACGCCGCGTTTCCCCGGACGTCCGCCCACGACCACGGGTTTCCCGCGCAGGTGGGGAAAGTCCCGTTGCTCTACGGATGCAAAAAAAGCATCCATATCGATGTGGATGATTTTACGGACGCCCGACATGCTGTCGCCTCGGGGGCTGCCTGGTCCCTTGTTATTTGAAAAGATCTTCCAGAAATTCCAGCAATTGCTCTCCGGACAATTCCTGAACCGTTTCGAATTCCAGGCCGAGTTTGAAGCCGCCTTCATTCTCGGGTTTACAGTGGCGAACCACGGCCCGAGCATGAATCAGGTCGGAATACTGCGGCAGTTCGAATTCAACCATGACCTTCACACCGGCATCGTATAGTTTGTCGGTGTCGATGAGAATGCCGCCGGCGCTGATATTCTCGATAGCAAAGGGATGAAAGTCCTCGTCACTGTCGACCGGCTTCATCCAGAAGATCATATCGGTTCCAAACCGTTCGAAATTTCTTCGATTGCGCATGACTAACCTCGGATAAAGGGACTCTATTTACTTATCGTCCCATTGGTCTTTTTCGATAAGTGGAAACCGGCAACCGAGGAGGCCCGGCGCCGTATAAAAGAGAGCTTTGTGAGAGTATTCTCACGGGCTGCTTGATTTATGGCCTCTCCTTCCGTTAAGAATAGAGAAGAGCGCTTCACCCAGGATACCGCACATGCCCCTTTTCAACCACTCCCATGAAGCAGAAATCAAGTCCAAGAACCATACCATGACAGGATACGTGTACTCGCTGGAAGATTGTTTCAGGCGATGTATCCCGGTTACTTCCATCGAATTCAACCCGCCGCCCGTCTCCACGCCGGTCAAGCAGCAGGCCGATTACTGGCTGAACCTGGAAAACCCGGACGAGGAAGACCGCAAGATCCTGAAGACCATGAAGGCCAAGATCAAGGCCATGATTCGCTGTCGGCATTCCGGTTCATTTATGTCCGTCACCGATTCGGCGGCCGGTATTCCCCGTATCAACAACCTGGAAATGCTGCGCTTGTTCGAGGACCCCGGTTTCTGTCGGCGTCATTTGGACCAGGCGCCCGCCGGCTGGGAACACAAACGCGTGATCCTTCACCTGACCCGCAATCACAGCGTGGCCTGGACGCGCGCCTTCCTGAAACGGGTGCGTTCGCTGGGTTTCGACCAGTTGCTGCTGATTACCGGCGATCCCCTGAAGGACGTCCGTCTGAAGACAGTCACCGCCGAGGATGCCCTGACGTTGGACGAGACGGCCGCGCGGGAGGTTAGGCTGAAGAACAGCATCGAACTGCTGCGCTTCGTTCAGGCCGTCGAACCCGATCTCTACCCCGGAGCGGCCCATAACCCCTTCATGAAGCGTGAGGTCGCCCACAAACACCTCCTGAACAAAGTGGACGCCGGCGCCCGCTTCCTGATTACGCAACCGGTTTCCTATTATGATGAATGCTGGCGCGTGATGGCCGAGTTCGAGGAATTCCGCAAGCAACGTCAGATCGACATTCCCATAATTCTGGGCGTGTTCAACTACGCGGTGCCTTGCACCTCGCACGGTTACAAACCGGAGGTCTTCGAGAAGCGCCATAAATTCTGGAAAAAGCTGTTCGGTTTCGTTCCCACCGGTGTTCGTACCGATTATGACTTGGGCTTAAACGGGATCGAGATCCTGGCTCGTTCCATCAATAAACTGAAACGCATGGGATATTTCCATTTCGATGTCATGAACGCGGAGCGCAACGGCTACTCGGTAGTGCTGAAGGGCCGCAACTTCACACGCGAGTTGGATCGTCTGGTGGGCGTCTTCCAGCATGACAAACCTGGGATCTAGCAAGGTCTCCAATCCGGGAGGCAGCCATGGCGCCTTGGAAACCCGGCGGCAGCGATGACAACCGGGTCGTATTGGTTACCGGCACAAGTAAAGGCATAGGTCTGGCCCTGGCTCATGCGCTGACTCGCGGCCACAAACGCCTGGTGCTCACAGCTCGAGCCTCCTCGTTGGATCGTCTGGCCGAGGCGGGGATTCAGGAAGATGAACGCGTGATGGTGCGCGCGCTGGATGTTACTCACGGCGAGCAGGCCAATGCCCTGGTTGCCGAGGTCGAGGCTCGGTGGGGCGGCGTCGACGTTCTGGTCAATAACGCCGCGATTTGCTATCGCGCCGTTATGGAACACCTTGCCGATGAGCATGAAGAGGATCAATTCCACACCAACTACCTGGGGCCGCTGCACCTGGTTCGCCTGGTTTTACCCGGTATGCGTGCCCGACGTCGGGGTCACATCATCAACCTGTCCTCCGTGGGAGGCATGATGGCCATGCCTACCATGGGCGGCTATTCAGCCTCCAAATTCGCGCTGGAGGGCGCCTCCGAGGCGCTTTGGTACGAGTTGCGGCCCTGGAACATCCGCGTCACGCTGGTGGAGCCCGGCTTCGTCCACTCCGATTCCTTCAAGAATGCCCTTTTCACGCCGCGTAGCGAGGCCTCCTACGGCAGAGTGGACGACGAATACCACGCCTACTACACCAACCTGATCGGGCTGATCACGCGCATGATGAACGGTTCGCCCACCACGCCCGAGGACATCGCTCGCATCATCATCGAGACCATGGACAGGCGCAACCCGCCGCTTCGCCGATCGGCCACATGGGACGCCGTCTTCTTCTCGATGATGCGCCGCCTGTTGCCCCAGCGCCTCTACCACCTGGTGCTTTACAGAGGTCTCCCCAACATCCGCCGCTGGGTTCCGAGCGATAGAAAGTGATAGCGGGTCTGCCGTTTCGACGCGGTCTCCGCGCCAAAGACGACGGACCTTTTCGAGGCAGTGATCGAGTTTGTTTGTCTCCGTTGGGGATTCGTATGTATGCCGATGCAGTAAAGTTGTTTTATCGCAAGCACTTTACTTGTTCCGTGAGTTTCGTCTTTACCTGCGCTGCAAATAGGGAAAAAGCCGGCATCCCCCTTGCTTACTATAGCGTGACAACAGGAAAAGGAATCAGTCCTATTTAACCTCTCTCCTTACCCCCTGAAGCTCGGAAGGCTCTTCAGGGGGATTTCTTTTTTTGGAGTATCCTCAAGGTTTGGTTTCGTTTTCCAACTAAATAAACCTTTACCCTGAAGCTGGTTACAAGATTTATCTTGACGCGGCCATGCCATATCTCTACATTTGTAGATATAACGTGCCTGGTGTCGAGGTGTGAACCGTGAAACTATCCGATTTCGAACTTGAAGTGATGCAGTTCTTCTGGAAGGAAGGCGAGGCCATCGTTCCCGACCTCCATGCCGCCATTGCCGCCGACCGCCGGGTCTCTTATTCCACCGTCAAGACCATTGTGGATCGCCTGGAGGAAAAAGGGGCGGTGAAGCGTATCCGCACCTACGGCCGCACCATTCTCTACGGACCGGCTGTCACCCGTGACAAAGTTACAAGGCCGCTTGTCAAAGATTTCGTTCATCGTCTCTTCAACGGTCGGGTTCGTCCCATGATCAGCCAGGTGCTTGCCGATGAAGAGTTGTCTCTGGATGATCTGGCCTACCTGGAAGCGTTGATCGCCAAGAAGAAACAGCAGAAGTCGGAGGGTGATGTATGAGTTGGCTGCTTGTTCAATCCGCGGTTTGTCTGGTATTTCTCGCGGCCCTGGCTTTATTGCGTTCCGCGCCCTTTCGGATTCGTCTGTTTCTTTGTCTGGCTGCCATCGCTTGTTGGTTCCTTCCCCTGCACCAATGGCGGCTTCCGGAGCGATATACGCCGGCCGTTTTCGATCTGGCCGTGCCGCCCATACTGCAAACGACCGCAACCGCCGCCGAAACGATTTCCGTTTCCCCGGCTTTCGATCCTCTGCAGATGTTACTCTCTTCAAAAGCGCTTTTTTTCTGCGCCGGCCTGGGCGTGCTTGCTTTCGGTTTGTTGATCCTGCGTCATCGCTGCTTTCTCCAATCTTTGACCCGGCGTGCCGAACGAGCCGATCATTTGTGGGGCAGGATCGATACATCGATTCAGACCCCGCTTTACATTGTGGACGGCCTGGCCGGCGCCTTGACCACCGGTATCTTCACTCCACGCGTTTGGGTGGGGCGGACTCATGCGAACAGCGCTGCCGTTACCGGTCTTTTGCGTCACGAATGGACCCATATTCGCCGTATGGATAACCTGGTCCTACTTTTCCTTACACTTACCCGCTGCCTGCTTTGGTGGAATCCTTTTATTCACCTGCTGGCTCGTCGCGCCCGCTTCTATATCGAGCTGGCCTGTGATCACGCTTGCAGCAATAAACCGGGCGGGGAAAACTACCGGGTTCAACTGGCCGAACTTCTGTTGGAGCAGGCCGGTTTGAATCCTTCGCACGGCGTCCTGGCTTGCGGGGCCGCCTCCAACTTCAACATGAAACGGCTCACCCTTTTGGAAAGGAGATATACCATGAAGTTCCGTCATCTCCTGGTACTGGCGGGGTTGTGTTTGGCCGGTCCGTTACTGGTCGCCTACAACCCGGCAAATACCAAGGAAAAATTCAACGATGCCCGGACTATTCCCTTCCTGGCCGACAACACCAGGGAATCGTACAGCGGTTTCGAAATCAATGTGGTAGATGTCAAGGACCAGCCGATCGGCGACCTGTTGCGTTTCATTGCCGATCAGGTGGGTTTCAAGCTGAAACTCGATGATCCCAAGATCAAGGATATCAAAAGCACCTATCGCTTCCGCAATATGCCTTGGGACCGGATGGTCCACATCATCTTGAAGGATGCCGAATGCGCCTTCAGCTTCGACGGCAAACAACTGATCGTGGTTACCAGCGACTATGCCGCCGGCAAGGGCCTGTTGCGCAAATCCGCGTCTTTGAACGGCGATCCTCCCCGATGGCTTTATATCCAAATGCAAGAGCAACCGCCTGAAAACGGAGTTACTGCCGATCATGAAACGGTGTACTACGCCCTGAACCACAGCGAAAGATCCAAAACCATCCTGAAAGCCCTGAAAACCGAACTTTCTCAAGGCGGCAGGGTACTGACTGATAGAAACGGCGAGAACATCACCCTGATCATCGGTGACAAACCGGTAATCCTAAAACGTATTCGCGAGGTACTCAGCGAACTCGATTCCCCGGACTAACCCTCAATCATTCCCAATTTCAACGATCCTTGAAGAAGCGCCGGGTTGCGCCCGTGTTTCAAGCAAGATAAAAAAAGCCGGGTAACCGCCACCCTAACGGGAGCACTGTACCCGGCTGAAGAAGAGATGGAGAAGGAAGCCCGCCGGATGCGTGTCCGGCGGACTTTCAATCAAGGTTAAGCGTTACGGGCGACGAGTACACAGGGTGTAGTCGCCGGAGCCGCTGTAGGAGTAGACGCGCCAGACGTAGTAACCTGACGAGCCGTTATAGGAAATGCTCTCGCTGGAACTTGCGCTGGTACTGGAAGCCACGGTGGACCAGGAGGAGCCGTTCCATTTCCACAGGTACAGATCGAAGTCGGTACCGGCGGCGCCTTCCAGGTCGGCCTCGTGGAAGCCGGAAGCGCTGGAGAAGTAGTAGGTGCCGTTGGGCTCGTACTCATAGTCGCCGGAACCGGTCAGGGTGCCGGTGTACTGGGTGCCGTTACACTCGCTGGGAGGAGGCTCTTCGCCGCCGCAACCCGCGGGATTGGTGGAGTCACGGAAGTTGGCAACCGTGGAAGCGCTGTTGTTCAAAGCCAGAGCGTTGTTGGCGGAGGAACCGACGGTCGATCCGCCGACGCCCATGGGCTGGCCGCCGTAGGTCACGTTGGGGTTGGACCAGTAGTCCAGGCGGGTGCAGCTGGTGCCCGCGGCGGAGCAAGCGTTGTTATAGGCCATGATGGTGCGCCAGTTGGCGGAAGGATAGGTGTAGCCGTGGTTGTAGATGTAGGGCGTGGTGTTGCCGTCTACATACCAGTCGTGGCGGGCGCCCATGTTGTGGCCCAGTTCGTGGCCGAAGCTGTAGTAACCGGTGGCGCAGGTGCGTGCGGTTACGGAGAAGGCGCGGTCTTCGAAGGAAGGAGAAACCGAGGTCATCAGGTTGGCAATACCGCAGTATTGGGAGCCGTTGATGATCAGGGCGACCATGTCGGCGCAGTACTGATCGCGCAGGGAGTGCACGTTGTCCATGTAGCCGTCGGTCTTACCGGTCAGGCGGCTCAGGTTGGTGGAGAAGTTGCTGCTTTCCGTGTAGCTGATCTCGCCCTTGTAAACCAGGTTCAACTGGAAGTTCACATTGGAGTTGTTGTAACCCTGGTTGGTTTCGGTAACGGCCAGGTCTACCAGGTTCTGGATGGCGGTGGTGCCGCCTTGTGCGGAACGGGCGGCCGGGGTGTAAACCACCAAAATGTCGATCACGCTGCCGGAATCGGCCTTGGAGCTGATAGCGGCTTTACCGGCATCGCGCACGGCGGAGACAACGGGTTCCGCATCCTCTGGGAAGACGCCCTGGTCTACTTCACGGATGGCGTGGACACCGTCGGCAACCCAACGGATCTGGTAGAAGGCATGCGGGGTGACGATGTTACCCATGATCATGCTGTTCTTTTCATCGATAACCATGGAAACGCGGCTGATTTCTTCCTCGGCGATGGAGCCGACCCAAGACCAGGTGCCCTGGTTTTCGACGGAGCGTTCCAAAACGCCGGTCATGAACACGTCTTCGAACAGGTTCAACTCAACAACGGAACCGGGGGCACTGCGGTCGCCCAAGAAATCGTTTTTCTTGGAAAAGAGGTTGGTGTTGACACGAACATAGCGCTGGCGGACGACACCCAACTCGGTGTCAATCTTTTTGCTGCTGAAGTTGGCCGGGGCGAAAGCCTCCAGGCTGTAGGGATCGAAGTCTTGCGCAAATAAGGGCGCAACGAGAACAAGAGCGGCAAAAGCCACCCGTACCAAAGCTTGGCGTTGCATTACTATCCTCCTGGAATTTGAAAACTGAGTGTAGATAAAAGGTAAGATTGCTATACATGAATGTATAAAAGTACAGATCGTCCCCATCATTATCTCAGACAGGGAAATAGCAATCAAGAGCAATTTGTCGACAAAGTGCAAACTCCATGTCAAAAAAAAGCTACAACCAATTGGTATCCGGCAAAACCCGCGCAATTGAGCGTGGACCAGGAATTATCCAAGATTAGATTCAGACAGCCCTTTGCGACAAAACATGAACGGTAGAAGTTTTAACGGTTTTATTACCTGGGAGAAGTGGGGGGAGCTTGCAAATCGTATGCCCTGTTGAATTGCTGTACAATGCCGACAGAGCAAGCGGTTGATTGCTCGATAATCGTGTCCGTCTTCTTCTCAAACTGTCGAGAAGTTACACCCAAAACCCCTGCAACCTGCTATAAACGGTAATAGGAGGCAGTCATGCGTTTGATGGATCGAAAGGCTGTCGCGAAGCATCGAAAGCCCGGCGAGGGCATTACCGAAGCGGGATTACGGGAGTTGGTTGAAACCATTGCCGTCCCCAGGCATGCCGTGCGTGAACAGGCAAACAACCACCTGATCGGCAGTTGGCTGCGCAACTTGTTTCAGGAATGGGGCTATCACGTCGACATGCAGGGTAGGTATCGGAATGTGATCGCGTCAACGCCACATTGCGTCGGCAAGGCCTGTCTTCTGGTGGGCGCTCATTACGACACGGTCCCCTTCTCCCCCGGGGCTGACGATAACGGGTCGGCCGTGGCCGCCATGTTGACTTGCGCTCGCATCCTTGCCGAGCGCGACAGCACCCTGCCGATTGTTTTTGTTGCCTTCAACAATGAGGAAGACGGCCATCTGGGCAGCGATGATTTTGTTTATCGCTACCTGCCCGAGGCTCCCTTTACCATTCGTGAGGCACAAATCCTGGAGATGGTCGGTTATTGTAGTCGGCAACCCGGCTCCCAGGAGGTTCCCGCCGGTCTGCCCATGCGCAAGCGAATGCCCAAAATCGGCGACTTTCTCGGTCTGGTGGCCAATCGCCAATCGAGAAAGCAACAGCGGGCCCTGCTGCGAACGGCTGACGAAGTAGGCGACATCCATGTACTGGCGGTTCGCCCCATGTGCGGCCTCGAGCGTTTGTTTCCGGTAATGTGGCGAAGCGACCACGCGGCTTTCTGGGAAAAGTCGATCCCTGCCGTCATGTGGACCGATACCGCCGAGTTTCGCAACCCACATTATCATTCCCCGACCGATACCCCGGATACGTTAGATTACACCTTCCTGGCCCGGGTCACCCATCTACTTCTGCGGTATCTGACGACGCAAGGTTCCCCAAGCGCTTAAGTCACCGACAATAACTCCCGAAGGCTGATCTCAAGTTCCTCAAAATCGATGGGTTTGGTGAGGAAACGCGAGGCGCCCAGGTCGAGCAGGTGGGCAATGTCCTCGTAGCGGGTAATGGCCGAGATGATCACAATGGGGATCTCTTTGGTCGCCTCCCGGCACCGCAAAATCTTGATCAGGTCCTCGCCGCTGAGTTCCGGCATCACCATATCCGTAATCAGCAGGTCAACATCCGGGTTGTCTTGGATGGTGTGCAGGGCCTTGGTGCCGCTGGAACATTGAATGCACACATACCCCAGTTCTTCGATGGTGTGGGCCATCAAGGTACGAATTTGATAATCATCTTCCGCAATGAGGATTTTTTTCATCGCCAGGCTCCATTCCGAATGACCGCGGTGCGGCTCTTCCCGGTGACAAGTTTCCATGTCCCACATTCTATTTAACACCCGCAAACGGTATTGTCCAGGCGTAAGCGCACATAAACAAAGCATTTCTGAGCGGGCGCACACTTTGACAAAAACATTGGAAAAAGGCTAATCCTTCGGTAGGATGTTGACGATATAATCCCCAACTTTTTCAGGCGCGCGAGATGGTTTTTTGGTGTTCAGCGCCCGCTCAGGCTTCTAAAATGGCGGTAAGGGAAAGATCGGTATTCACATAGGCCACGCGGGCCAGTTTGGTCAGGTGGTCGAAGGCATGCGCGGCGTTCTCACCGGCCAGACCGTCGTGTCCGGGATGCAACAGACCTCGTGCGGCAAGACCGGCGGCATCGAGGGCCGTACCCAAGCCCGTGGCTACTTTCATGGCACAGGCCGGCTTGGCGCCGTCGCACAAGGTGCCCGCTACCGAGGTGGTCATGGTGCGAACGATGCGGTCCAGGCCCTGAGCATCACTGCCCAACATCCAGGCCACGCCGCAACCCACCCCCATGGCAGAGGAGAGGGAGCCGCCGCAGAGAGGGCCGACCCGACCGATTCGAGCCTTGACCGCGATATTGACCAGGTGGGCCAAAGCTATGCCGCGAAGCAGGCGTTCTCTATCGTTACCGAAACCCAGTTGCTCGGCCGCCGCCCAGGTTCCCAGGAAGACAGTCAGACCGGAATTGCCGCTGCCGCCCGAGGTCATGACCGGCATGCGGACACCCGCCATTCTGGCTTCGATAGCCGCGGCTACCCGGGCCTTGGCATGAGCGGCGGCATCACCATTCGCGGCGGTTTCCAGCAGCGCCTTGCCGTAACCCAAACCGGCGCCGTGATCCAAACCGTAATACGAGATCGCCTTGTTCATTTCCAGCCCTCTCTCCAGGAAAGCAAGGTCTTCATCGGAGACAAGGGCCAGCGCTTCCAGAAGGCTTTCGGGATTGAACAATAAATCGTGAATCAGGTCGTCATCGACATCCTCGTCCGCCTCCATTCGGCAGTTGTTATTCGACAGGGAAACATCTTTGCCGTTGACCTGGGCGCGGAAAACACGGTCATGCCTTCCCAGGATGCTTGCCGAGCCCTTGCCCCCGCTTTTGACCACATCCACGTGCAGGTATACGCCGGTTACCCCGGCAGCCGGGCCGGTTTCAGTACGGGCCGACAACTCGGCGGCCTGTTCCCACATGGCCGGAGTCAGCGCTTCAAAGGTACGCAGTTTCAAACCCGGGTCGGCGGAAATCGCTCCTGCGGCGGCGGCAACGGCAGGCCCCCTGTAATCAGTACCCGGCAAGCCCACGGCCAGGGTGTTTTTGTAGGTGCCGTTATCCAGTTTCACGATAATGTGCTGAATATCGCCTTCTACCAGCGAAGAGGCGACAGCCGCCGAATAGGCCAATGCCGCGGGCTCGGTACACCCCAAGGAGGGAAGTGCCTCTTGTCGGATCAGGCGACTGATGATTTCTTGTGTACGTGCGGCTGTCATGAGAACCTCCCCGCGGATTTTTAGAAGGAATTTGCAGTTTTCTTGCCGGCCGCCTAAACTCTTTACCCTCAAGCGACAACACTTGCTCTTTTGGGGAATAATGCCCGTGTTGCGGAAATTTTACCGGGATCGTGCCTGAGCCCCTGTGGTTTTCAGGGACAGCCATTTGTACATCATACGTTGTAATTCGCCCGAATCGATGGGACGGCGAAGCAGATCGTCCATTCCCGCCTTCAAGCAGCGCTCCCTCAAATTGGTGTCGAAACTACCGCACATGGCAATCAGGCAGCAGTCACCCGCCAGAGAGCCCTCGGCCTCCAAACGGCGAATGGCGTCGGAGGTGGCCATGCCGTCCATATCGGGTAGGCTGCACTCGATGAGCACCATATGGTAGGCCCTTATTTTCAAGTAGGCCAGAGCTTCCATACCGCTTGCCGCCATATCCGGTTCAATACCCAGATTGGCCAGCTTGCGCATGACCCCCCGGCGTCCCGGCGGATGGAAGTCTACCACAAGCACCCGCCAACCGCCCTCGGGCGCGGGCGGCAGTTCGTTGCCCCCATCCTCTTGAACTGCCGCGGCTTCTGAATCCGACAGTGAGATTTTGTTCAGGGCCGGCAGGTTCCATTGAAGTGCGTCTCGCAATTGCTCCTGGGAATAGGGTTCGATCAAAATCTTTTCCACGCCCAATTGGGAGGCGTGGTTCAGATCCTCCTGATGAGCCGTCTCGCCCAACATAACCAGCTTGGTACTGCCGAGGCGGGGATCGCTGACCAGGATACGGGCCAGATCCAAACCGGATATTTGAGTCAGGCCCTGGTGAATGATGACGGTATCGTAGATTTTCTGTTCGGAGCGCAAAATGTTCAATGCCTCGATGGCGTCGGGGCAGGTGTCCACGTGAATGGACCACTGACGCATCAAATCGGCCAGGGTCCGGCGTTCAGTCGGGTCGGCCATTACCAGAAGAACCGCTCCTTTCACCGCCGCCGGTGCGGAAGACGCGGTTTCCCCTTCCGGCAAGGTGACCAGGTTCTTTTGAAGCCTGGCCGTAAAGTGGAAGGTACTGCCCTCGCCCGGAACGCTGTCGACCCAGATTCTACCGTTCAGTCCTTCCACCAGGCATTTGCAAATAGCCAGGCCCAACCCGGTTCCGCTGTAGTGCCGCGTGGAGGAGGAATCCACTTGGGTAAAAGGTTGGAAGAGGGTGCTTAAAGCCTCTTGTTCGATGCCGATGCCCGTATCGCGGACGTCAAAGCGCAGCATCAGGCTTTCCCGTGTTTCCTCTATCATGTCTACCGACAACGCGATCTCACCATCCCTCGTGAACTTGGCGGCATTGTCCATCATGCTGTTGAGAATCTGGCGCAAGCGTCCGGGGTCACCCAGGATGGGATTGGGAATATCGTCGGCAATGTGCAAATGCAGGGTGACCGGCTTGGACTTGAGGGTTTCGCGCGTTATTTCGATAACCTGACGGCAAAGATCGGCGAGATCGAAGGGCAGAATTTCGAATTCCAGGCGGCCGGTTTCTATTTGGGAGAAATCCAGGATATCGTTGATGATACCCAAAAGGTCCTTGCCGCATTTCAGGATGGTCTTGGCGTGGTCATGCTGCCTTTGAGGAAGGTTGCTGTTCAACAACAACTCGGTCATGCCCATGATGCCGTTCAGGGGCGTGCGTATTTCGTGGCTCATGGTGGCCAGGAATTCTGCTTTGGCTCGGCTGGCCTGTTCCGCGGCTTCCTTGGCGGCAATCAGGGTTTCGGCTGCATTGCGCTCCGCGGTGATGTCCCAGGTGGTGCCGATCAGGCGCGGCGATTTATCCTGCCCGGCATGAAAGACATGGGCCTTGGACTTCAAGGTGTGAGCTTCGCCGTCCCCATGGGTAATGCGGTATTCAGCCTCATAATGTCCATGCTTCCTGGCGTTTTCCACTCCCGCGGCGATCCGGATCAGATCGTCGGGGTGAACGCGCTCCAGGAAGACATCGCGACTGGAGGAATAATCGCCCTCCTCCAGGCCGAACAGAATGGGCATATAGCTGTCCCAGGTCAGTTCCTCGCTCTCCAGATCCAGTTCCCAGGTACCGATCTGGCCGGACTGTAAAGCCAGGTTCAGGCGTTCCTGAGCCTCGCGGATGACCCGTTCCATGCGCCGGCGCTCGGTAAGGTCCTCGATGATGGACCAGATTCGTTTGGTGCCGTCGGAAGCGGTAACCACCATGCCGTAAACCGCGACCGGCACCACGTGACCTTGCTTGTGCAGGTATTCCTTGTAGTGCGGTCCGAAACTACCCTTGTCGATAAGCTGTTTCAGAACTTCCCGATCCTGCTCGGTGCTGTCGGTGGCATTCAAGGTCTCGTAGCTGATCAGATCGTATTCTTCCGCGGAGTATCCCAAAAGATCCAAAAAAGCCTGGTTGCACTTGGTGCCGGTGCCCTTCAACTCCCACATATTCATGCCCAGCGGCGATTTCTCGAACAGGTCGCGGAAGCCCTCATCGGAGCGCTCCAGGGCCCGCAGAGGAATGCGCACCAGACGTTCCCTCAACATGATCCCGGTCCATAAAACGAGCACCCCCAGGAAGATGACCGCAACCGTGGTCATAAATCCGCCGAACGGCCCGGACAAGTCGTTGGAGAAAGGACTGGCATACGCAAGGGTTGAGAAGAAAAGGACCGGCAGAACAAACCACCGGACCGATCCCAGCGCACTCTCATGTCTCATGGAGATACCTTGAAGGTGCTCTGCATCGGTGGAAAACTCCCTATTTTGTAACCTATTACTTTACAGATCATAAGAAAACAGCCGCAATCTGCAAGGTAAACAACGATTATACCACCCTTGTTCTAATTGATGTTAACCACCTTTCGAGGAGTCCGGCTTTCGTTAAAGCTTTAACTCTGGAAAAAATGGGGATCTGGGCAACTGCCGGCGCAAACGTTACAAATTGGCACTTCTGTATGTTTAGTCGCCGATTTTCTTTTTGAGGTCGGGCATGGTGGACGGATCGTCAGCATTCATGTACCTGGACTCGTTGCCCGTTGCCGTGACGTTTTCGTATACGCCCTTTTCGCGACGCACCAGCTTGGTGAAACCCATATTCTTCAATTCGGAATTGGTTTTTGGAAAATTGAGACCAGGAGCGCTGATCACCTTGGCGACCGGCGCATCCCCCGGCGTATCGCCCGGATCGGCGCCCGTTAATTTACATAACTCGCCCCAATTGGCGACCTTGTCATCGATGCCGTGCATCACTTCCACCACCTTGCCGTTGGCGGAACATGCATAGTCATAGGTAGGCATGAAATCAACCCCGTATTTGTGGTCACTGCCGAGCTGAGGGAACCCCCGGCGTCAATCATTTTACTCTGTTTCCCCGGTTTGGAGGCTGCCGATAATTATTTGACCCCCCGATTCACCGGTTGTCGTCAAAAAAACTGAACGCCTCGAACATAAGTTGTGACATACCCCGATACTTTGGCCCGGGGCATGTTGGTAAATTGTTTTCGCTCTTGCCGTCTTGACGTTTCAGGTCCATATTATCACTGTCTGGCCGCCTAACTTGTCTTTTGTCAGGCTTGTGTTAGAATCTGTCGCGGCGGTCGACGCCAAAAATCACCGGAGCACCATTTTGAATTTCATCACCCGTTTTCAACTGCCCCTTGCCATAGACCGCGCGGCCTTCCTGGACAAACTGGGCGAACATTTCGGCCTGACCACGGAAGATGAGCAAAGCGAGGTTCGTACATATACGGACTGTTTTGACTGGCGTCTTTACAAATCGGGTTTTGCCTGTTACGCCACCTCCAAAAAATGCGTTCTGGAAGACCTGGAAAGCGGTGAGGTCACGACCTCGTTTTCCTGTCGGAAACCGCCCCGTTTCAAAGAGGAACTGCCCGAGGAAGGCGCCTGGCCTGCGGTCGCTGACGCCATGGAAATGCGCGCGCTGTTGCCTTTGGTAACCCTGCGGGTGAATCATGCGGAATACGCCGTGCGCAATGAAGACCGGAAGGCGGTTGTTCGCATGGCGGTTCGCGAGGAATATCCCGAGGGGGAAGCGGCGGCGGCCCGTTGCAGTGTCTACCTGAAGCCCATGCGGGGTTATGAAAGCGAGTTCGCCGCACTCTCCGGCTACCTGCAAACAGAGGGACTGACCCCCAAGGAAAACGCGGGCCATAAGAAGATGTTCCGCCGCATGGGCTACGATCCCGGCACCTACAGTTCCAAGGTGAACGTGAAATTGTCGCCGGAAATGCGCACCGATGAAGCCGCGCGCGTGATCTTCAAGCAGTTGATCGGGGTCATGCGGGTCAATATGGACGGCCTGCGCCAGGACCTGGATACGGAGTTCCTGCATGATTTTCGCGTGTCCGTCCGGCGCACCCGTTCGGCGCTGAGCCAGATCAAAGGCATTTTCGACGACTCCTTTACCCGCAAGGCCAAGGATGATTTCGGCTACGTGGGTCGCTTGACCAACTTCATGCGCGATGCGGACGTCTACCTGCTGGCTCGCGATGCCTATCTGTCCATGGTGCCCGAACATCGACGCAAGGGCGTAGACGCCTTCTTCCAACACCTGCGGCGCCGACGCGTGACCGAACGCAAGCGCATGTTGGCCGAAATGGACAGTGAGCGCTTCAACAAGGTACTGGACGATTGGGAAGCCTTTCTGGACAGCCCGCTTCCCGAAAAGCCCGCGGGACCCGACGGCGGCCGGCCCGTCCTGGCACAGGCCTCCAAATTCATCCGCAAGCGCTACCGCCAGGTGATTCAAGACGGCCTGGCCATCGATGACGCAACCCCGGATGAGGAATTGCACGAACTGCGTATCGACTGCAAAAAGCTGCGCTACCTCCTGGAATTCTTTATTTCGCTCTACCCGACCGATAAAATGAAGCTGTTGATCGGCAACCTGAAAAAGCTTCAGGAGAACCTGGGCGACTTCAACGATCTCTGTGTCCAGGCGGAAACCCTGCAACACTATCTGGACAAGATTCCGGCCGGTCGCGTGGGTCGAGGCGAGGTACATATTTCCATCGGCTTCCTGATGGGCGTGCTCTACTCGCGTCAGTTGGAGGTACGCCGCCAGTTCCATGAAAAGTTCACCCAATTTGCCGGCGAAGAGAATCGCCTTTTGTTTGCAGAACTGTTCGGGGCTAAGAAAACCGGGGGAAGCCATTGAAAATTCTTGCAATCTATAACATCAAGGGTGGCGTCGGTAAAACCGTGACCGCGGTCAACCTGGCTCATCTCGCCGCTAGTCAAGGGTTTCGAACCCTGGTGTGTGACCTGGACCCTCAAAGCGCCACCACCTTTTATTTCCGTGTCAAACCCAAGGCCAAGGTCAAGTCTTTGATCGAGGGCGGCAAGTTCCTGGACCGCTACATCAAGGAAACCGACTACCCCGGCCTGGACCTGTTGCCTGCCGATTTCTCCTTTCGCAATCTGGACATTGCTTTTGCGGAAACGCCGAAACCCAACAAACGCCTGCGGGCCACACTGAAAGGAGTGCGCGACGACTACGATCTGGTGTTGTTGGACTGCCCGCCCAACCTGACCAAACTTACTGAAAACGTGTTCCACGCCGCCGATTACCTGGTGCACCCCACCATCCCCACCACGCTCTCCACCAGGACCCTGATTCGTTTGGTGGAATTCTTCCGCGATGAGGGTTTGGACGAACGGCGCATCCTGCCCTTCTTCTCCATGGTGGAAAAGCGCAAAAGCCTGCATCGCGAGTTGATGGCGAGCCTGCCGCGCGAGATGCCCGGTTTCCTGCAAACCCCGGTGCCCTACCTTTCCGAAATCGAGCGCATGGGGGTTTACCGGGAACCGGCGACGGCATTCAAGGGCCAAAAATATGCCGCGCGTGTATACGGTGCGTTGTGGGAAGAGCTTTGCCAACGAGTGGGGCTGACAGAAAATACATGATGTACGAGCGTGCCCAACAGTCTATATCCCGGCAATTTTACGCGCTTCGCGTGTCTTACGCATCTCAGGAATGAACGGTCCTTTCAGTCCCGTACACGCTTTGCCGTCATTCTTGTTGTACGCATTCTTTTTGAACACTCACGACGGTTTATAGGATAGAATGTGAACGCTCTTTTGATTCATTTGTCTAACGAGGTATGTCCAATGAATGAACTTGTTCAAAAGCTGGCGGAGGGTGACCACCGCGTGGTGGTGGCTCGCGCCGATGGTTCCGCCCGGGAACTGAAGAACATGATCGATCGCGACTATGTCCTTGTCAAGTTTACCGAAACCCGCGGGGGCACTGAACTGGGTTATCGGCTGGACAAGGAACGTTCCGCCCTGGATTCGGGAAATTTCGACGAGTGTACCGGGTCCATAACCCTGGCCGGCAACCTGAACCTGAATTACGTGGATGTCCGGTGCGTTGCCACCGTGGATTTGGCCACCTTGGAAGGTCACGGTCATTTGGAGATTCTGGACGCGGACTAGAAGGTTCCCGGATACGCCGTTCAACGGCATGAGCGCTATCCGGTCCCATTTGCTAAGATGTATGGATGTGCGCTAGAATAACCGCGACCGGCGGTGGCGCGATGTATGAAAGGGACAACAACCATGGATAGTGATGTGCGGTCACTGGAAGCGGCTTTACGTGCTCGTTGCGTAGAGTTGGAGCAAGCTTGTTCCGAGGCGGAACTGCGGAACGCCGCCCTCATGAAAGCTGTTCCCGACATCTTGATGGAAGTGAATCAGGACAAGATCTATACCCGCGCCAATCCGGCCGGCATGGACTTCTTCGGGGACGATGTCATCGGTCGTCACGCCTCGGAGTTTTTTGTCGGCGAACAGGATACGCTGGACAAGGTGGACCCCCTGTTCAAGGGCGAGGTGGACGAGATTCACCTGCAAAGTCGCCAGCGCCGCAAGGACGGCAGTGTGCGCATCTTGTCCTGGCATTGCCGCGCCCTTCCCGCCGAGGACGGACGCATCGTCGGCGCCCTGTCTTCCGCCCGCGATATCACCGACCTGAAAGCCGGGGAATTGGCCCGGGCTGAAAGCGAGGCCCTGAAAAGCGCCGTCGTAGATAACTCGATGGACGGCATTATCACCATCGACCAGAACGGGATCGTGATGTCCTTCAACAAGGCGGCCGAGCAACTCTTCGGCTACAGCCCGGAAGAGGTTATCGGCAACAACGTGACCGTGCTGATGCCGGCGCCGTACAAAGACGAACACGACGGCTACCTGAAGAACTACCTGGCCACGGGTAAGGCCCACATTATCGGCAAGGGCCGTGAGGTCACGGCCAGGCGCAAGGACGGCAGCACGTTTCCCTTCTTCCTGACCGTCAGCCGCGAGATCGTGGTGGGCAGCCGCACTTTTTTTATCGGCCTGATCCGTGACCTTACCAAAGAGAAGCAGGTCGAAGCCCAGTTACGCCAGGCCCAAAAGATGGAGAGTATGGGCACCCTGGCCGGCGGCATCGCCCACGACTTCAACAATATCCTGGGCGGTGTCATCGCCTATGCCGAGTTGATGCTGGAGGACGCGGAGGAAGGCAGTTACCTGCACGACGATCTCAAGGAAATGCTCAACGGATGTAACCGGGCTCGCGACCTGGTGCAACAAATCCTTACCTTCAGCCGCCAGGACAAACCGAAACGCGAACCGCTGTACCTGCACCCCATTATCAAAGAGTCACTGAAGCTGATGCGCGCATCCATCCCCTCCACGGTGGAGATTCAACGGCGCATCGATGTGGAATGCCCGCCGGTCATCGCCGATGTAACCCAAATCCACCAGGTCATGATGAACCTGTGCGCCAACGCCCAATACGCCATGCGCGACGAGGGCGGTATCCTGGGCGTGGGCCTGGACCTGGTGGAAATCAACGAGGAGTACTCGCCGGTAGGCCTGCACTTGGCCTTCGGCTCCTATGTGCGGCTGACCATCAGCGACACGGGCGTCGGTATGGACGAGGAGACCAGGTCGCGCATCTTCGAACCCTTTTTCACCACCAAGTCGGTAGGCGAGGGCACCGGCATGGGCCTTTCCGTGGTTCACGGCATCGTCAAGAATCACGGCGGCGATATCGTTGTCGATTCCATACACGGTGAAGGCACCTGCTTCCAGGTCTTCTTCCCCGTTTGGGAGGAAGAGGCGCCGGTGGTGCGCGGTGAGGCCAATCATTTACAGAAGGGCAGCGGCCAGATTCTATTGGTGGATGACGACCAGTTCCTGTTGAAGGCGCAACGGCGCATTTTGGAACGCCACGGCTATCAGGTCTGTACCTACGCGGACTCTGAACAAGCACTGGAACGCTTCATGCGCAATCCGGGCCATTTCGACCTGGTGATCACCGACCAGACCATGCCCAGGCTGACCGGACTGGACCTGGCGCGGGTCATGTTGGACACCCGGCCCAACCTGCCGGTTATCTTGACCACGGGTTTCAGCGATGTGGTTTCGCCGGACCGCGCGCACGAGGCGGGTATCTGTGAATTTTTGATGAAGCCGGTTTCCAAGGAAGTCCTGCTGGAAACCCTTCGGAAACAATTGGCTTAATCAAAACTCCCCGCGTGCCGAAAAGATTTCCGGGTTACGGCGGACAACTTCCTTGTTGCCGGTTTGACTTCATGAACCGCCCAAAAATGAGAAAAATAATGTGATATGTCCTATCCTCCTTGTTCCCATGCTTTAGACTATCGGCGTAAATGCGGTATGATAGTAAAGCCGCATCTACTCGGTTCATTCTTGTCGAGGTAGTTTATGTCCCCGGACGTCTTTCAATTGACCATCCTTGAAATGTGGCGTGGAGACAACTCAACGGAGATGAGAACCCTGGTTCTGGAGGAGCTCAGCCAAAGCCGGGGAACCGCGCGCCACGCTCTCAAGGAGATGATCGGCGATGTGAGTGACGGGTTGCGGCGTCGGCTGTTCGACCTGATGCTTGCCGACGGCGGCAAAGACATGTTACCCCTGCTATTGAAGATTTTGAGCCTGGAGCCGGTAGACGGCGTGGTCGAGCAGAAACTGGCGGCCCTGGCCAATTTCAAGCACCCGGAGGCCATCGAGGCCCTGGAGGGCTTCGAACCCTACCTGCCGCCGTCGCTGGAGCCCGCCTTCAACCGCGCGCTCAGCAAGTTGCGAGCGCGCTTTGCCGAATTCCAGAACATGCGCGCCTTCCGCGACGCCAGGGGTGAGGAATTAAAGGAACTGGCTGAAACCATGGCCCGTAATCCGCACGTGGCCTACACACCCTTCCTCAATCGCTACCTGGGCGGCCGGGACCTGGAACGTATCGGCGCCGCGGTGCGCGTGCTGCGAACCGTGGGTGACGCCACCAGCCTGGAAGCCATGTTGGTCACCGTCGGCAACATGATCAAGCATCGGCGCCACACGCTGGCTTTTCTGGAATTACCGGTCATGCAAGAGGGTTACCGCTCCCCGAAGCCGATCGATCTGTTCAAGATGATCGATGAATGTCCCCTGGTTCACTGGACACCGGCGGAGAAGGAAACCCTGAACGCGGGTATTCAAAAAGGCGTGTCCATCGGCAAGGATCTGGTCGTTCCTTTCGGTTTCGAGGGCGAGACCCAAGCCATGGCTGCGGCCTATCTGAACGCGGCCTGCGGCGAGGAGGGTTATATCGACCCGACACCCTTGCGCACCGAACTGCTGAAACGGGTAGCCTCCATCCGTAAGACCTTGGAAGGCCTGTTCCAGGCCATGGGCCGCATCGCACGGCGCACCAAAAACCCGCGCTTTGCCCAGCGCCTGCGACACTTCCTGCCGCCGGAAGAGCCCGATCGCAACCACATCCTGGCTTGGGGCCTGGCGGGTTTGGGCGATGAGCCCGCTCGCGATGAACTATTGAAACAATTGGATGTGAGTAAGAACCGCTCTCTGAAGTTGACGCTTCTGGCCGCGCTCAATAAGTTCCGCCTGGACGATGTTCCCCACCAGATCATGGACATTGCTCGCCAGGTGGATGATTCCGAAATGCGTCGGGCGGCGATTTCCATCATCGCGGGCGCCGATACCGCTGCCGTCCACTTCGAGAAACTGTTGTCTTCGTCGCCCATGCTTGTCCGCGCGGATGTGGGCAAGGAAATTGCCGACCGCAAGATCAAGTCCTGCTATCCCATGGTAATGGGTTTCCTGCACCGCCGCGTAACCGACAGCTTCCGCGCCATTATTCTCGAAGCGCTGAGCGCATTCGATAACGAAGAAATCGGTATGGCCGTTCAACAATACGCCTTGCCGCCGCATCCGCTTTCCGTAAGGGTTGCCGCCTTGAACACGCTGCTCAAATCCCGCGGCGAGGGCAAGCTCGACCTGGTTTTCGAAACCCTGATCCAAGGCGCCGACCGGCATGCGGAGGAACTGGCGCTGAGCTTCCTGGAAATCCTGAAAGACTGGCCGATTCCGGAGCGTGAGGCCGATCTGTTGACACACCTCAATTACTGGGAGCCCATGCTGCGATCGCAAAACCAGGACCTGCGCCTGGGCCTGATCAAGATGTTGGAGCGTTGCGAATGGCTGGATGATTCCCGTGACGGTTGGGTGAATACCCTGCAACGCGCCCTGAACACCTTGACCGGACAGCGAAGCGACCGTGAAATCGAGCGCATCCGCGGCCTGATCGAAACCCTGAGTGCGCGTTTCGAGTCGGAACGCAAGGCCCAGCAGTTACGCGCCCAATTCGATGAAGTGGTGCGCGGCATGGAACAGACCTCGCGCATTGCCAAATTGCAGGCTTTGCGCAAGCTGGATTGGATCTTCCGGCCGGAAATGTTGACCGGTGATACCGATGCGGTGCGTCGCATGGTCAGCCAGATCGAACGTTTCCTGGATTCCAACCTGGAAGACAGCGATTTGGAGATCCTGGCCATCGAGGTCGCCGGCAAGATCGGGCATCCCTTCCTACGCCGTAAATTGCGCCATTACCTGGACAATGAAAATCCCGCGGTGGCCGCGGCGGCCAAACAGGCGCTTTCCCGACCGGTGAACCGCGTGCTGCTGGAGAACCTCATCCAAACGGTCTTCTCCATGGACGATTCCAGCTACATGACCCGAACCGTGACCATGATCCTCAACGCGGCCAATTACAAGGCGGAAGGCCACAACGACTGCGAGGAAGCGCTGGACATTTTGGATGAGAAAACCTTCGACCTGTTGATTCTGGACCTTAACATGCCGCAAATGCGCGGGGTGGATTTCCTGCGTGAGTCCAGGAAACGCGGCGTCTGCCCTCGTTTCGTATTCATCCTGACCAGCGTGCGCACCCAGGAAGACCTGATCGAGGTGTTTAAAGAAGGGGTCGACGGCATCATCCTGAAACCCTTCCGCTCCGAGGATCTGTTGGAAAAGATCAGCGAGTTGAAAGAGAAATGCGCCTGACCCCTTCCGTTAGATACGTTCCAGGGTCTCGATGCCCAGCAGGTCCAGGCCTTTTTTGATGACGCGACCGACCGCGTCGACCAGAAGGGCGCGGGTTGCCTGCAACTCCGGGGTTTCGGCGCGCAGCACCGAGCAGTGATTGTAGAAACTGCTGAAGCTTTTGCACAGGTCGAACAGGTACAGGCAAATCACCTGGGGTCTGTATTCTCGCGCGGCGCGTTCGGCCACCTTGTGGAACTTTTCCATGGTAGCCACCAGATCCTGCTCGGTTTCATGGGTCAGCAGCGACCAGTCGGCCGAGTTACGGTCGAAATCGCCTAACTTGGCCAGGATATTCCTGGTCCTGGCGTAGGCGTAAAGCATATACGGCCCCGTATTGCCGGAGGCGGAAGTCCAGGCTTCCATATCGAAAACGATGTCCTTGCCGTTGTCCTGATTCAGCATGCCGTAGTTGATGGTGGATTTGGCGACGACCTCGGCCGCCTCTCGAATTTCCTCATCGCTCCAAACACCGCGATAGGATTCTTCCAAATGCACCGCGGTGACGGTTTCCACCAACTGTCTGCGCAGTTCGGAGAAGAGGATCACCGTGCCGTCGCGAGAACTCATCTTCCTGGGGGGGGCGCCGGGTTCCTCGCCCGGCAGCATCACGATGCCGTAAGCCAGGTGATAGCATTTTTTAGCGCGCTGGTAGCCCATCTTCAACAGGGTGGCGAAGACCTGTTGGAAGTGCAGGGATTGACCCACGTCCACCACATAGATGGAGCGATCCACGCCGAACCTGTCGAACTTTTCATGAGCCAGGGCGATGTCTTTGGTGCTGTAGAGACCGCTGCCGTTGGATTTCAGCAGGAGAAGAAACGGCAGGTTGAACTCGCTCAGGTCGGCGCCGACCGCGCCTTCCGATTTCACCAGGACGCCTTTCTCCAAGTATTCCAGCACCTTCTTCTTGCCTTCCCCGCCCACGTCCGACTCGAAAAAGTAGTGCTCAAAAGGGGCGCCCAGCCAGTCGTAGATGGCGTGGAATTCGTCCATGGACCACTTTTTGGTTTTTTCGAACAGGGCGTAAACCTCGGGGTCGCGTGCTTCCAGCAATTTCAGGGTTTCGGCCACGCCATGATTGCGCCGTTCCATTTCTTCCAAGACCGAAACATCGGCGGGCAGCGCGTCGGTGCGCATGTACTCGGCCACCGGAAGGCCGACCGGCGCGTCGTCCGGGAAGATTTTCAACTGCATCTTGTCGTCGCTCAGGCCCATTTCCAGTTCGCTGAGGATCATGCCCTTGCTTGGAACGCCGTTTTTGGAGATCTCGCCTACCTGACGACCGTTGACGCGTGAGCCGATGTGGGCGTAAGCCACCTTGTCGCCCTGTTTGTAACCGGTGCCGCCGCAGACCACCTGCACGGTTTTCTCGCCGGTATCCACCTGAACGATCTTCAGCTTGGGATTGTCGGGGAAATCGGCAATTTCGGCAACACGGGCGACGCTGACTTTGGGCATGGGGCATCGGGTCAACAAATTGAAGTCCAGCTTGAGGGTAGCTTGCGTGTACAGTTCGCCCAGAAACTCGCCCAGGTTGGTGTCGGGGATATTGCCGTCGAAATAGGTGCGGTAGTACCACAGGCACTTGGCGATATGCGCGCCCTCGTCGCCGATATAGTTGACGGGCACCACCTCGAAGCCGTTCCATTCAAAGATGTGCGCGAGCGATGCGCCCAGGGCTACGTTGCGGGTATGGCCCACGTGAAATGCCTTGTGGGTGTTGGGCTGAGAGTATTCAATCATCACCTTCTCGCCCTTGTCGGGACGTCGGGCCAGGAAACTGCCGTCCAGAACGGCGGGGATCAAATCGGCGGCCAGGGCGGCTCGGTCCAGCGTGAAGTTGAGATAGGGACCGACCGCGTTGACACCCGTAATTCCGGCGGTTTCGGCAACCCGGGCTTCCAGGTGCTCCATGATATCGGCGGCGATCAGGTTCGGCTTTTTTCGCAGCACGCGAGCCAGACGGAAACACGGAAAGGCCAGATCGCCCATCTTTTTATCCTTGGGTTCTTCGATCCAGCCGGCGGGATCTTCCAATTGATCCGCCGAGACGCCGAGCGGTCCGGTCAGAATGTCGGTGAGTAAAACACCGATGGTTTCCTTATGAGACATAACGAGCTTCCTCCAAGCATGCTGCACCGCGCCGAAACACGGTAAAGGCCAAAATGTATCACAGGCGCGGCGTTTGTTGAACCGGATTCCTCTCGGGGGCAGGATGTCGTCAAAGATGAGGGAGCGTGCGGGTTGTCATGTTTTTCACCTTGGACAAGGTTTGATTTGGCTGTCTTTCGGGCGGTTCCTTCATCGGTCTTTTTTGCCTTGTCGGTTAAAAGTAACTCTGTCGAAGGGTTTAACAACCAAAGACAGCTGATTCAAAACGCATGTTGTTCGAGTTGTTTGGAGATCCTCCATGAGGGGTATATCCTCGGCCGAGCGTTAAATGAAATTTTGCGATTGCCCCATTGGCTTCTCATTAAGTAAATTGCCGGTAGGCTTCCCGAAAAACTGCCGATACAATAGTTAGCAACGCTCGGGCCGCGAGGGACCATTTGGATATTACCGAAAACATCGGCAGACGCATCGACATGTTGATGAGGCATCAGGACAACGCTCGGGAGTGTATGCGCCGGGCGCTCTGGGATACAAGCGTCACCTTCACGGCAGCGCGCCGGGGCGGTTGGGGCGTCCAATGGCAGGGCAAGGTTCTGGATTCCACTTACAGCCCCCAAAAGGCCGCGTCCTCGTTCCTCAAGAGTTTTCAACACGACGGCGGCAAGCTGGTGGTCCTCTTGGGCGCCGGGGGCGGCAGTTTACCCGTGGCCCTGGCCGAGAAGTTATGTCCGGCGGAAATCATGCTTCTGGTTTACGAACCCAATCCCAGTATCCTGCTGGGTCTGTTTACTTTTAACGATGATATCGACGGCCTGAACCCCGATTGTGCGCAGTTTGTATGTGAAGCCGAGGCCGCGCGCCGGTTCCTCTTCGAACACCCGGCCGCCAGGGACGGTTTTCAAGTGCTCTGTGCCCCGTCCTATACCCACGCCATGCCCGAGGAAATCGACGCCTTTCGTGAACTCTGCCGTGAAGCAGCCGACCTGCGCGCCACCAATCGGGTCACCCGAGTCAGCATGACCCGGCAATGGCTGCGAAACCTGATCATCAACCTGCCGCAACGCACAAAACTACCGGGTTTCTTCGACCTGGCCGGCAGCATGACGGGCCTGCCGGCCGTGCTGGTGGGCTCCGGCCCCAGCCTGGACAAGAATTTGGAAACCCTGCGCTCCCATAAAGAAAAGACTCTGATCATTGCCTCCAACAGTAACCTGAAGGCGCTTACCAGGAACGGCATTACCCCGCATCTGGTCTTTGCCGTGGAGACGGCCGATATCAGTCGTGACCTGGACCCCTCCGACCTTGTGGAAAAGCCCGCGCTGGTATTGGCCGAAACCTGTAACCCCGCCTGTGGACGCTTGCCCTATCCAAGCATCTTTCTCCTGCCCCAAGCTCATCTGCAATACGGGGCTTTCATGAAAGAGGTCACCGGCGAACAAACCTCCGGTCTGGGCGCGGGTGCATCGGTATCCAATATCATGCTGCAAGCGGCCTTGATCATGGGTTGCGATCCCATCGCCATGATCGGCCAGGACCTGGCTTATACCGACGGAAAAGCCTATGCGACGGCAACCGATTACGGCGGCCTGCAAATAGAACAACAGGGCGGTACAGCCCGCCTGGTCGACCAGGACAAGATACTGACCGCCCTGCTGGACGATGCAGATCGGCCCAACTTCCAGACCGAGCAACAAATTCACGAAGTACTCTCCTGGGATCGGAAAGACACGGTGACCACAAGTCGCGGGTTCGACCTGATCCGTTATTGCTTTCAGGAAGAGGCAGCTCGCGTGCGTACCGAAGGCATGGTCCGGCTGGTCAACGCCACTGAGGGCGGCGCCTTTATCGAGGGCTTTGCACATGAGTCCCTGGCCGATTTCTTCCAAGCATTGCCGGACGAGCCCGCTTTTACCGATCGCATCGCCGAAGAAATCGAACGGGCATGGTCGGAAGGTTCCCGTCTTCCCAAGGAACGGCTGCAGGACGGCCTGGAACAAGCCAAAAGAGCGGTCGCACGATACGCCGCCGGCGCGGAGGAAGCCCTGACGCGACTGGAACTGTTGGCCGCCGTGATGAAACGCGGCGGTGCGGATGATCCCGACTTTCGGAAAATCCTCGATGACTACAAGTTGGCCGAGCGCCGCATTCGCCCTCACGGCCTGGTGGAGTTGTGGATCGAAGGCGACATGTTGCGCCTGGAACGCAAAGTCCGGCCGGATGGATTATCGGGCATTTTCGAGAAAGCCAGGCAGACGTTGGGACTGGTTATCGAGGGCTGCAGTCAAGTGAGCAAACTTCTCAATGCTATGGTCTCATGAAACTGAGAAATATTCTCAAAAAAGAATTGACACTCCCGGACAAGTGACCGACAATAGCTGCGGAATTGAGATTGCATCTCATACGTGCCGTAATTAAAGATGCACCGCCTCTACCCTGGGAGTTTAATGATGAAACGCCAAGTTCTAACTGTAAGCCTTTTATTTGTTGTATTTTTTGCTATTGCAACCGAACCCAAAGACGCCGCCCCCGAACCAACCCCCACCAAGGCTGCTGAAGCCGAGGCCGATGCGGCGCTTATTATTTCCGAGCGTGTCCAGGTCATCGGCAGTAAGGAAGTTGCCCTGAAAACACCCGGTTCGGCCCACCACATCGGTAAGGCGGAACTGGAAAAACAAGCCCACACCGACATCCACCGTATCCTGCGTGAGGTGCCCGGCGTCAATATCCAGGAAGAAGACGGCCTGGGTTTGCGCCCCAACATCGGTATCCGCGGAACCGGAGTGGAGCGCAGTTCCAAGATCACTTTGCTGGAAGACGGCGTGCTGATTGCGCCCGCACCCTACACCGCACCCTCGGCTTACTACTTCCCCACCGCCGGCCGTATGGAAGGCGTGGAGGTGCTGAAAGGCTCCGGCGCTGTTTCACAAGGCCCCTACACCAACGGCGGCGCCCTCAACATGATCTCCGCGGCCATTCCTTCCCAGGATCTGGCCGTGGACCTGCGCGCCTCTGCCGGTAGCTTCGGCACCAATGACATGGAGGTCAAGGCGGGCGGCAGCGGCGACCGCTTCGGCTGGCTGCTCCAAGGTTTCCGCACGGAGACCGACGGCTTCAAAGATTTGGACGGCGGACGAGACACGCCCACCGAGGTAGACGACTTCATGCTGAAACTGCGCTATACCTCGGCTCCGGGCGCCTCGGTCTACCAGGCCCTGGAACTGAAATTGGGTAAAACCGAGCAAAGCGGCGACGAAACCTACCTGGGTCTGACCCAGGCCGATTTCAACGCCACCCCTTACCGTCGCTACGCGGCTTCCGCCGAGGACCATATCGACACCGATCACGAGCAGGTCCAACTGCAATACTTCGTCAAGCCCTCCGATAACCTGGATATTACCACCACGGTTTACAACAACGACTTCTTCCGCAACTGGCACAAGTTGGAGAAGGTTGCCGGTCAAAAAGCCGCCAACGTGTTGAACGATCCCGGCACTTATGCAACCGAGATCGCTATCCTGCGTGGTGAGTTGGACAGCGCCGACGACGCCCTGGCCGTGCGCAACAACCGCCGCAATTATTACAGCCGCGGCATCCAGAGCGCGCTGAACTGGACCGGCGGCAACCACCGGATTGAAGTAGGCGCCCGCTACCACGAGGACGAGGAAGACCGCTTCCAAGACGAAGAGTACTTCCGCATGATCGATGCGCAAATGGAACTTACCTCCGTCGGCGCGCCCGGCAGCCAGACCAACCGCGTCAGCAGCGCCGAGGCCCTGGCCTTCTACCTGGAAGACACGATCACCACGGGTAACTGGTCCATACGTCCGGGCGTTCGTTACGAGACCATTGACTACGTGCGCAATGATTACAGTACCGCCGACCCTACGCGCGGCGAGGGCCCCACCCGCGTTCGCGAGAACAGCGTGGACGTCTTCTTGCCCGGCATCGGCGTGAACTACGAACTGGCCCAAGGTCGTACCGCCTTCCTGGGTATCCACCGCGGTTTCTCTCCTCCGGGCCCCGGCAAGGACGACCGGACCGAGTCCGAGGAAAGTACCAACTACGAAATGGGTTATCGCTTCAATCAGGGTTCGCTGTCCTTTGAAGCCATTGGTTTCTACAACGACTACGACAACCTGCTGGGCACCGAAACGGTTGCCGGCGGCGGCGATACTTCCGGCGATGTCTTTAACGGCGGCGAGGTGGAGATTAACGGCCTGGAATTGAACCTGAACTACGATCTGGCCGAAAAGGCCGGGTTGGACATGGCGCTGCCCTTCCATGCCAACTACACCTACACCTCCACTGAATTCAAGAACAGTTTCGAAACCTCGTTCTCGGACTGGTCGCCGGAAGTTACGGCGGGCGACGAATTGCCCTACATCCCCGAGCACCAATTGACCCTGAACTTCGGCCTGGTGAAGGATCGCTGGAGCGCTTACCTGGTGGGCAACTACACTGACGAGATGCGCACCAAGGCGGGTCAGGGCGCGATTCCCGAGGACGAGGGCACGGACAGCCGTTTCGTGGTGGATCTCTCGGCGGGCTACACTTTCGGCGGCAACTACAAGGTCTTCGCCCGCGTTCGCAATCTGACGGACGAGACCTACATCGTGGCGCGCCGCCCCTACGGCCTGCGCCCGGGCCTGAAGCGCACCCTGTCCCTGGGGATCTCGGCCAACTTCTAAAGAATCTTTGACAACTGCTTGAAAAAGCCCGGTTCGGCATCGTCGAGCCGGGCTTTTTTCATCGCTACTCATGAACCGCGAAACCATCCGACAGCATGGTGCAGGGTAATCACATCATCATTGAACCACCGGTCGGGCCCGCGGTCCTCGCTGAAACGGCTGCCGGCGATTGGATCAACTGCCCGCGCCCCTCGGAACTTCCTCCTATTCTCTCCGAGACAAGGTTCGCACCGGCCGGACAAGGGCATTTTGCCGGCCAAAGGTGCTTGTGCCTGTGGTGACAACCGTCTATTCGCATCGGAAGAAGGATGTTACCCCGAGCACATCCATGTTTCGGTTTTTGAAGGGGGAAGGACCCCACCGGATAACAACCTATTCCAAGCGGAAGAAGGTTATCCCCGCTCGGACATCGATGTTTTGTTTCCCAAACAAGGATTGTCCCCGGTGCACATCTGCATATATGCATTTCCAGGGGACTGTCCGGCAGTCAACAACCTTTTTTTTGAACTGCCACGGGGTTATCGGGGTGGATCCATCGACGTTTTTGGCAAAATCCGGGGTTATCGGCCTCGCACCGACGACTTTGGAAAGCCAGGATGACATGGTTCGGGTAGGACAATCGTTGTTCGGAAAACAAAACGTCGATGTCCGAGCGGGGATAACCTTCTCCCGATCAGAATACATCGATGTACGCGGGGGTCGGTCCTTCTTTCCAAGAGAATATGTCCATGAACCCCGGGGTCAACGGGTATATTTGAGCCGCCGACTTTGCTTAAGCCACTGTTAATAATCATGAACTGCAACACGCGACGCGGTTTTGCCAATCAAGCCGGGTATGCCGCCCTCGGCATTTTATGCCCCAGCCGTAAATCGCCTCCAACCAACTCGACCAACATGCCGTCGGGTTATCAATCCATGGTGCGAGTGCGCGGCCGCGAAGTAAGGACCGCTTCCTGAAATATTGTCATTTCCAAGCGACTCGACGCTTGCAAGATTCCCCTAAATGGAGTAGACTTGACATGAGAATGCGTCTCAATTAGACGCCAGGAATTGAGGCACCCCATGACTTTGAATACCCTTTCCCCAGGACAGTCCTGTAGAGTGAAATCTGTGCGCGGCTCCGGCCCTACTTATCAACGTCTCCTGGAAATGGGACTGATTCCCGATACCGAGGTCCAGGTCGTCCGCCTGGCCCCCATGGGCGACCCCATGGAAGTCCAGTTGCACGGCTATTACCTTTCGCTACGCAAGAACGAAGCGGCCATGGTTGAAATCGAAAATGGATAACCGTCCCGCGCTCGCCGCGCGTGCGGTTGCGGTGGTGGGCAATCCCAATACCGGCAAGACCACCCTCTTCAACGCCTTGACCGGTCTCAAGCAGCGCACCGGGAACTTTCCGGGTTGCACGGTTGAAAAGAAAACCGGCCGCATCCAGTTGGAAAACAACACCGTGGAAGCCATCGACCTGCCCGGCACCTACAGTCTGGCCGCTGTCTCCCTGGACGAACTGGTCGTCCCGGAGGTCCTGCTGGGCGTGCGCGAGGGTGTGGAGCCGGTGGGCGGTATCCTCGTGGTGGCCGACGCCTCCACGCTCCACCGCAATCTCTACCTGGTCACCCAACTGATGGAATTGGGCCGTCCCATGGTGATGGCCCTGAACATGATGGACCTGGCCCTGGAGCGCGGTCTGGAAATCGACATCGAGACCTTGTCCCGGCGCCTGGGATTTCCGGTGGTGCCCACCCACGCCGGCAAGGCCGAGGGCCTGGCAGAATTACGGCTCGAGTTGCGGCGATTGATGGATGGAAGGATCAAGCCGCCCAAGCCGGAACTTTTTCGTGATTTCTACGACCGGATCACGCGTTTTGCCGACGAGGAGGCCGGTGACCGTCGCCTGCCTTTGCCGCCCGCGCTGGTCTTTCGCGCCCTGTTCGACGAAAGCGGTTTCGCCGCGCAACATCTGGGCGAATGGTTCGGAGAAGATTTCCGAACACGGCTGATGCAACTCCGCCGGGAGTTGGAAGCAGAGCACGGCAAACTGATCGAACTGGAGGCCCGCGAGCGCTACACCTGGGTGCGGGAACTGCTGGACAAGGTCATCCGCAAACCCGAGCACAAGATCGTCACCCGCTCCGAGCGCATCGACAAATTCCTGACCCATAAGGTATGGGGCGTGTTGACCCTATTCGTGGTGATGACCGTTTTGTTCCAGACCATCTATGCCTGGGCCGGTCCCCTGATGGACGGAATCGAGGGGTTGATCGGCGCACTGGGCGGCGCCGTGGGATCTCTGCTCCCCGAGGGCATGCTGCGCAGCCTGGTGGTGGACGGCATCGTGGCCGGCGTGGGCGCTGTGCTGGTGTTCCTCCCCCAGATCCTGCTGTTGTTTCTGTTCATCGCCGTATTGGAAGATTTCGGGTACATGGCCCGCGCCGCTTTTCTGATGGACCGCATCTTCTCCAAGGTGGGTCTGTCGGGTAAATCGCTGATTCCCTTGCTCTCGAGCTTTGCCTGCGCCATTCCCGGCATTATGGCCACGCGCACCATTCCCCATCCGCGCGACCGCTTCACCACCATTTTAGTTGCGCCGCTGATGAGCTGCTCGGCCCGCCTGCCCGTTTATGTCATCATGATTGCGGCCTTCATTCCCCAAAAGCAGGTTTTGGGCATCTTCGGCTTGCAGGGCTTGACCCTTCTCGGCATGTACCTGGTGGGCGTGGTTGTCGCTGTTCCCACCGCCTGGATTCTGAAAAAGACCCTGCTCAAAGGCGAAACGCCGCCCTTCCTGATGGAGCTGCCCAGTTACAAGCGACCCAACCCGCGCACCGTGGGGATCAGGGTTTATCAGAGCGGCATGGCCTTCGTAACCCGGGCGGGTACCGTCATCCTCGCCGTTACCGTCGTGGTTTGGGCCATGGCCTACTTCCCCCGGTCCGGCGAGATCGAGGACAATTACGCGGCATTGCGCATCGAGGCGGAAGCACAACACATGATGGCCAGGGCCGGTTTGCTGGAGTCTTTCGATCCTCAATTGGCGCCGCTAAGCCTTGAACGCATGGAACGCGTTCTCAAGGAAAACCCGCAACTGGCCGTGTTGAATGATGATAAGCCCCCCGTCTCCGGCGATCCCGCGTTACAGGCGCTTTACGCGGACTGGCGCCAACTGGACGCCGGCTATCAAGAGAAGCTGGCCGAGTTGGATTCCCGCGAAAGCGGCGACTACCTACGCGACAGTTACCTGGGCCGCATGGGTCAGGTGATGGAGCCCCTGGTCGTGCCGTTGGGCTGGGACTGGCGGATCGGCATGGCCACCATCGCCTCCTTCCCCGCGCGCGAGATCATCATCGCCACCTTGGGCGTCATCTTCAACCTGGGTGCGGATATGGACGAGGAATCGGTTGAGCTGAAACAGGCGCTTAAAACCGCGGTAGGGGCGGACGGCAATAAACTGTTTTCCATACCTGTCGCACTTTCCATTATGGTGTTCTTTGCCCTTTGCGCCCAGTGTGCGGCCACCCTGGCCACCATCCGCAAGGAGACCGACAGCTGGCGTTGGCCGGTGCTCAGTTTCACCTACATGACCTCATTGGCATATCTGGCCGCCTTCGGGGTGTTTCACCTGACGACGGCCTTGGGATGGGGGTAGACCGATGGTGCAAGAACTGATCGTTTTCGCAATCGTCGCCGGCGCGGTCATCTTCCTGGGCCGCAACGTGCTGAACGCGGTGAGAGGCAAAAAAACCTGCGGTTCCTGTCCGGCATCCGGGGGATGCGGCGCCTCGTCCGAAAAATCAGTAAACGGCGGGCTGCCTTTCGAGGTATAGAGCGGTTGCGCCGCAAAATAAAAAACCTCCCGGTGGCAGCCGGGAGGTTTGAATGCAGCAGAGCGCCGAGCGATGTGCACCGCCCGAGACAGTCTTCGGCTCAAGGTGAGGGATGCCGAAACCGTCTTTCCCGCGATTGGGGTCTTGCTGCATGAGAGCCGATATGCCTTTACCAAACAGGCAGTCAGGGAGGTAGATCGGCCCCATCGTCTAAAACCCTAAAAGACGTCCTGATGAAAAGCACCATCCGTGCCAAACAGCCATAAGCCGGGAAACACAGGGCTTTCGAATGAACGAGACAATTTCCGCCCGGCGGCATGAGACATATTTTGTGTCTCACCTTGTCTCAGGTACGCACCGGTTGGGACAGTTTTGAGACAATGCACTATTCGAGCGGGGTCTTCTCTTGCATCAGTCGCGGCTCTTTGATTCGAGCTGGTCAGTAGACCAGACCTTCCAAAACGGCCAGGTGCATCTTCAGCACCTCCAGGCCCTGTTCGATGCCCAGGTTTTCAGCGAGGTCGGTGGTGCGATGGTAACCGGGATAGCTGAACCATTCATCCTGAATGACCAACAGCGCGGGAATATCGGAATTGATGAAGGGTACGTGATCGCTGCCGGAGGGGCTGAGGAAAAAGCTGGTCTCCAGCGTGGTGTAATTGGTCGCGGCATCGGCGAACAGGTTCAGCAGGTCCTGGTTGTCCGCGTTGGACTCCAGGGTGATGTCGTAGACCTGATCACTGGTATAGGCAATCATGTCCATGGTCAGCGCGGCTTTGATGGTGTCCTGCTCACCGGCGGCGACGATCTGGTTGACATAATAGAAACTGCCCACCAGAAACTGTTCCTCGCCGGAGAAACCGATGAAAACCACGGTTGCCGCCGGGGGATTGGCGGCCAGAACGCGCGCCAACTCTAAAACGCCGGCAGTGCCGCTGGCGTTGTCCTCGGCGCCCGGGGCGTTGTCAGCCGTGCCGCCGTCGATGTTGGAGATGGAGTCGTAATGAGCGCCGATGATGTAGATATCTTCAGGACGTTCGGTACCGGTAAGGGTCGCGATGACGTTCTGGTTGGTGGTGCTGCCGTTGGGGAAATCTTGCAGGGTGACGGACAGGCCCAGGGAGCGGAACTCATCGGCCAGGTAGTCGCGGGCAATTTCTATATCGCTGCTGAAGGAGTTGCGGCTGAGGCAATGCAACTTGTACAGATCATTGAACCAACGCTGACCGTCCAATTGACCGATCAGTGCTTCCACATCGGCACGTTTGGCGGCTTTTTGGCGCGGCGGCAGGTTCTCGGCGCGGCAACCCAGGGCGGTATCGGGCTGAAAGGCGAACCAGCGGCTGTGGCAACCGTGCCCGCCGTGGAACAGGGTGTCCAGTTGCTCCACATCGGGTTCGGCATGTAGCAGGACCACGCTGTAACGACTGCTCTGAGCCAGGACGGTTCCTTCCAGTAGTTGGAGGTCGTCGTGATGGGCGCTGATGACCACCAGGTTGCGGTCGTTGACGCGAACGGGCAGGACTTCGGCGCGGGGAACGGGCAGGGCGCCGCGATCGGCGCGAATGAGCAAGCTGTCGCGAACTTCCACCCACCAATGCACGCGATCGTCGGCCTTCAGCTTTTCCAGGGCGCGATAACCCATGTCGCGAATATCGATTCGCGCGTAACAGGGCCGAACCTCGGGAACACGCGGCTCTCGCTCGCCCCAGGCGGTTAAAAGCAGCGCTCCCAGCAGCACCGACAGCATGTGTTTTTTGGTTTTGCTCATGACCCGTTCTCCTGTCCGCAACACTGGTTCCATAATAACGCGAGTACCGGGCGACTTCAAGCGATCACCATTGCTCAGATTTGGGACATGTAGGGGCATTCACAGCAAGGGGCGGCGGTTGGTGATGGCTTTGGCCATGGTGATTTCGTCCACGTAGTCCAGGTTGCCGCCGATGGGGACGCCTACCGCGATCCGGGTGATTTTCAGGTTGCGGTCGGCCAGGGCGTCGGCCAGGAACATGGCGGTCGCCTCGCCTTCAACCGTGGGGTTGGTGGCCAGGATGACTTCGCTAATCGGGTCCTTGTCCAAACGGGCGAAGAGTTCATTGACGCGCAGTTCGTCGGGTCCGATGCCGTTGACCGGGGACAGCACTCCTTGCAGCACGTGATAGTAGCCGTCGAAACTGCCCGAGCGCTCGATGTTGTTCACGTTGACCGCGTCCTCCACCACGCAGAGCAGGCCCTCGCGCCGGTTGGTCATGCTGCAAATACTGCACAGGGAGGTTTCGCTGATGTTGTAACAGCGTTCGCACCAGCGCAGCTTTTCTTTCATCTCGCGCAGGGCATCGGCCAGATCGACGGCGAAGCGGTTCTCCTGGTTGAGCACGAAGTAGGCCAGCCTTTGCGCGGTTTTCTTTCCGATCCCCGGCATGGCCGCAAAACTTTGGATGACGCGGTCCAGGGCGCTGTCGTTCATTGCTTGAACATGTTCATGATCGAGGAAAGGTCCAGGTTATCCAAGTTGGGTGTGCGTTCGCCCACCCGGCGGTCCGCCTCCGAATAAGCGCCGTTGAGTGCGGCCAGGATGGTGTCGGCCAGCATTTCCGCATCGCCCATGGCGTCTTGCGAGATTTCCAGGCTGGTGACTTCCTTGTTCCCGTTGATGACCACGTTAACCGCACCGCCGCCCGCGCTGAAGGGAATCTTCATTTGGGCCAAACCGTCTTGGTGCTGCTTTTGAAAGGCCTTGGCCTGCTCCATGATTTGCTGCATGTCGATCAAGGTTCACTCCTTCTTTTCGTCGAGAATCGTGTTGTTCACGATGGTTCCGTTGAAGTTTTCCAGAACAAACTTCACCACTGGATTCGATTTTACTATTTCCAGCGCGTCCTGGTCTCTTTTTTGCGCTTGGGCAATGGAGGGATCGTTGCCGATCATGAAATGGATGTCGAAGGGCCGCCCGAAATGTTCGGCGGACAGGTCTTCCAGGATCTTGTAGTTTTGGGGCGACTTGATCATGGGGATCAGGTTGGCGTGGCGTTTATCCAAATAGAACATGACCCGACCGCCCTGGCGGCTCACTCGATAAGCGTTGCCGATGAGCGCCTTCAGGCCCGGTTTGGCCTTTTTCATGATTTGATCCAGAAACGGTTTGGCGTCCGCTGCCTCCCGACCGCCGGAATCGGCCGGCGCGGGTTGGGGTTCACCGGCGTCGGGCTTGGGCTTGTCGACTTTGGCCGTTTCGCGAAGCGTGCGATGCACGGAAGGCGCGGGAACCACGGGTTGTTTCCGAACGGGCGGATCATTCAGTTTTTTTTTTCGTCGCCTTGCAGCGCGGTCAAATCGCGGAGGTTGCCCAGTAGTTCTTCCAGGGGAATGAGCTTTTTCATTTCCAAAAGCTTGAGGAAGACCAGCTCGAAGGCGTAGCGCGGTTCGGAGGCCTGGCGGAAGACCGGTTCGTGGCTGACCAGAACGTCGAGAATCCGCACCAGGTCCGAAATCCCCAACTCTTCCAACAGACTGAGGTGCTCGCGGCCGTGGCCGTAGGTGCGCACCACCAGGTCGGCGGGGTCGGTAACGCTTTTCATGACCACGGAATCGCGGATGAAGCCGGTAAAAGTGTCGTAGACCTGCTTCAGGTCGTGGCCGTAGTGCACCAGTTCGTTGATGCGCGAGAAGATGCGCTCGGCGGAGCCGGAGTTCAAGCCGCCAAGCAGGTCAATGAGGTTGGTGTCCTCGACCACGCCCAGGATGGACTTCACGTCCAAGCCGGAGATCTTTTCGGAAGATGCGGCCACGATTTGATCAAAGATGGAAAGGGCGTCACGCATGGAACCGCCGGCCGCCTGGGCAATCAGGGAAACGCCCTCGTCCTCGATTTCCAGGTTCTGGGCCTCGGCGATCATCTTCAGCCGCTCTTCTATCTTATATAGAGGGATCTGGCGGAACTCGAACTGCTGGGTCCGCGACAGAATGGTGGCGGGAATCTTGTGCAGCTCGGTGGTGGCCATGATGAATAGGACATGGGGCGGCGGCTCTTCCAGGGTTTTGAGCAGCGCGTTGAAGGCGCTGGTGGAGAGCATGTGCACTTCGTCGATGATGTAGATCTTGTAGCGGTCGCGGCTGGAATTGTAGCGCACCAGTTCGCGCAGCTCGCGGATATTGTCCACGCTGTTGTTGGAGGCCGCGTCGATTTCGACCACGTCCATGGAATTGCCGTCGCGGATCTCGGTGCAACTGGAACACTCGCCGCAGGGAGTTTCGGTGGGACCCTTCTCGCAGTTGAGCGCCTTGGCGAAGATGCGCGCGGAGGAAGTTTTGCCCGATCCGCGCAGCCCGGCAAACAGGTAGGCATGGTGGAGCCGATTCGATTTGATGGCATTTTTCAACGTCTGGGAGACAACGTCCTGCCCTACCAGATCATCGAAAGTTTGGGGCCGCCATTCGAGGGCGGTTACTTGAGCCATCTTCGCTCCCCGTTTAAGTCGGTCCCATTTAAGAGGTGGAACAGCCAGACACCGGTGCACGAGAAAATCCGCTTAGTGCTGCTCCCGTCAGGGCCTGACACGGTTCACGGCATCTCGTCACCGATGCCTGACTCTTCCACCCGAAGCGCGGGGGTTAATGGCGGAGAGGGAGGGATTCGAACCCTCGGTGACTTGCGCCACACACGCTTTCCAGGCGTGCACCATCGACCACTCGGTCACCTCTCCGTTCAGGCACCGAAGAGTATCATAAGCTTTCAGCGCGATGCAACAACGTTTCTGAAAAAAGTTGGTAACACCGGTTTTTAAAGGCCGGGGACCTCGGACCCTCGAAATAATCGGGGTGTTTTCCGCCTCACACCTCGAAATGCAGGTCCGGGACGATGGGCCCGAAACCCTTGCGGCTGGTCTCCTTGAAGTAGGCGTCCATATGTTTGCCGTTTTCGTACATCTTCTCGATTACCAGGTCCAGGCTGATGCGGTGATCTTTCAGGGTACTCGCCCGGCGTTGCATACAGCGACCGGGGCTAATAGCTCGATAGCCCTTAGCCGCCGTCGTAATAAATGGTCATATTTTCCGGTTTCACATCTTTGTCGGGCACCCTGTCTCACCTGGTCCAAAGCCGAAGAGACTTTTACTCTCCCAAGGCGGTGCGAATTTGTGCCAGTGAATACACCTGGATCATGGCTTCTTCCTGTGAGAGCAAGACCAGATGAGCGCCGTCATCGATGTTGATTCTATGCAGAGGCGCCGGCATTTGCTTTTTAAAAGAAACATGACCTGTTTTCAGGCTCATGCGGTACAAGGTAACCAACATGGGTTTGCGGTCGTCTTCCGTTTGGCTTTCCTCATCACCGACCAGAAACCATATGTGCTCCGGGCTTTCCACGGCGACATCGAACAGAGGCAAGCCGAAGCGGTAGTATTTTATCTTTCGCGGTCGGTGTTTCAAGATGGCATCACCCAATGGGTCTCGTTCTACCTCTTTTTTGTACAGTTCCAAGGGGACCGTTCTTTCCTTGATGAGAACACCCTGTCTATCGTAAACCTCAAAGGCGCCCCTGGCTTTGACGATCAAGAGATGGTTCGCATCCAGGCGGACGGGCCATGCGTTGGAGAGATGAAAGCCGATGCCTGTATCGTCTTTCAACTTGCCAAGCAGCCGGCCGGTATCTATTTCTTTCAACACAAACCGGCGTTTGAAGGCTTCTTCGAAGTGCAGCTTTTGAAAACGAGCGCCGTCCGGCAGGTAGTGCAGTCTCTGGTCAAGGGCTTCTTTATTCACGAAGGTCCCCTCCAAAGTGAAAAGAGACCGGGAACGGCCATACCGCTCGGTGATCAGTAACTTCCCCTCGAAAAGGTCCAAAGTAACGGGTTGATGTCTGAACTCATCGCCGGCCTCACCCAAACTGCCGATGGATTGGACAAACCCATCACGTCCAAAGACCAGGACAGGATGCCCTTCTTCGGCAAGGTAAAGCTTCCCCTGTTTAAATAAGGCATCATAGGGATAAGACAAGAAATGATCACCTAGAAAGGGTCGGCTGTCATCCACCTGCAAGATGGGTTTTACCGGAAGTCCCTCCGCGGTGAGGATTAGAAATAGAATGAGGGTTTCCATAATCGACAACCATTCACGGTCTGTGGTCCGGTCCGTTGGAAATCTTTACTTTCCAGATTAAAAAAGTAATTTATCCAAGCAGGCTTGATCAACATGTCCCGGTAGGCAGTCGCCCAAGCAAGTCCAGCAGCTTCCATCGGTGCACGACCAACTGTCACTGCTGGTTGGCTTACAACAGAACCCATTGCTGCCAGGGACATTGCCGTCCTTACATTGCGTGCTGTTTAAGGCTGAAAGGCCGAAAGAGGTAACTGAAATCATTAATGAAATGAGGCAGAGCTTGCGTAACATAGATCCCTCCGGACGGGTTCACGAACCAAATCATTTAGATAGTGCAAAACCTCTTAAAGAGTAGGATCTTAGAACAGGTGTGTCAAGAATACAGTTGGGGTTTCTTTTTGATGCGCTGTTCCTTGAAGCCGGCGGGGCTTATAAGCAGCCATGATGCCCACGGCCAGGCCGATTTCTCATAGGCCTGACTGTGACTACCCGTGTAAGCCGGGGAAATCACACCTCGAAATGCAGGTCCGGGACGATGGGCCCGAAACCCTTGCGGCTGGTCTCCTTAAAGTCGGCGTGCATGTACTTGCCGTTTTCGTACATCTTCTCGATCACCAGGTCCAGGCTGATGCGGTGATCTTTCAGGGTGATGGCGTGTTGGGCGGCCGCCAGCGCCTTCTGGGCGAAGATGCCGTTGCGTTCGATGCAGGGGATCTGCACGTAACCCTTCATAGGCGTGCATTCCAGGCCCAGCGAGTGTTCCATGGCAATCTCGGCCGCGTATTCCGTGTCCCGGATATCGCCGCCGAACAGCTGGCAGACCGCGCCCGCCGCCATCGAACAGGCCGCGCCTACCTCGCCCTGGCAGCCCACCTCCGACCCGGAGATGGAGGCGTTGGCCTGGATCAGGCCGCCGATGCCGGCCGCCGTGAACAGCACCTCCACGATCTCGTCGTCGCTGAAATCGTCCAGGTATTGGCCGGCGTACAAAACACCCGGCAGCACGCCGGCGCCGCCGTTGGTGGGCGCCGTGACCACCCGGCCCGAGGCCGCGTTTTCCTCGCTGACCGCGTAGGCGAAGGCGGTGGCGTAACGGCAGATATCGTTGCTGGCGAAGATGCCGCGCCGTTTGGGTCTGACCGCGGCCTCCAGCAATTGCGGCGCGCGCCGCTTCACCTGCAAGACGCCGGGAAGAACGGTTTCCGTGGGTTTCAATCCTCGCTCCACACAACGCTTCATCACGTCCCAAAAGCGGTGCATGCGACCCACCACTTCGTCCACTGTCTGACCCTCCAGGGCGGCCGTATTCTGTTTGACGATGTCCGACAAGGGCAGGCCGTGCTTGCTTGCGTAGGCCAACCACTCCGACGCCTTGCGGTAGGGAAACGGTTCCGTCTCAGTGTCCTCGCGGTCCCCATGACCCTCTTCCTGAACCATGCCGCCGCCCACGGAATAGTAGTTGCGTTGGAAGACCACGGCGCCGTCGGCATCGAGCAGCGACAGGTTCATGCCGTTTTCATGGCCGGGCAGGCGCTTGAACGGCGACCACACGAAATCCTTGACCGGGTTGAACGCGATCTCTTTCACGCCCAGGCTCAGCATGCCCGAGGTCGTGGTTCGAGCCAGGGCCGTGTTGATCTTCTCCAGATCGTCGGTGACCGGGTCCAAACCCATCAAGCCGGCGATAATGGCGTTGTCGGTAAGGTGGCCCTTGCCCGTACGCGCCAGCGACCAATAGAGATGGATCTTCAAACGGTCGAAGTCCTTGACGCCCTCTTCTTGAATCAGGCGACGGAACATATTACCAATGAGAATCGGTCCGTGAGTGTGCGAGGAACTGGGGCCCACCGACATTTTGAAGGTCTGGAAGGCACCGATACTGGAAGCGCGCATGGGGATCACCTCAAAGGGAACTTAAAAGCAATCGATGTCGGAAAAGGGGGCGGAGCCCCGGATCAACCGGCCTCGGCGGCCGACTCGCTGATCAGGTAGGCCCTGATGAAGGTTTGCAGGTCGCCCTCCATGACCTTGGTCACGTTGGAGGTTTCTACGTTGGTGCGATGGTCCTTGACCATCTGATACGGATGCATGACATAACTACGGATCTGACTGCCGAAGGCGATTTCCTTTTTCTCGGCGGAGGAGCCGCGAATCTCGGCCTCGTTCTGCTCGATCTGTAACTGGGCCAACTTGGAACGCAGCACCTTCATGGCGGAGGCCTTGTTCTTGTGCTGCGACCGTTCATTCTGGCACTGGGTCACAATCCCGGTGGGCAGGTGAGTGATGCGCACCGCGGAATCGGTGGTATTGACGTGCTGACCGCCCGCGCCCGAGGAACGGTAGGTGTCGATGCGCAGGTCCTTTTCGTCGATTACCACTTCGTCGTCGTTTTCGATCTCGGGGATCACGTGCACGGCCGTAAACGAAGTGTGACGGCGCTTGCTGGCGTCAAAGGGCGAGATGCGCACCAGGCGGTGAATCCCGGATTCGGCCTTCAGGAACCCGTAGGCAAAGGGGCCTTCCACGCGAATGACCGCACCCTTGATGCCGGCTTCCTCACCGTCTTGATAGTTGAGGATCTCGGTCTTGAATCCCTGTTTCTCACAATAGCGCAAATACATGCGATACAGCATGCTCGCCCAGTCCTGGCTTTCCGTCCCGCCGGCCCCGGGCTGAATAGTCAAGATGCCGGGGTTCTTGTCGTATTTGCCCGACAGCATCATGCGGAGTTCGGTGTCCTCTACCATACCGTAGTACTTTTCCAACAACTGGGCCAGGTCGTCTTCTACCGCTTCCCCTTCCTTCAGGAACTCCTGGTGGACCTCGATCTCTTCTTCGATCTCGTCGATCTTCTGGGCCAGTTCAACATCCTGCTGAATCTGGTTGCGTTGCTGAAGCGTGCGCTGGGCGCGTTCCTGATCGCTCCAGAAATCGGGTTCGGTGCTTAAGCTCTCCAGCTCCATAAGCTTGCGACGGTTCCCCGGCAGGTCAAAGATAACTCCGAATGCGGGCCGCCCGTTCGCGTTGCCCGTCGAGTTGTTGCAATAAAGTGTCTAACATGTCGGCCTCTCATCTCAAATCTCACCAATCGGAAAGGATAACGTCTTTCCTCCAAATTGACAACCCGGGCAAACGCTTCATCGGGGGCTCGCCAAAGTTGTAAGAGCAGTACATTAAACAACCAAACAACACCTCATACTGCATAAAGTCCATTTAATTTAGGGATTGATCCCGGAAGCAATCGCGTTTCAGGTTGTGGGACCTTTGTTGCTAACAGGAACAACAACGTAGCCGGCGTCTGATATTCGATTGTTCGAATATTTTATGCATTGCCCTCATGTGTTCCCGGGAAGAATATCGCACCGGACACGGACTTTTCATGTCTTTCCGGGAAGATTTGAGTCAATTGGGCGTGTTACCGGCTTATGTTTACGATTTTGACGAGGCCCTGCCTACCGTCCGCTTTCCCCGCTTTCCTCCAAGATATGTACAGCGAGGTCTTCCTGCTGTATGATGATGGGCCTTATGACAAGTGGGGTGCTTGCAGCTATTTGTTTTTCGTTTGATAATGGTCAGTAAGGAATCGAATCGAGGGGAGGACGGTTGCCGATGTTGGACAAGTTCAAGGATGAATGCGGTGTCTTTGGGATCAAACCCCATCACGAGGCCGCCAACATGACCTACCTGGGTTTATACGCGTTACAGCACAGGGGTCAGGAGAGTGCCGGCATCGTTGCGTCCGATCACGGATATTTGACCTGTCACAAACAGATGGGCCTTGTTGCCGATGTTTTTTCCGAGGAGGCCCTGGCCAGGCTGCCCGGTGACGCCGCGATCGGCCACGTGCGCTATTCCACCGCGGGCGCCAGCCTTTTGGCCAACGCGCAACCCATCCTGATCAACTGCCATCACGGCCAGATCGCCATGGCGCATAACGGGAATCTGGTCAATGCCGGCGAGGTCCGGCGTCGGCTGGAAGGGATCGGCTCCATTTTCAATTCCAATAGCGATACCGAGGTCATCCTGCACCTGATCGCCAAGAGCAAAAAGAAAACCATCGAGGAAGCTGTCATCGAAGCGCTCAGCCAGGTGAAGGGCGCCTATTCCTGTGTATTTATCACCAAAGACAAATTGATCGCCGTGCGCGACCCCCACGGGTTCCGGCCCCTGGTCATGGGCACTCTGGGCGAATCCATCGCGTTTGCTTCCGAAACCTGCGCCTTCGATTTGATCGGCGCAAACTACGAGCGCGAAATCGAACCGGGCGAAATGATGGTGGTCAACGAGTTGGGCATGCGACGTTCCAGCCGCCCCTTCAAGGAAAAGCCCGCTCGTCAGTGCATTTTCGAGCACATTTATTTCGCCCGCCCCGACGGGATTATGTTCGGTGAATCTACTCTGGCCTATCGCGAGCGCCTGGGCGCCAAACTTGCCGAGGAATCCCCGGTCGAGGCCGATATGGTGGTGCCCGTGCCCGATTCGGGCGTGACCGCGGCGATCGGTTACAGCAACCTGTCCAAAATTCCGTTTGCCTTCGGCCTGATCCGCAACCATTACGTGGGCCGGACCTTCATCGAACCCAAGCAGTCCATTCGCCACTTCGGTGTGAAGGTAAAGCTTAATCCGGTCAAAAGCCTGATCAAGGGCAAACGGGTACTGTTGGTAGATGATTCCCTGGTGCGCGGCACGACCTCGAGAAAGATCATCAAAATGCTGCGCGCGGGCGGCGCCACCGAAGTGCATATGCGCATTACCGCACCGCCCACCACGCATCCCTGCTTCTACGGTATCAACACGCCCACCCGCAAGGAACTGATCGCCAGTTCCCACACCGTGGAAGAGATCCGCAAGTATATCGAGGCCGATTCGCTGGAGTACATCAGCCTTCAGGGTATGTTGGACTGCCTGGAGAACTCCAACCCGGATAATTACTGCCATGCCTGCTTTTCGGGCGAGTACATCATCGGCTTCCCCGGCCAGGATAAGGAGTCCATGGAAGTATGATCGATCTGGGACGACTGGTTTCCAAGCTCAACGATTACCTGGCCGTTGGGGATTTTGACGAGGGCGCCATCAACGGACTTCAGGTTGCCGGCCCCAAAAAGGTGCGCCGCGTTGCTTTTGCTGTAGACGGCGTGTTGGAGACCTTTCAGAAAGCGGCCGAATTGAACGCCGACATGCTGATCGTGCACCACGGCATCTATTGGGGTTACCAGTTTCCCCTGCGCGGCAGCAATTACAAGCGCATCAAAACCCTGATGGACCATGACATCGCCCTCTACGCGGTTCACCTGCCGCTGGATGCGCATCCCGAGGTGGGCCATAACGTAACCCTGCTGCGTGAGTTGGGCTGCGATCCCCGGAGCTTCGAACCCTTCGGCAACTACAAGGGCAAGACCATCGGTTTCATGGGCCGTCTTGCCGAAACTACGCGGGAGGATATCACCCGGCGCTTGGAAACTCTGTTGGGCGGTCCGGTCAAGGAGTTGGGTTTCGGGCCCGATACCGTGCGCAGTATTTCCTGCGTTACGGGCGAGGGCGCCGGTTTCGGCCTGGTCAGCGAGGCCAAGATCAAAAACGTCCACTACCATATTTCCGGCGAGTCGACGCATCCCATCTACCACTTCTGTCGTGAGAATCGGGTGAACCTGGGTTTGGGCGGCCATTACAATACCGAAGTGTGGGGATTGCGTTCCCTGCGCACCTGGATAGAGAGTAATTTCGACGTAGATACCTGCTTTATCGATTGTCCCACCGGCCTTTGACATTCGGAACACCTCAAAAGGAGCATGACCTCATGCAAGGACGGCACATTTTGATAACCGGCGGCAGTACCGGCATCGGTTTCGCCATTGCCGAAAAGCTGATCGCGGCGGGCGCCCATGTCCACATCACCGCGCGAAACCCTGAGCGTCTTCGGGAAGCCGCCGATCGATTGGGCGGAAATGCTTCGGCTTACCCCGGCGATATCACCTCCAAAGCGGATCGGCAGGACCTGGTGCGTCAGGTCAGCCTCAATACCGAGGGCAAACTGGACGGCCTGGTATTGAATGCGGCGCGTTACAGCTACCAACCGCTGGAAGGCCAGGACGTGGATGACTTCGACGATTACTTCCGCACCAATGTGACGGGACCCTTTGCATTGGTGAGCGCCGCGTTGCCCCTTTTACAAGCGGGCGAGGGCAAGAGCATCCTGTTCATTTCGTCCACCCTGGGTAGTCGGCCGATTGCGGGTGTGGGCGCCTACGCGGCAACCAAGGCCGCGCTCAACAACCTGGCCCAGACCCTTGCTTTGGAGCTGGCAGCGCAGAATATCCGCGTCAACGCGGTGCTGCCGGGCGTGGTCGATACGCCCATTCACGATCCGCAATCCGAGGGCGATATGAACCGCGAGGACAAACTGGCCATGTTGGGTCCGCAGCACCCGTTGGGACGCGTGGGTCAACCCGAGGATGTGGCCGAAGCATCGGTGTTTCTGCTTTCGGATAAAGCGGGGTGGGTGACCGGCGCTCTGTGGCATGTGGATGGAGGCATCGGGCTTGTCTAATGTCTGCTTCTGCCGGCGCGTGCACTTCCGGGCAGCCCATCACTACGCCCGGGCGGATCTCGACGAGGCCGGTAACCGGGAGCGTTTCGGCGACAGCGCCCTGCCGCATTTCCATGACTGGACCCTGACGATCTGGTTGCAGGGACCCTTGAATGACGACGGCATGATCGTTGACCTGATGCAGGTGGACGCCGCCTTGGATGAAGTGGTGGTTCAACCCTTTCACCAACAGCATATCAACCGGGTCGATCCCTTCTTCAAAACCCGGCAGCCCACCAATGAGGTCTTGGCCGGTTATTTTGCCCGGAAACTCATGCCCTTTTTTCCTTATAATAAGCTTGTGCGCTTGCGTATCGCCGAGGACGACGACTTGTTTGCGGAGTGGACCCCGTGAAACCCATATTGCTCGCCACTCAATCCAAGTACAAAATAGCGCTGTTCGAAACACTGGGCCTGCCCTTCGAGACAGCGGCGCCGCCTTTTGAAGAGTTTATCGACCCCACGCTGCACCCGGAGCAGTTGGCCCTTACCCTGGCCAGGGGCAAGGCGGAGTCCCTGGCCGAGGATTGGCCGCACCACCTGATCATCGGCGCGGACCAGGTGCTGGCCCTGGGCGACGAGGTGCTGACCAAACCGGGAACGGTGGACAAAACGGTCGCGCAGTTGAAACGTCTGAGCGGCAAAACCCACCGCCTGCACACGGCCTTCGCGATCATCGAGCCGGATACGGGCCGCGCGGTGGAAGATGCGGTGCATGCCAGTATTTCCTTTCACGGGAACCTGTCGGAAGACTATCTGCGCAAGATGGTAGAGGCGGACAAGAGCTGGGACTGCGTGGGCGGCTATAAATTCGAGAGTCGGGGCGTGATGCTGATGAGTAGGGTAGAAACCCAAGACACCAACGCCATCGTCGGCCTTCCCCTGATCGCCCTTATCGAGGCCCTGTCCATTTGGGGCTTCTTCGAGGAACGATTCGAGGCATGAAGTCCTGCCAACACGTATTGCCGGCATGCATGCAAATATACTCGAAACAGTAGTGCTTCGCTGTATGATCGATGCTGTCGGTTTCTCGTTTGCCTTGAGTTTCTGAAGAAAACAAGGCCTGTTTGCCTTGAGTTTCTGAAGATTAAACCGCATAATTGCCTTGAGTTTCTGCAAACTCAGCATGAAATTACAACGGGGTATTCGTCTTGAGGCGTGATGTAGCAAGGCATCTAGAGAATTGGAAGCGTCAGGAGCGGCGACAGGTGCTTTTGCTGAGGGGGGCGCGGCAGGTAGGCAAGACCTGGTCCGCCCGCAAATTGGGGGAATCCTTCCCTCACTTTCTGGAAGTCAACTTCGATGAAATCCCGGAGGTCGCAAGGTTTTGGGAAGGCGCCCTCACCCCGGGGGCCATTGTCGAACAATTATCGGCCTATTTCGATGTACCGGTTATTCCCGGCAAAACCTTGCTCTTCCTGGATGAAATTCAGGCATGTCCCAATGCTTTGCGTTCCCTTCGCTACTTTTATGAAAAAATGCCCGACCTGCACGTTATTGGGGCCGGCTCTCTATTGGCCTTCTCGTTGGACCAGATTCCATCTTTCGGAGTCGGTCGTATCACCTCTCTGTATATGTACCCTTTGACCTTTTACGAGTTTCTTGACGCGGTGGGTGGAGGCGGCCTTCGCTCCATGGTTTCAAAACCCTCTCAAGAACCCCTGGCCGACCCAATTCACAACAAACTACTGGAAAAATATCGGATCTATCAAATGATCGGCGGATTGCCCGCGGTAGTGGCGCATTATAGTCAAAACAGTGATCTGAGGGGTTGTCGAAACCTGTTGGATAATCTGGTAACCTCCTACCAGGATGATTTCGCAAAATATAAAAAGCGCTCGCCGGTCCTTAAAATTCAAGAAGTGTTTCAAGCCGTTCCCTTCCAAGCGGGCCGCAAATTCAAATACGTAGATGTGGCCGGCGGAGAAAAAACACACGGCTATCGAGATGCGTTGGACCTGTTGATCAAGGCCGGGCTTGCTTATAAGATCCATCACACATCCGCCCGCGGAATACCTCTTGGTGCTCAGGTGGATCCCCGGAAATTCAAGGTCATCCTATTCGACCTGGGGATCCATCAAAACCTGTTGGGGCTGGATTTCAAGCAAGGTCTTCTACCGGGGCCGGAAACCTTGATCAACAAAGGGCCTGTCGCCGAATGTTTTGCCGGGTTGGAGGTAATCGCTCAATCCTCACGCCCGCCGGGTGTTTATTACTGGCATCGCGAGGCGCGCTCCAGCAATGCCGAGGTGGATTATGTGATTCAAATTGGAAAACAGATTGTCCCTATAGAGATCAAATCGAGCAGAAGGGGTCAAATGCAAAGCATGCATTTATTTTTGGCAGACAGGCCGGATTGTTACGGCGTCCGCGCCTCTCACGAAAATTTCGGCGCCATGGACCGTATCCGCATTATGCCGCTGTATGCCGTCTCCAATTTAGTGCGCGAAACCTGATTCCAGTTCTCCTGGATTGCCCGGTCGAATGCGTCAATTGCTTACGGGCTGTCTCGTTGCAGGTTACTTGCGGTAACGGGCCAGGACCTCGTGGAACTTGCCCTCGGTCCAACACTCGGCGAAGAGAGCGGTCTCGCGTTCCCTGAAGGTGTCGATGTCGTCGCGGTAGAGCTGCCGCGACAGTTCCAGGAAGGCGGCTACGGCGCGGGGGTCGTTTTCGTGAATCTTTCGGGCCAGGCCGAGCACCTCGTCCATCAGGTTTTCGCGGGGCACGATCTGGTCGATGAAACCCACGCGCAGGGCTTCCTCGGCCGTGGTGTCCTCCGCCGTCAGGAACAATCGCAGAGCCCTGCCTCTGCCCACCATGCGAAACAGGCGCAATCCGCCGCCCCAGCCGGTAATAATACCGTTCCTGGCCTGACGGAAGGAGAAATGTGCGCCCTCGACCGCAATGCGGAAGTGGCAAGCGGTCAGGATCTCGCAACCGCCGCCGTAACTATTGCCGTTGACCGCGCCGATCACCACCCGCGGCCCGTGATAAATGCGGTCCAGGATGCGCTGCATGCGATGGGACATGGCCAGCACGTGTTTTTCCTCGGTCATGCCGGCAAAGTATTTGAGATCGCCGCCGGAACAAAACGTCTTTTCACCCGCGCCGGTCAATACGATGGTGCGAATGCTATCATCTTCCTCGATCCGAGTGATCGCGGCTTCAAATTGAGACATGGTATCGGCGTCCAAGGCATTGTGCACCGTCTCGCGGTTGATGGTCAGCGTGGCAATCCCGTCGGCAAATTCGGTCAACAGTGAACTCATGAAAAGCTCCAAGTCGCTGGTTTCAAGCACATAGACCGGCGCGATCATACCCGGCCTCGCAAGTTTCCTAGAGTAGCACACCTACTGAAACGGGCAGGAAGGAAAAATGCCGGGAGGCGGGTCGAAAACGCATCAGTTTCCACGGACTTTTAATGAAACAAACTTTCCCCGCGGGTGCTCGATACCCGGCCGAGAGCCCGAACGCGAAAAGGGAAGGGCGCAGGCCCTTCCCTCTTACCTTGCAACTGGAAACCGGCAACTTGTAACTTGCTTAGTCCAGTTCCTTGATCTCTTTGACCAGGTCGCCCATGATCTTTTTGGCGTCGCCGAAGAGCATGAGGTTGTTGTCGTAGTTGAACAAGTCGTTGGGAATGGCCGCGAAACCCGGGCTGAGGCTCCGTTTGATGACGAAGCTGGTTTTCGCTTCCCAAACCTTGAGCACCGGCATCCCGTAGATGGGGCTGTCATTCTCGGTGATCGCCGCGGGATTGACCACGTCGTTGGCGCCCAAAACGATCGAGACATCCGCGTTTTTGAAGTCCTCGTTGATATCGTCCAAGTCCTTCAATTGCTCGTGCGGCACGTTGGACTCGGCCAGGAGTACGTTCATGTGACCGGGCATTCGACCGGCCACCGGGTGGATGGCATAGCGTACGCGGGCGCCGCGTTTGATGAGGGCGTCGGCGAATTCCTTGGTGACGTGTTGGGCCTGGGCCACGGCCAGGCCGTAACCGGGCACCACGATCACTTCGTGGGCGCCTTCCAGGATCATGGCCGCTTCCTCGGCGCCGCAGGACTTGACGTTCGGGTAGGCGTCGCCGCCCTTGCCTCCGCCGCCTGCCGCGGGTTCCGCGCCGAAGCCGCCGAAGAGCACGTTGGCCAGCGAGCGGTTCATGGCCTTACACATGATTTGCGTGAGGATCAAACCGGAGGCCCCGACCAGGGCGCCGCTGATGATAAGCACGTTGTTGGTCAGGACGAAGCCGGCCGCGGCCGCCGCGATTCCGGAGTAGGAGTTCAGCAATGAGATAACCACCGGCATATCGGCGCCGCCGATGGGGATGACCAGCAGCACGCCCAACAGCAGGGCGATGGCGACGACGGCGATAACGGCGGTCCGGGCACTACCCACCACGGGCAGTTCCGCGGTCAATCCCGAACCGGATTCAGCGCCCGTCACGGTCAGTACGATCAAGGCGATCGCACCCAGCAACAGGATTGCATTCAACAGGTGTTGGCCCGGGAACAAGATGGGCTGCCCGGAAACGGTGCCGTTCAGTTTCCCGAAGGCGATCAAGCTACCGGTGAAGGTAACGCCGCCGATGAGGATGGACAGGAAGGTGGTGACCGTGTTGTCGACAGTCGAAAACTGAAAGCCGACGGCAAACACCAGCGAGGAGGCAACCAGGGCCGAGGCGCCGCCGCCGAAGCCGTTGAAGATGGCCACCATTTCGGGCATGGCCGTCATCTTCACCTTCAGGGCCAGGATGGACCCGACCAGACCGCCCAATACCATGCCGGCAATGATCCAGCGGTAGTCCACGGTGCCCATGTCCAGAAGGGTGGCGACCACGGCCAGAAACATGGCGGACGAGGACAGCATGTTGCCGCGACGGGCGGTTTTCACTTTGGTCAACATCTTCAAGCCCATGATGAAGAGGATGGAAGCAATCAGGTAAAGCAGTGCAACGATGGTATTCAATCTACTTCCCCTTTGACTTGAACATCGCCAACATGCGGTCGGTAACCATAAAACCGCCGACCACGTTGATGGTGGCGAAGGTAATGGCGACGAATCCCAGGATATTGGCCAGGTCTACATTGGCGGTTTTGGCGCAGAACAGGGCGCCGACAATGGTGATGCCCGAGACGGCGTTGGCCCCGGACATAAGCGGCGTGTGCAGGGTGGGCGGGATCTTGGTAATGATCTCGAAGCCTACAAACACGGCCAGGGCAAAGACATAGATTCCTATCAATAGTGGTGACATCAATTGCCTCCTTCGTCCAGGAGCTTCTTCGTGGGCTCGTGGCGCACGGCTCCGTCATGGGTCAGCAGGGCGCCGTCGGTAACGGGTTCCTCCAGGTCGATGACCAATTCCCCTTCCTTGGCGATGTGCGTCACCAGGTTCAACAGGTTGCGCGCGTAGAGTTGACTGGCGTGAACCTGCATCATGGCGGGTAGGTTCAACTCGCCGATGATGGTGACGCCGTGTTTGACCACGGTTTTGCCGGGTTCGGCCAGTTCGCAGTTCCCGCCCTGTTGGACGGCCAGATCCACGATGACCGAACCTTCCGGCATCTGCTTGACGATATCTTCGTTGATCAGAACGGGAGCGGGCCGTCCGGGGATGAGCGCGGTGGTAATGACCACGTCGGCCTGGGCCATGCGTTTGCCCACTTCCTCGCGCTGGCGGCGCAGGAAATCTTCGCTCTGTTCCTTGGCGTAACCGCCCTGGTCCTCCATATCCTCGTCGGTTTCAACCATGATGAACTTGGCGCCTAGACTCTCGATCTGTTCCTTCACGGCCAGGCGGACGTCGGAGGCTTCCACGGTGGCGCCCAGGCGACGGGCGGTGGCGATGGCTTGGAGCCCGGCCACACCGGCGCCCAGGATCACGACCTTGGCCGGGGTGATGGTGCCGGCGGCGGTCATCAGCAGGGGAAAGTACTTACCCAGGGCATTGGCGCCCAACAGTACGGCCTTGTAGCCGGCGATGGATGCCTGAGAGCTCAGCGAATCCATCTTCTGGGCAATGGTGATGCGCGGCACCAGGTTCATGGAAAAGGTACTGATCTTGCGCGCGCACAGTTGCTTGACCAGCGGTAATTCATTGGAGGGAACGATGTGGGTAATCAGCACCGCGCCCTCTTTGATCATCTCGACCTCTGATTCTAAAGGCGCGTCTACTTTGAAGATGAGGTCGGCCTTGCCGTAACCTTCCGCGGGGCTGTCTACAAAGGTTGCGCCCGCTTCTTCAAAGTCGGCATCGCCGATAAACGCCGGTGAACCGGCGCCGCGCTCGACGACCACGGCGAATCCGGCCTTGACCAGTTTCTTCACGGTCTCCGGCGTCGCCGCGACCCGCTTTTCGAGTTCGCGGATTTCTCTGGGGACAAATATTTGTGCCATAGATACACTCGCTTATGGTACATGGAAAGTGAGAACGCTGTCTAAAAGCGCCTTAGGGCGCGCCGTACTAGACAAATCGTCGGGTTTTCAAGCAAATCTTAGCCGCTACAGGCTGAATTGCAAGCTCTTTCTTCAGCTTGAGGCAAGTTTTACGGCCCACCCCCGACAAGGCATGCTAAGTTATTTCTCGGCATAAAGTTATCATGCTCGTTCTGCCCGCGTCATCGGGCCGGAATCGGCAAGATTAAGCTTTTTTTATCTTTTTGCTTGGTTACCCGTCTCAGTTCCTTTAAAATAATGTGGTTCGAGGGTGAAAACGCTTTTTGGTTCGTTTTGAAGATCCCGATTTTTTGATCTACGCCAAAAGCATTTTCAAGCTGGTAGGAAGCAAGCGAGACAGCGGCCGCTTTTTATGATTTCAGTATTCCTAAGGGTGTTAAAACTCACCCCTACTTTCACCTTATACTTTTAGTTAGCTCGGAGCAACATTCTTGCAAGTTGTACATGGTTTGTGGACCACCGCAAAGCGCGAGGGCCCAGGTTTGTTTATCTGGCTCGAGGATGGCAACCTGCGCACCAAGAACCAGTTATTCGAGCCCATTTCCGACTTCCAGCCCGGTCAAAGGGCGCGGTCTCGAGTGGGGGCCGGTGACAGCCTTGAAGTGCATCCCTTTGCCGTGGACCCGCGCGGGCTGTACGCCCATATGCGCCAGGTTTTGCAGCCTTTTATCGGCAGCAACAGCAGCGCCCTGGTTACCTGGACCAACCTCCTCCTGCCCAGCAGCGCCGACTCCCCTCTGCCTTCCCCCTGGCTGAAGGGGCACGCCACCCGCCGTCGTCGCGAAGAAGTGTTATTGACGCCCTGGCGCATTCCCGGCGTGCGGCTGGCCCCGGATGTAGCGCTTAAGTGGTTGATGAGTATCAAAATCAGCCGTCGCGGCGCCGAGTTGACCTACGGCGAGTCGATCCGCTTTTGGAAGAATGCCGCCAACCTGGTTTTCTACAGCCTGATTCACGGCACCTACCAGCCCAATCTCACCAAGATCGACCACCAGATCAAGGCGCTGTGGAAGATGAACACCACCATTCTGGCCAACCAGTTGGAAGCCTTGCAGAAGCACTTGCCCCCCAGCTGCGAGCACGAATGGTCCCCCGACGGCTCCCGCCGCACTCGCGAATCCATTGTCGACGATTTCTTCAATACCTCCATAGACTGGTTGGTGCGGCACGTGGTCGGCCACGACGTTTTGGACGCCATGAACCAGCTGAAGAGCACGCGCAAACGCAAGAAGCAGAACCCGCTGGATTCGCTGGCGCCGCCGCTGCTGAAAAGCCTGTACACCCGCCAGAACAGTTTCAGCGCCGCCCGAGACGTCCAGGCCGCCTTCGTAGCCATGGTCGCCAACTGGCTCAAGCAATCCCATACCGCCGAGGCGCGGCAGTGGCACACCTGCTTCACCGTCATCCCACCCGAGGTCGGCGACGCCCGTATCGAGGACATGGACCCCAAGGCGCGTGTCTGGCGGATTGCCTACTCGCTGCAAAGCATTTCCGATCCCAACGAACACATCTGGGCTCAGGAGATTTGGGAAAACCTGGTGCCCATCCAGGGCTCCGAGGGTCGTACCCTCTCCGAAATGTTCCTCCGCGACCTGGGCCGCGCTCTCCAGTACTTCCCGGAGCTACGCGCCTCCCTGGATCAGCCCTATCCTACTTTTGTAGACCTGACCACCGAGGAAGCCTACCACTTCATGACGGAACAGGCCTTGCACCTGCAAGGCGCCGACTTCGGCGTTGTCATGCCGCCCTGGTGGAAGAAAGCCGGCAGCCGTCGCCTCACCACCAAGTTCGAGATCGACAGCTCCACCTTCGACAAGAAAGGCCTGCTGGGTTTCGATTCCATGATCGAGTTCAGCTGGAAGGCCGCGATCGGCGGTCGCACCATCTCCGAGAATGCCTTCCGCAAACTGGTGCGCCACAACATGGCGCTGCTGCCCATCGACGGCCACTGGGTCGAGCTGTCGCAGGACGACTTGTTCAACGCGGTCACTTTCTTTGCCGAACGCGAGACCAGCGGGGAGATGACCCTGCGCGAGGCCATGCACCTGGGCATGAAGAGCGACGAGTTGAAGACTGCTCTTGAGTCCGCCGAGTTCGATTATCAAGGCACCATCGCCCAACTGTTCGCCAACGAGGGCGAGAACATGCCCGAGATCGACCAGCCGGAGAAACTGAAGGGAACCTTGCGGCCCTATCAGGTGCGCGGGCTTTCCTGGTTGACCTTCCACTCCAAGTTGAAGTTCGGCGCTTGCCTGGCCGATGACATGGGTCTCGGTAAAACCATCCAATTGCTGTCGCTGTTGCTGTTTGAACGCGAGCAGAAAGAAGTTTCCTTCAACAGCAAACCAACCCTTCTGGTTTGTCCCATGTCCGTGGTGGGCAACTGGTTCCGCGAGTGCATGCGCTTCACCCCCAATCTGCGCGCCATGGTGCACCACGGTTCCACGCGACACAATCGCTACGCCTTCATGCGCAATTTTGACGATTACGACCTGATCATCACCACCTACCACCTGGTCAACCGCGACCTGGACATCTTCAAGTCCATCAAATGGCACCGTGTGGCCCTTGACGAAGCGCAGAACATCAAAAATCCCACGGCCCAGCAATCGCAGGCCGTCTTCAACCTGAACACGGAACAGCGCATTGCCCTGACAGGCACCCCGGTGGAGAACAAGCTTTCCGAACTGTGGTCCATCATGGAATTCCTGAACCCGGGTTACCTGGGCGGCCTCAAGGATTTCCAAACCCGCTTCGCCCTGCCCATCGAACGCCAGGGCGATCGCAAAAAAGCGGAACTGCTGCGGCGACTGACCCAGCCTTTCATCCTGCGTCGCTTGAAAACCGACCAGCGCATCATCAAGGACCTGCCCGACAAGATCGAGATGAAGGTCTACTGCGACCTCACCGAGGAGCAGGCCGCGTTGTACCAGGGCTATGTCCAGCGCCAGCTCAGCGAGATCGAAGGCGCCGAGGGCATCAAGCGCAACCAGTTGGTGCTGACCACGCTCATGAAGCTGAAGCAGATCTGCAACCACCCCGCCCACTTCATGCTGGATGGTTCCGAATTGGACCAACGCTCCGGCAAGTTGATGCGCTTGACCGAGATGCTGGAAGAAGCCATTTCCGAGGGCGACAACTCGCTGATCTTCACCCAGTTCACCAAAATGGGCGAGTTGCTGGTGAAACACCTCACGGCCCGCTTCAACGCCGAGGTTCTTTTTATGCACGGCGGCATCCAGCAACACAAGCGCCAGGAGATGGTGGACCGCTTCCAAAACGGTAGGGGCTCCAAGATCTTCATCCTTACGGTGAAGACGGGCGGCACGGGCCTTAACCTTACGGCCGCCACACACGTATTCCATTATGACCGCTGGTGGAATCCCGCGGTTGAAAATCAGGCGACCGACCGCGCCTTCCGAATCGGGCAGACCCGCAATGTTCAGGTTCACAAGCTCATCGCGATCGGTACCTTGGAAGATCGAATCGACAGTATGATCGAGAAAAAGAAGGAACTTGCCGAAAACATTATTGGAACCGACGAGTCCTGGCTGTCGAGATTGTCCACCGATGCACTGAAAGATATTCTGACACTGTCCCGTGATGAGGGTTGATATGGTTACCAAGCGCTATCACACCAAAAGAGGCGCACCGAAAGCACGAGTGAAGGGCACGCCGGTCATTTCCTTGACGGGCAGCCCGCCGCAGGCCAAGCAGGCCTGGTGGTCCCAGAAATTCATCGAAGTTCTGGAATCCTTCAAGATGGGCAGTCGCCTGGCCCGGGGCAAGGCCTACGCCGCGGAGTCCAAGGTGCTGAAACTGAGCATTTCCTCCGGGATCGTAACCTCTACGGTCCAGGGCAGCCGCAAGTCCCATTACAAGGTGTCCATCAAGCTGGATCCGCTGTCGGATAACTCCTGGAAACAGGTCATGGCCAACCTCACCAAAAAAGCCATCTTCGCGGTGGAGATGTTGCAGGACAAGATGCCCAACGACATCGCCGAGGCTTTCGAAGACGCGGGCGCCAGCCTGTTCCCCAAACGCCTGGAGGACCTGGAAAGCAGCTGCGACTGCCCCGACTGGTCCAACCCCTGCAAGCACATCGCGGCCACCTACTACATCCTGGCCCAGCACTTCGACCTGGACCCCTTCCTGATCTTCGTCTGGCGAGGCCGCCTGAAAACGCAGATCATCGAATCGCTACGCCTCTACTGGAAACAGGGCAAACCCAAGGTAGAGACCTTCGGCGCCATCCCCATCCGCAAGATTCCGGCCGAGGAATACAATATCTACTGGAACGGCTCGCCGGACGCCCAGGCGCCGCCCAAGCTGGACCCCTTCAGCAAGGCGGTCCCGGACAGCAGCATCAAGAAACTGGGCGAGGCCCCGGTCCAGTTGGACGGCAAGGAACTGGGCCTGGTCTTCGCGGAAGCCTACCAATACACCAGCCTGGGCATCAGAAAATGGGTCAACAACCTGGAAGACAAGCCGCCCGAAAGAGAAATCCTCATGCCGCGAGCGCTGTACGCCCAAATGAAAAAAGCCTGATCGAAAATGCCCGCTCCGAGATAACCGCGTCGCCCGCCTTAGTGTTGTAGGAATCGCATTCGGCAACGGGAATCCGGTTCATGCGACGGTTTTTTCAAGGATTACATCACCAACTCCCAAGATACCACCGAGGGAAAACGGTAGGGCGCAGCCCTACCGTTTTAAACAGCGACTGGAGTTGTCGCCGAATTTGCCCGTTGGAAAAGATCGAGCTATACAGTAAAAACTACCGCGGAAGGACCGTCTGATATACCCGTGCCGGGTACTTGCTGGTCAGCCGTCCAATTACTCCCATCATAAGTGGTATACCAAAGCCGTCCGTCCATCCCCGCTCCCTGGTGGAAACAGTAGAGAAGGTCGTTAAATACCACCGCTGAAGGACCTGCCGTCAGGCCCACGCTGGGAACCTCCGTGTCGCCTTGCCAACCGTTGTCATCGAGGACGTTGTACCATAGCTGCCCGTCATCCCCGGATCCCTGGTGTAAACAATAGAGTTTTTTCTGGAATACCACTGCTGACGGCGATGCTGAAATCCCGGTGTTAGGCACCTGCTTGTCACCCTGCCAGCGGCCGCTGGGAGCTTGGATGTTGTACCAAAGCTCGCCGTTCTGTCCGCTGCCCTGATGGAGACAGTAGAGATTCTTGTTGAATACCACCGCGGAAGGACCAATGGACATCCCGGTGTCAGGAACTTGTTGGTCACCCCGCCAACCATTACCGTCATAGGTGTTGAACCATAGTTGGCCGTTCTGCCCGAATCCTTGGTGGAAACATTTGAGGTTCCCGTTGAATAAAACCGCGGAAGGACCCGCGGACATCCCCGTGTTGGTGACTTGTTGGTCCTGTGACCAGATCGATCCGTTAAAAGTGGTGTACCATAATTGACCGTTCTTGAAGAATCCTTGGTGGAAACAATAGATCGCATCGTTGTAAACCACTGCTGAAGGAAATGCCGACATCCCGGTGTTCGGTACCTGCTGGTCCCCTGCCCACTCTTTACCGTCAAAGCTGTTGAACCAAAGCTGGCCGTTCTGGCCGATACCCTGGTGAAGAACAAAAAGTTTATTAGTCATGAGATAACCTCCGTAACCTGTTGTTTAATAGTCCAAAAAATTTGAAAACCCATTCTTGGGAAGTTCGGCAATTCCGGCGAGCGGGGAGCGTGCAGCCTGATTGGTCTACCGGTTCGCCCTTCGTCCCTGGGATGTCCGATGCTAAGGGCAAAACCGATGCCGGCGCTATGAGCCGCGGAAAGCCGGTCCCGAGTTCAGGAAAACCAACCGTGGCACAGCTTTTGTTGCCCCTGCCCCGGCATGCCGGGAAAAGCCGTTGAACCCAGCGTCCTTGTTAGGTTCCCCGCTTTCTTCAACCGGTCTTTGCGGCATTACCGGAGCTGATGCCGCGGCTTGTGTCATGAGGCGGATATTCCGGTTAGAAACAGTCTTTTTCGAGACCCGCTTCATGATTCGGCCATGTCCGATCATGGCCGGTCATGATCAATCTTTGAAACGAGAAGGTCCCTGGTTATCTATCCACAAGGAATGATCCGTTCGGCCAGTTACTCCATTCCTGATGCAAGTGGGGATTGTCCGCAAGAGCCGTGTCCAGGGTTTGCCGTGCCTGTTTTTCTCGAGAGGAAGAAAGCAATATGATAAGCGCCGACTTGATCGCCCTTGCTTCGGCAAAGCTTGGGCGTCTTTCCAGGGTCTTCTCCGCCGCGACCAATCCTTCTTGCAGGACGGCAGAGGGGTCCATTTTGTTACGGGTGAGGTAACGAGCGTAATAAGCTGCCGCACGGGCAAGTTCCAATTGCACCCCGGGCTCCTCACCGCCATGGGCGAAGGCGGCTAGGGAACGCTGGTAATCCGAAAGGGGCTCCAGGCCGTTTCCTTCCTTAAAAAGGGCGGTCAGAAGATAGGCATTGCCTCGACCCCGCCGGACCATGGCGTTTTCCCTGTCCTTTTGAAACATCTCGGTGAGTACTTCATCGGCGCGGTTAAGAAAGGGGCTTGGGTCAACCCCGGAGCGCAGGGCCCATTCCGCACGTGTCAGCTCTATTTCTGCCTGGCCGTAGAGCACTACCAGGGATGGGGAGAGGGCCTCGGCTTGTTCTCCATAATCGAATGCCGCTGATAATGCCGCGCGCGGGTCCTGACCGGTCCGGCAACGATAAAGTCCTTCCAACTGGTAGGCGATCGCCAGATTTTGATAAACCGCCCCAACCTTGGGAGCCAGTTCGGCAGCACGCTCATAGGCCCTATAGGCTTTTTCCAGCCAGGGCATGGGGTCTTCTCCCGATTGGTAGGCCGCGTGAGCGGAAAACACAAAAACCACCCCCCGATTCAAAGGGAAATGAACCATCTTCGGTTTTAGCTTTTCACCGCGCGTAAAAAAGGCGACCGCCTTTTCGAAAAGCGACCCGGCATCCTCATCCCGTTCAAAAGCGGCCATGCCCAACGCATAATGAATACGGCCGAGATAATAGGTGGGTAGGAAATGGTCCGGTCCCAGCGTCGCGGAACGGTTGAAATGCCGGGCTGCCCGGCGTTGAGCCTCGTCTTTTTCCTGCCCCTGTAGACGTTCCGCGCGCCAAAGGTAAACCATCCCCATATTGTTTGGATAGACCGGAGAGTCCGGTCTCAAGCGAGAGGCGGCCTGAAAAGCCGCGACGGCTTTTTGTTCATCCTCTTCCCTTTGGGTCACATGGCGCGCCAGGTTCATCCATACCAGGCCGTTTGTCCCATGATAAAACACATCACGGTTCCGGGGGGGCACCCGGGCGAGGGCATCGTTCGCTGCCTGGAGTCTCTCGGCAGGGTTCCCGCCGCTATTGATCAAGGAGCGGGCCCAATTGAAATGAAGCACACCCAGGGCAAGATGCGCCGCGGACTGGTCCCGCAGAGTACGGGCAATGTCTTCTGCCGAGGAAAGGGCCTTTAGAAGGTCCGGTCCCGGACTCTCGGAACGGTCCAGGGTGTTTTGGACGCTTGCCAGGTAAAGATGAAGCTTGATATCCATCGCTTCCTGATTATCCGGGTCCAATGAGAGCGCTTTTTCGATTTCTGCCAAACCCAAAGCAACCATTTCCGCGGTCTGAGCCGGTTCCGGGCTCGTTTCTTTAACAAACTGAAGGTAAAGCCGGCTTTTTTCACAGTAAATACTCAAATCGCTTTCCGCGGTCGCGGCCGCGCGATCGTAAGCGGTCAGGGCTTTCACGCGAAGCTCTGCCCCTTCTTCCGGTTTCCCCTTGTTTTCCGCCGCCCGAGCCAGTTCGCGGTAGGCATTGCCGCGCAAAACATCGATTTCATATTGCCAGGGGGGTGGATCGGTGATGGCGTCAAGCATGGCTGAAACCCTGGCCGGGTCTTGCTGAGTATAGGCGATTTCCGCTTCAAGTAAGCGAGGGTTGAGCCAGGTCGCTCCGCGGCACAAATTGAAATAATCAAGCGCCTTGCTTTTTAAGTCCCGCTCGAGATCCTCGAGGTGGGGAAGCCGCTTCTCCAGACTCGCACGAATTTGTTCGGCACGCAACTGTCTTTCGTAAAGCCGGGCAAACGCTTGCCCAAGCGCGTAGGCCGTCCGCTGGGTTTGGTAACCTTTTTGCCACGCCTCTTCCAAAAAGGTCCTGGCCCGGTCATATTCTCCCAGTGTGAGGTGCGCCCGGCCTATTGCATAGGCGGCCGGGCCCTGTACCGAACGGCCCGCCGCGTTTCGATCCGCTGTCATCTGTGCCGTCTCATCGCGTAAGAGCGCCATATTCTTTTCCGTAGGATGGCGCCGCGACATCACCATATGGCGATGTAGCGCATTCAAGCGCTCCACCCGTTCGGTAAACTGGAGGACCTGTTGTTCGCGACGAACTGCTTGCAAGCGACCCACCAGAGTATAAGCCGACATGCCGATGAGCAGGATCAGGGCAATCGCGATCGTTGACACCGGCAATTTGTGCCGTGAGGCCGTTTTGAAGAGCCTGTAGAAGAGGTCCGGCGGCCTTGCGTTGACGGGCTTATTGTCAAGAAAGCGGTGAAGATCCTCGGCAAAGGCTCGGGCGGAATCGTAACGTCTGCCGGGCTCTTTTTCCATGGCTTTTAGGCAAATGGAAACTAGATCATTGGGAAGGTCTGCTCTCAAACGACTTGGCGAGAGAGGTTCCTCTGCCTGTAGGCTCATGATCACGGCGGCGGGGGTTTTCCCGTGGAACGGCGGCTGATTGGTCATCAAGTGGTAGAGGGTGGCCCCAAGTGCATAGATATCGCAACGGTGATCCACCGTCGGCTCGCCGCGCGCCTGCTCCGGGGCCATGTAGGCGGGTGTTCCCAAAATGGAGCCGGTCACGGTGAGATGATCTCCATCGATAGGCCGGGCCAGACCGAAATCGAGCACATAGGGCCAGGGTTCGCCCTGCCGGTTAAACTCCACCATGATATTGCCGGGTTTCAAGTCACGATGCACCAAACCCCTGCGGTGGGCCTCGTGTACCCCTTCCGCCGCCTTGGCCAATACCAGCACCCGGGCTCGCAAATCAAGCCGGTCCAACACATGCTGCAGCGGTTTGCCGCGAATCCGCTGCATGGCGATATAACCGTGGTTGCCCTCTTGCCCCACCTCGTAGACCTTGCAAACGTAGGGGTGATCAACCCGGGCCTGTAAGCGAGCCTCATTGGCAAACCGAATGCGGTCACGCTCGCCCCGGGCTTTGAGCAATTTGATCGCGACTCGGCGTTTCAGGCGTGAATCGTAGGCTTCGTATACCTCGCCCATTCCTCCCGAACCCAGAAGGCGGCCCAGGGCAAAGGTTGCCGAGACCGGCTCTGTAGAACCATGGTCCGGACCCGGCTTTTCAGGGTTTGAAGGCGTCTCATGGGCTGTACTTTCGCAAGCCGCGTAGGCCGATGAAGCCGGCTCGTCTTCCAAGAGAAGATCCTCGTCCTTAAGGCCTTGCACTTGGGCGCGTTCTGCCGGGGAGGACAGCTCTTCCTCCGAGGACACGCCTTTACCTAGCATACGCCTTAGGTGTTCGCCGAGACGAATAGCCAAAAGAAACTCCAAAGATCATTTGCCGCATTTTACCTTAAGGCCGGCAAAGTTACCAGGGGTCTGTGGGGTTCCGTCCCGAGGAGTGGATTACTTTTTGTCGGGAGGCAAGGGGCCTGTTGGATTCAGTTGAATATCCAATTGTGCCTGGTTGGTCACAACATCGGTTTGTTGATTTGGATTCACCAAATTAAGCGAGCCAATTCCCAGGTCCTCCTTATTAACCCTCAATAAAAGAGGTATTAGGGGCCTTAGGGTGGTCTCGGTGAATGGTTGCCATTGCTCATTCTCATATACTTCGAAATCGTCCGAGTTTGCCGTAATGGTCACCGGGTTCGTCGTTTGGATCATTAGTTCGTCCCCCCTCTGCAAATTCCCCGGGACACCATTAAAAGTAAAAATACCTTGATCAAATTGGATAAGCACACTAGCCAGGTCTATATCCTGATTTCTAACGACGGCATTTTGAATCATGTCTACTTTCTTTTTGCAAATCGCCGTGTTTTGGTTCATACCTGCCTCCTTTTTGCGATGCATACGCTTTAGCATGTGAATGCCGGACATACCTCTGCCCGGCGGTACACCGGACTTTCCGGTGTACCCGGTTGTTTCCGGCTTGGTGGATATGTCCGCTCCCGAGCGCGGGATTACCCGAACACAGGGGCATTATGTCCGGTTTCGACCTCTCGGGGCGGACGGGAATTTTATTGACGAATATCGGTAAGATACCCCTTGTTTTGTGCTGGATCGACCCCGATCATACGCTCACGGCAACAAGGTTTCCAGGGGCAGGACACGGGACGCGCTTTACGCGTCGCCTTCCTCATCGTCCGGCGGGTTGATTTGAATATCCAAGGTCGCGGACTTCGACGGGTCGCCGATATCTTCAGCCAACCCAACTTTTCCCATCAGTTTTATACTGACATCCGCGGGCCCTTGGAAATTTTTTAAAGTGATTGAGGGTTGCCAATACTTACCCATCAACCGAGCTACACTGTAGAGAAACCCGCTATCGCCGCCTTTAATGTTGAAAGTAATCGTGTCCCCCGCTTGTGCGGTAAACGTTGAGTTTTTGGTTACCTGGCCATTCTCGATTTCGACTTCGTATCTCATTCCTGTCTCCCTTGATGATCCCATCATTTTCTTGCGCTTGCTTGCTCAAGTAGCAATGTCTATGCCGGCATGTACCCGGCGGTTTTTAAAGGTTTCCGCGGTCCGGATGATGTCCACACCGTGACACGGACATGGCCGGACAGGGCCGTTTCATTGCATCACTCTCAACTCACCGATTCGACGCCGCAATGCGGAAGCTGAAACTTCCAGTTGATCCACCATTGCCTCGATATCGCCGTCACACTCATCGTAGACTTTTTGCAGGTCGGCCCGATCCAAATCGGCGGCCTTGCGAACCAGCGGGCATTTTTCGATTTTACGATAGAGCGCCCCCCGGGAAACGCCCAGGGCAGCTGAGGTTGCCTTGATATCGAAGCGATTGGCGCGCAACGCCTCAACTAATTCACGATCGCTCAGGTCCCGCGCATCTTTCGGCGGCTTTACCGCATTGGCTTTCTGATCCAGCATCTGCCGCGAGGCCGCATTGAGTTTCAGCGTGGGCGCACCGCGATTGGCGATTACCAACTGACTGACCAGGTTGCGCAATTGCCGAACATTTCCCGGCCAGTCAAACGCCATCAGTCGAGCGGCGATGTTTGCCGAAAGCCAGGGTTTGGCGTAAGCGTCTTCGGGCTCCAGCAGACGGCTTTTGCCCAGTTCCTGCAAGCTTTGTCCGGCGAAGTGATAGAAAAGACAGCCGAGGTCTTCTTTGCGCCTGGCCAGGGCCGGAAGATGGATCACATACCCGGAGAGACGATGCAGCAGCGGGGCGCGAAAGCGGCCGTCAGCCACCAGTTCGTCCAGGTCGGAGTCGGTAGCCGCAATGACTCTCACATTGACCCGACGCACCTCACGGGCGCCGACCGCCTGAATTTCGCCGGTCTCCAACGCACGCAACAACAGGGGTTGAATCTCGGAAGGGATTTCACCGATTTCGTCCATAAACAAGGTGCCGCGGTCAGCCGCGGCGAAAAATCCCTGTCGGTCCCGGTCCGCTCCTGTAAACGCTCCGCGAACCACCCCGAACAATTCGGACGCGGCCAGGTTGGGGGGAATGGCCGCCATGTTAACCCGGACAAAGGGTTTTTTGTCGCCCTGACCGGCGGCGATGGCGGCTGCGACCAGTTCTTTGCCGGTCCCTGAAGCGCCGCGCAGGATGACGGGAATGCGCAAGTCCGCAACCCGCTTGATTTCACGACGCAATTGGAACATGGCGTCCCCGACGCCGATCAGTGCGCTGTTCGAAAGCATGGGTTCCGATTGCATTTGCCTTGTATGAAGATACAGACAGATACGGTCGGCTAGTTGGAGGACAACTCCCGCTTCGACCCGCTTCCTTTCGAGCAACACCTTGCCGTCACACGGATGACCGGATACGATCAGCCGTTTTCCCACTTGCGTGTTGTCGATGCGAAGTGAGCCGTCGGGCAGGCTTTCGAAATAAATGGGTTTTCGGCTGAGGAAGGGATCGGCCAGCGGTTCTCCAAATGTTTGCTCGGGAGCCCTGAACTCGGGCTCCACTCGTGAAAGCGAGGTGATTCCCTTCCGTGCAAGAAAACTACTTTGTCCGGCGCGCCCTAGTTGAGGGTGCGAAATGATGGTGAGCGCCGGTATTGACGGGTTCCGGGCCGTCTCATCTTTTTCCCCGTTTGAATCATCGGCGGTAGTCAGGTCGGCAAAATGTGGGTTCATTGACGATCTACCTCAGGGTAGCTGAATGACAAGTTTGCGTCAGGATAGCATGATTCCGGGAGTCGCTCTTTTATATTATTACAAACCGGTAATCGGGCGTCATTATCAAGGCACAGCGGCAAAATCGAACAGAAGCCCGCTTGACACCGACTGTCCCGGAAAAACATCGCCGGCCGGGCTGACCGTCCGGGCGCTTCGATCGGATGACGAATGCCGCCCCGCTTATTCGATAAGTTGCTGAAAAAAGTGAAATAAAGCGCTTCCGGGCTGGTTTTCCCCCTATAGATACTCTAAGATAAAACTTTCGGTCCACCGTTGGGTCGGGAATTCATGCATTTCATTACCGCTACATGGGGGACCATATGTCGATTTCCAATATGATTCATACATTGGAAAACGAAACCAAACGCGGCATCGATCACCTACACCGACTCTTGATGGATTTAGACATTGACGACGCTTGGATCGCGCGACATATGCCCGTGGTCGTACCGCCGAGGAGTTACCACCGCAATCTGCTGCACCACGGCAGTGATTACGAGTTGGTTCTCGCCACCTGGCCCGCGGGCGGTCGTACGCTGATTCACGATCACGGCAATCGCAATAGTTACGGCATGGTGCGCGTCTTGACGGGTCAAATCTTCAATCACATCTACAAGCGAGACGGCCGAACCGATGTTGCCGAGGACAGACAGTTGGTTCATCGGTCGGGAGAATACATCCAGGTGCCCGTGGGACTGATTCACGCCATGGGCAATCATGGACCCGAGGTAGCCATGAGCCTTCATTTGTACAGTCCCATGATCGTCAATGTCTCCTACTGGGACCCGGCCACCCTGGAGCCCTATCAGCAAAGCGCGTAGCAATGAAAAGCTAAAGCGAGGTTGGAGCACGTCTGTGACCACGCTGATGGAACCGAATGCATGGTACAAAAGACCGGTAGACATTGATCCTCCGGTATCGAGCCTTCTTTGCCAATGAAGTGTCCCCGGCGGACAGCCTCGGGCTATTGGATCTAACCACATGGTGGTATGGGCCGTACCCGGCCCGTTTGTTTCGTAACCCGGATATGGCCCGATTCCCGGTGGAATTGCGCTTATAATATAACGCTGGGCGGAAATAGATGGGTAGATCCCCATTTGCTACTCCCACTATTGAACCAGAGGTGGAACTTGAGCAACCAACCGGCCACATTCAGCACCTATTTACACCCCACCGAGGGTCCCTATGTCGTGAAAAACGGTTTCTCATGGCCTGGAAGCATATTCGGATTTATCTGGGCGTTTATCAAGAAGATGCCCACAGTGGGCACCGGGCTCCTTGCGGTGGAGGTGGTCCACCTCCTTGCACAGTACTACGGCTCCTATTTTTGGGCTGTCACCGGAGTGCTTAATTTGGGATGCCGGCTGGTCATCGGCGCCTATGGAAACAGTTGGAAGCGGCGCGATCTTGAAAAGCGCGGCTACGTGCATCATGGCTGGGTGCGGGCGGAAACAGGCGAAGCGGCTCTCGCCGTCTTCGTTGCATCCCTGGAACAAGCATCCATGGACAAACTCGATGGAAAAATAACCGAGATGGGCCGGAAAATGGAGGACATGGCCCAACTGATCAAGACACTCCAGGAAAATGTCACGGCAACCCCTGACGAGCGGCAATTGAGGGCTGCAGGTGTCAACGGCCTGCCCGACGGCGGCGCCGGTGAGCTCATTCCGCCCCTGCCGCCGGCTCTGCCCCAAGACAATCAGCAGGCCGTGGAATCACCATCTGCTCCCGCGCCTGAGTAGACGTGGGTGAGACTCCAGCCACAGCCGGAGTTTGTCATAAGCCGGGCGGCTGGACAGCAGATCCAGGTGACGGGTGTCTTCGCAAATCCATTGATGTTCCCGAGGGAAATCAAGATCGAATTTCTCGTGGCGCCCCAAAGCACTGTCGACAGGAACCAGACCGTCGCCGGCCGACAGGCCGCTCATCCCCGATGTGGTTGTTCCCGTGGTCGCGGCCATGGCGTAGCAGGAAACACCATCCGGTAGAGGGACCGGCTTGCGGTGATCTCCCGTGCGGGCAAAACGATCCCGGTCCTGCCAATCTTCATCGATCACATTCCCATAGCGTAAGTCGGTAATCCCGCTGCTGCGTACCTTACCCAGGCGCGAAAACGGCGCGCTGTAAGGGCTGATCTCGAGGACGGCATCGAGAAAATTACCGACTTTTTCCAAGGGCGCGCCATGGTGCGGGGAACCCAGACAGACCAGTTTCCGGAGGCGCGGCAACCATCGATGGCCGGCTTTCTTGCCGTAATGGCAAGCGCTGCGTATTACCAGGCCGCCAATGCTGTGCCCGATCAGGGCAAGGGAAACCGGCTGTTGCAGCGATTCGAGCCGGGCCTCCAGGAGATTTGCAAAGCAACGCCCGTTTTCAGAGATATGACGCCCCGTGTTGTAGTGGAGGTAAACCGTTGTTACGCCGAGGTTGCGAGCCAGAAGGTCGCCGTGATTATGACCCTTTCGCGTCCATTGCAGGTCATTCATGCACAGACCATGAACCATGATGACCAGTTTGCCTTCCGACTTTTGCAGTAATCCGGAAAGATCTTCCGGATTCAGAGCTTTTCCTTCTACGCGGAGTTGCATGGGGATGGCCAGGGGATTGCCCCGAGCAACCAGGTGATCACCTAAAACGCCGTTTAACGCTGCCGTCGGCGCTTCATGAGCGGGATCATGGTCGGGCTGAAATAGATCGTTCAGGGCATGCAGCGGCCCGTCGAGTCCGTCGCCCACCAGCCCGGTGATCGAGCGGATATTTCGGTAAACCATACCGGTAATGCCGCGGGTGCGCTTCTGTTTCTGGGAACCCGCGCCAAAATGGAGGATGGTATGGTGCAGTTGTTCAACCAGATCGGTGATACCGGTCACCGCATCGACGGCAAGAAGGCCCACGCCGGGTAAGGTGCGAACCTTGAGGGGCTTTGCTCGATCATGGTCTTTGCCTGTCATTTCGCCTCCGGAGTATTGTATGGTCGCTTTTTTTAAAAAATGTCCGACATGACCATTATCCCAGCTTTTGTTTACAAATGGGAAGGAACCCGACCGTTTGCTACCGTTGATTACTCCGGGGATTGACCAAACAGGAATCCGGATAAATCAAGCGATGGTGGGACGCCTACAATCATGTTATCTTTTAGAATGAAATGATTTGAGGAGTGGCGTGAATGGCCGCCGATAAAAAATCGCTTAAGGCAACCAACTTGACCGAGGTTATCCGTCGTATGGATAGCAAAACCCCGCTGGCTCATGAGCACCAGGCGGAATGGGATGCCTTTTACACCAATACCGGTCGTATCGAGGTGGATCATCTCATCCAGGCGTTTATCACAAGGCCGCGCGGATACAAAAGCCTGTTCGGCGGGCATTCGGGCAACGGGAAAACGACAGAACTGAGCCGCTTCAAGTGGGACCCCAGGATCAGGCAACGTTTTTTTCTGGTCGACATGGATGTTTCCGATTCACTCAACCCCGATGACCTGGAAATTGCCGAGCTGTTGCTGATGATCACCCTGGAAGTTTTCGGCTATGCCGAAATGCATAAGGTGCCTGTCAATCCCAGGCTCCTCAATCAGTACGAGGCGATCAGGGGCCATTTCCACAAAACCATGAAGCGTGAAACGGAAAAGAAAAAAATCAGCAGCCTCGACTTCAAGAAATCGTTTTTCGCGGTGGTTCGGGCCCAGGCTGAAGTAAGGGAAACACTTCGCGAATATTACCGCCCGCGCCTGGAAGAACTGGTGCGTTGCTTGGACGATCTCATATTGGAGATAGCGGCCACGGACGAGGAACGCACCGCTTTGCTGCTGATTGACGGCTTGGACAGAACCTCCGTGGAAAAGGCGCGGACCCTCTTTGTATCGAACAGTCATTTCCTGGCCATGATCCGCCATGCGAGTTTTAGTGGGTCCCACCATTGACCAAGGGAGCATAAAGTGGGCGCTCCACCATAGATCTGGGGCCCACCCCTAAAACCCCAAAAGGAGCCTTGAGCGCTCCACACACTTCGGGCTAATCGATTGTTCGGCAATGGTTTGCATAACTCTGGGTCCCGCCGGCAGCAAGCCGAGAATCGCTCTCCGGGCGAGGCGGGACCCCTGGGCGCGCACGCATCCTGCGTGCATTGC
>JASJCB010000115.1 GCA_030066195.1 Acidobacteriota bacterium
CGGCGGGTTGACCGCCATGATGCTGGCCGCCGTCGATGAACGCATCACCACCACCACACCGCTGTCCGTACCCATGGTCGACAATCCCCGCGCCGTTTTCGGGCCCTGGCATTATGCACCGCGATTAGGCGGGCATCCGCTTTACATTCTGGCCGGCAAGCGCGACCCGGGCGCCCCGGAAGCCCGGACCAAATCTCTATACGCGCTGGTACCCGGCGGTGATAAAACCCTTCAGTTCTATGACTGTAGGCACCGGCTGCCGCCGGAATATGTGGAAGACCTCATCCAGTGGTACAAATACAAACTGCGCAAGACCGATACGCCCGGAGACGAGGTCCGCGGCGGCGGTTGATCAGTCTGCCGTTCGTACCGGCTCCCGGGTTTCAAACTCGCCGAGACTGGGCGGCTCGATAACGCCCGGTGTTTCGTCCTGGTAGACGCGGGTGTAGTGATGATACGCTCGCAATACCTTCTGGCAGTACATCTTGGTTTCGTTATAGGTAACGTCCCAGACGAATTCAAGGCTGTCGCCGCTGAAAGAACGCCAACGATCGACGGCGCCCTCACCCGCATTGTAAGCGGCGATGGTGTATAGAGGCGTACCGTCGTAGTTTGTCATCAGGTTATCCACGTACCGAGCGCCCAGCGTGATCGCCGTTTTGGGGTCGTAGAGCATCGGCAGGCTGAATCTTTCGATATCGTCGATCTCCCCAGCAATACGGTGGGCCGTGGAGGGAATGAACTGCATCAGGCCGCGAGCGCCGGCCCACGACTTGGCGTTGACGTCAAAGCGGCTCTCCTCGCGGATAATGGCCAGTAGCAGGTAGGGATCGACGCCGAAGGTTTCCGACTTCTCGGCCACGATTTGATCGAAACCCTTGGGGAAGTTCAATTCCTGGATCGGTTCGGGCATCAACTCATAGGGAACCCAGCGCGGATAGCTGCTGAGCAGGATCTCCGCATGCCGCAAGGAATCGTGCAGGTTGTGATCGATTTGGTGCCAGCGAGCCTTCAGGTAGTGGTATTCGGCCGTCGAGCGCTTCTTTTTGGTCAAGCTTCGTGCGGCCAGATCATAGCGGCCGACGGCGGCCAGGCGGGTGGCCCGATCGTTTTTTAACGGCCGACCTTCCAGGAAATCGGTATCCAGGGGGATATGGTCGCGCAGAGCCTCCGCCACGCGGGTGCGCTCCGTATCGTCAGGAGCCAGGAAATAGAGCCGCCGCAAGGATTTCAAGCCGGCAGAGGCCAGACGGGCCGGGCCGGCCGGGTAGGACGAGGCCCACAAACCGCTTTCGGCGCCGTATTCGCGCACCAACTCGCGGGCAACCAGGCCGAAGTAATGATTGGGATCTCGCTCCAGAACATCCAGCCAACTCCGCACCGCGCCCTGCTTATCGCCCAGTTCCCATTGGATGACCCCGGACCAGACCCGAGATTCCTGGCGTTCGTACCGGCCCAGCCGCGTTCCGGTGTAGCGTTCCATATGATAGCGGGCATCTTGATGGCGACCTTCCTGGAGAGCCCAGATCATGCCGTTGCGGTGGTAGTAGCGCTTCAGCCAACGGGGCGTGTCCTTACGCTCGATCGAACCTTCCAGGGTATCGAAATCCGCGTGATCGCCGGCGCGACGCAAAGCCAGGATGAGCAGGCGCATGCTTTCACGACGCCACTTGGGGCTTTTGCCGACCCGTTGGTAATGACGAACGTAATCGATGGTCTCCTCATCCAAGCCGTTGAGGAACAAGGTCCGCGCCATTTGGAAAGCGGCCTGACCGGCATAGACGCCCTGCTCCAACTCGGGCATCTTCTCACGCAGGTGGGCCAGCATGGCGTCGGGCTTCTCGCGTTTACCGTGGGTCAAAGCCAGGTAGTAACGCGCTTTATCCGCAACCTTGCCGTTTTTCAATGTTTCGGCGACTCTCTTGAAATAGTGGTCGGAGCGATCGAAGTCACGATTGCGATAGCAGACCATGGCGAACCGGTTCCAGGTAGACACCCGGTTCAGGTAGGATTCCTTTTCAAACGATTGTTGAAGGTGCATGGCGCCCAGCGCGGCGTCGCTCGCGGGTCGCTTGGACTGAACCCGCTCGGCCAGGGCTCGTGCGCGACTGAACTGACCGGTTCGGTAATACAGGGCGATCAGTTGTTCGTAAGCTGTCATGGTCAGATGTGCCGGCGCGCCGCGTCGGGTGAGTTTTCGCAGGGCGCCGACAGCTTCGTCGGTCATCTCTGAGGCCAGATAACTCTCCGCCAGCAGAGCCTGGCGTAAGAAATGCCGTCGGCCCTGCCAACCGCTTTTACGGCTGAAGAGCAGGGCCCGTGCTTCCCGGTGTCGGTTCATGCGAATCAGGCTTTCGGCAGACTCCAAAAGGGTCCAGGGTTCCTTGCTTCCGCTTGCGGTGTTTTGGCGCCAGTTGGTTTCCCAGTTGCCCGATTGACGTGCGACCCAGGCGGCGGTAAGAGGAAAGCCTTCCCGTTGAAAGCGGTCCGCGTCGAGACGTTGGAGATGAGCCAGAGCGATACGCGTCTCATAGAGGCGGTGGTCTTGAACGCCGCGATTGACTTCTTGCACATGGTATTGCCAGACCGGATCGACTCCGGGAGGTTTTTCCGAAGACAACAATACTAGTACGAAGAAAAAGTTCACCGCGGGCTCCTGTCGAGAAAAACTTGAACACTGCCTATCAAACAATACGTATCGGACGTTTCATCAGATGCCGAAAGTTGTAAAAGAATAACATGCCGTGAGCCCGCACGCACGCGGTTTTCGGTGAGATGTGCCGGCTTACGAAATTCAGCGCGGTTCTTGTTTCTGCAGGATCAAGGTGCAGGCTGCTCGGGTGTCAGGAGATGCGGCTACCGCGGTAAATCCCGGCCCGTCAACGGCGAGACGGCCCCACAGTGCCTCCGGGGGTCCCTCGCCGGTCACGACGGCCGGCGCACCGGAGCGGCAGATACGTTGGAGGAGGTCCATGGGGGCGTGCTCGTCAGCTTCGGCATAGGCAATGCTGCAATCGGGGATCGAGGCCGGTTCTACGGGAGACCAGGGACCGTCGGGCCGTGAGATGAAAACGCGCCCGTTCAACAGGCGGGCGCGTTTCATGGAAGTGGCCAGCGCGGAAAAGGCCGCGGCTTCGTCCCGAACAGCGAAACTTCGGTTGGGATACCAGGCGACGGGTTTTTCCGGCTTGGGCAGGCGCCCGGCATATTTACGGTCGAACCGTGAGCGATATTTCCGCCAGGCTTTGTCATAGCTGCCGCCCGAGTAATGGATCAAGCGAAGTCGGAGATCCACGGCCGCACGGAAGCCGGCCAGGTGAGCCGCGTAGCAGAAATCCAGGTCGTAGAGATGGAAACCGTCAAAATGTTTGGTATCGAACTCCACGGCTTCAAAAACCCTACGTCTGCACGCGATGAAGACGCCGTCCAAGGCCTGAATGTTCGATGTGATCACATCATCGCGGCCACAGCCGTAAAGGTAGTGGGTGAAGCAGCGCGAGCCCGGTTCGGCGGTGATAATGCTGCCGTGCAGGTAGGGAAATCCGGCGGCGACCCAATTTCCGGTTACCAGTTTGGAGGCGCCCGCAACGCCCACCAGGTCATAATCGGTCAGATCTTCGAGTAGGTATTGCGGTGTACGCTCGTCGAGGATCTCGATATCGTCGTGGCAAAAAACCAGGAGGTCGGATTCGGCTGAAGCCAGCCCGCGTGTCCAACCCTCGGTGAGCGAGCGGGCGTCATCTATTTTGACGAGTTGGGTTTGAGCTCCGAAGACGGCGCGGATATTGTCGGCAAAATGCGCATATTTTTTTGCATCGATACTGCACGTGATGACGGAGAAGACCGGTTCGCTCACAGGGACGGTTCCGCAACGCGGCCTTGCAAGGCCAGCCGGACCAAAGCCCGCTCGAACTGGAGCGCGGCCGACCGATCTTCGAGCAATTGGTGTTGCGCGGCCAGGATACGTTCGCTGATGTCCCGTCGCAGACTCGCTTTTTCGGCAATTTCCACGGCCAGGTTCACAAAGTGTTCCGGGTCCTTCGCGATGCAGTCATCGATGCCCATCTGTCGATAGTAGCCAAGGGTAAAACGGCTGCGAATGAAGGTTCCGGGCAGTGTGACGATGGGGGCGCCCATGGAAAGGGCCTCATAGCTGGTGGCGCCGCCGGAGAAATGATGCGGGTCCAGAATCACATCGGCCTGTTTGAGCAAGGCGAGATAGTCCGGGTAAGACAGGCGCGGTAAAAAGATGACATTGGCGGCATTGTCAGGCAGGTTGCGTTCAAGCCGTTCCCGAAGGTGCCCGGTCCACGCGGGTTGGCTACCCTCCACAAGAACGATTTGGCCTTCCATATCGACGCGACACAAATCGGCCAGGGTCTCGTCGAAATCGGGATGAAGCTTGAAGGGGTTCTGGGGGCAGAAGTAAAAAGCTCGATCGGGGTCGATGCCCAGGTCGGCGGGTTTTAGCGCGGAGGCTTCGCCCGGATGACGAAAGCAAGCGGGGATGCGGTCCAGAACCACCAATTGTTCGCTGTAGTTTTGAGGATTGCCCTTGCCCTCCCAAGGTTTGCAGGTCAGGTAATAATCCACATTGGGCAGACCGGTGGATTCGCTGGTTCCCCAGGAAGTACACTGAACCGCGGCCGCGCGACAAAAGGGGAGAAAATAGTTGACGGCGTCGGTGCCTATTTCCCAATAGTAAACGAGGTCGAAATGTTGCTTCCGAAGAGCGTTCAGTGCGCCGGCAAAGTCTGAAGGCAGCGGCAGCCATTCCATGTGTTCGAACGGCAACGCCTCTTGCAGGCGTTTCAGGCCGGCTCTGGAGCAGGCAATGGTCAGCCGAGCGCCGGTATCGCCCCAGTGTTCGATAATTCCGGCGGTGCAATTGATAAAGATACCCTCGTGGCCGAATGTCACCAGGAAGGCTATGCGCACGTCTCCCTCACGACTGGGCGAATGGTAGGCGGGGCCGGAATAAGTGAACAATCTAGAATAACGACGGCGCATCTCCAAATTGGGCCGGCCCTGATAGACCAGGCGGTAGGGAATCTGGGCGTTGCTTCCGGTTATCTGGTCCATGTGATCGGTCAGGTCGATTCGCTGCAGGGAGGAGAGCCGGCGGCCGAAGCGGCGTCGCCAGAACTCGAGGGCGCTGTTGCTGCTCGGGATCACGGGGCAGGCGTTGATTCGGCGGAGTTGCCACAACGGCTTGCCGGGAGCCAGCCGGCCGGCCCGTTCGTAATGACGGCGTGCTTCCGCGTCATCACCGATCATCTGGTAGACCTGACCGAGGTTATTCCAGGCTTCCGCCAGTTCGGGGGCACAGGCGGTCGCCTGTTTGAGATATTTAAGCGCCTCGTCGGCAAGTCCCTGGTGGAGGAACAGGGAGCCCAGGTTATTGAGTGCGGCAGAATGGCGTGGCTTCTCCCGAACGGCCCGGCGGTAACAGACCTCGGCTTCCGTCAGGTTTCCCTCGGTTTTTTCCAGATTGCCAAGGTTGTTCCAGGCATCGGCGTAGCTGCTGTCCAGTCTACAGGCTTCAAGGAAAGCCTTGCGGGCCGGGCCGTAATTGCGAAGGTGAAACTGAACCGTTCCCAACTGGGTATGGGCCGGCGCATAGGACGGGTCCGCCGAGAGGGCCCGCCGGCAATTGTCAAGCGCCTCCGACCAGGCGTTCCGAGAACTGAGCGCCTTGGCCAGGTTGGTGAGGAAGCGCGGATTGTCGGGCTTCATGGCGACGGCACGGCGAAATGCCTTCTCAGCGTCAATGGTTTGCCCGCCCAGGTGCAATGCGGCGCCCAGAAGGTTGTAGGCATCGGCATGATCGCCGTATTTATCGATATGGGCGGAAAAGTGGTTCACGGCATCTTCGGGACGCCCCTCGCCGAGGGCCTGAACGCCTTGAGCCAACCAATCAGTGCCTGGAGTTCCCGATACCATAGAAATACGTCCTTGCAAGCCTTTATAAGGCATCCATTACTTTAATAGATAAAAAGGGGCTACGTCCACCACCGAGTACAATCCGGCCGGCGGAAAACCAGCCGTCGCCCCGGCCGCCTATCAAAATTCTCTCGCGAAGTACCCGGTGTCCGGGCCGCCCCTCAAAAACCGAAGGGTAATTTGCCGTCGCTCCGGCCGCCTATCGAAATTCTCTAGCGAAGTACCCGGTGTCCGGGTCGCCCCTCAAAAACCGACGGGTAATTTGCTGTCGCCCCGGGCGCCTATCGAAATTCTCTAGCGAAATACCCGGTGTCCGGGCCGCCCCTCAAAAACCGACGGATAATTTGCTGTCGCCCCGGCCGCCTATCGAAATTCTCTAGCGAAGTACCCGGTGCCCGGGCCGCCCCTCAAAAACCGGCGAAATACAGGCCGTCGCCCCGGGCGCCTATCGAAATTCTCTCGCGAAGTACCCGGTGCCCGGGCCGCTCCTCAAAAACCGGCGAAATACAAGCCGTCGCCCCGGGCGCCTATCAAAATTCTTTCCGGCCGAAACTGAGTACCGGCGGAGTCCTCCGGAGAAAGCGGTGCGAATTCCCCAACCTTTTTTGATGTGATAACCTGCTGATTTTCAAGTTGTTTACATTTTTTTAATTTTTTTTCTATTGTTACGGGGGGTGGGGGACGTTAAGTGAGGGTAAGCAAATAGGATTTGCTTTGGGCTACTAGGGAAAGTAGCCGACAGACATCATGGAGGATACTAAGATGGCTTCTATTCTTAACAATATCGGTTCGCTTCAAGCAACCCGGAACCTGGCTAACTCGCAAGCCGGTTTGAACAAAACGATCAACCGTTTGTCCACAGGCCTGCGAATCAACCGAGCGCAAGACGACGCTGCCGGCTTGCAGATTTCGAACAACTTGCGTGCGGACGTAAAAATTCTCAACCAGGCGCGCCGGAACGCCAACGACGGTTTGGGCCGTCTGGCTGTTCAGGATCTCGTTTCGGAAGAGGCAACCAACCTGCTGACTCGTGCGGCGGAACTGGCCGAACAGGCCGCTTCCGGTACCACCACGAGTGCGGGTCGTACCGCGTTGAACGCTGAGTACACCGAAATCAAAGAAGCACTGAACGCTCTCGACTCGGACGCCAAGTTCGACGGCCAGAACCTGTTCGGTTCTGCATTCGACATTCGTGTGGGTGAAAACACCTCCGAATCTATTTCGGTCGGCTCCATCGACATCGACGCCGGTTCGCTGAACGTGACGGGTAACCTGAACACTTCGGGATCTGCCGGTGAAGCTTTGACGTCGATCACGGCTGCAATCCAAACGGTTTCGGCCGCTCGCGGTACCATCGGTGCAAAATCGCAACGTCTGCAAACCATCGTCAACAGCTTGGGCATCCAGTCCGAGAACTTGACGGCTGCCGAAAGTCAGATCCGTGACGCTGACGTCGCATCCGAGGTTGTTAACCTGACCAAATTCCAGATCCTGAGCCAGTCCGGTGTTTCTGCCCTTGCTCAGGCGAACCAGTCTGCTCAGTCCGTCCTATCCCTACTGGGGTAAGGGCTCTACCCTGATTAGGAGGTAATGACAGTGTTAGCCGAAGGGGCACTTTCGATCGGTCGCACCAGCGTGGACCAGTTCAGTGTGTCCAAGCAGGCGACGTCATTACCTTCCTCCTCTAACGTTTCTACGCCTGAGTCGGCAAAAGCTGAAAATCCGGAGGCGGAAGGGACGGCGATCGCGCTTAGACAGACTGAGGAAGAAGTGACCGTTGCGGTCTCCGGTCTGCAAAATGAGAACGCCGAGACCGCGACATCCGTCACGAACGTCACAGAAACCGAAAACGAGGAAGCCCGGGAAGCCGAACAGGACGCGGAACCCGGGCGCCTGTCCACAGATTTAGAATCAACCATCGAGGCAACACGAGAGCAGGAAAAGGAACGGCTGTCCCGCGTCACCGAGGAAATCAACCAAAAACTGAACTCCAATTTGAAGTTGCGTTTCACTCGGGATGAGGAAACCGGCACCAATCTTTTCCAGTTGATCGAGCAGGAAACCGGCGAAGTCATCCGCCAGGTTCCTTCAGAGGAAGTTCTGGAGTTCATGCGGAAGTTCCAAGATCTGCCCGGCATACTTTTCAGCGAACAAGCTTGAAGCCCCGGACGCTACGTGTTGTAATGAAGTAACGTCACGAGCCGCCTTGTGCGGCAATCGAGGGTCATTATGGCCGGTGTAAATTTCAGCGGCATCGCCTCGGGTCTGGATACCAGTCTGTTGATCGAGTCCCTGCTGGTCAATCAGCAGCGACGCGTTACCAACATCAACAACCAGATCAGCGAGAACGAATCCCGTAAACGCGCTTTCAACAGCATCAAGAGTGCCATTTCCGATTTCGAGAGTTCCATTGACAGCCTCGGCTCGGATATTTTCGGCAATCGCGCGGTCACATCCGCCGACACCGGCATTGTTGAGGCCACCGCCGATGAGACCTCATCCCTGGGCGAACACGAAATAAAAGTCAACAACCTGGCGCAACGTAGCGTGGTGACCGTGGGCCTGGCCCAGTCTTCCGCCACGGCGACCATCGGCGCCGGCACCTTGGACCTCAATTTCCAGAATGCGGATGCAATCTCGGTAACCCTAACCGATGCGAATTCCACGTTGACAGACCTTCGGGACGCGATCAACGACCAGAACGGCGAAACCGTTCAGGCCAGCATTGTCGAAGTGAGTTCCGGGTCTTTTCAGTTGGTGCTTTCCGCAAAGGATTCCGGCGCCGATCTCAACATTCAGGACGAGACGGACGGCGCTTCGTCCTCGTCCTTGAGCAGTTTCGACACCACCTTCCGCGACGTTACCGCAACCAACAGCGGCGGTATTACACGGACGCAAGACGGCGAGAACGCCGAGATCGTTCTGGACGGCATCACCATCAGCCGGTCAAGTAATGAAATCGACGATGTTCTGACCGGCGTAACCCTGAACCTGAAAGGCGAAACCCAAGCCGGTGAAGGCGCTACCCAGCTAAAAGTAGATTCCAACTTCGAGGAAGCGGTCAAGGGCCTCGAAGAATTTGCCAATAAGTACAACGACCTGTTGGCGGAAATCGGTCGTGTCACCAATTCCGAGACCGGGGTGCTGAAGAGCGACCAGGATTTCATCGGCCTCCGCAACCGCCTGCAATCGCAAATTACGCGTTTCGTGACTAACAGTGATAAGTTGAACATCCGCGATGACGGTGAGGCGGGCTTTACATCGCTGGCCCAGATCGGCTTCGAGACCGATCGCAAGACCGGCTCGTTGACCCTGGACACCAAGGAACTCAAAGAGGCGCTCGAGGACAATTTCGCCGAGGTGCAGACCCTGTTCCTGGGCGGCCTTGCCCAAGACAACAATAACGTCAACGTCACCAATGGTCTTAGCTTCGGCTTCTCGGATACGGTTTCCCTGGACCTGGATAATGACGAGGCGACCATTGACGGCACTACCTACAGCCTTAACCGGGACAACGGCGTGCTGACCTTCCAAGACGGGTCCGGATTCGAGGGCCTGGTCTTTGAAGACAACGGCGCAACAGGCATCGTAACGCTTGATTTTGCCTCGGGTATCGGCGGCCTGTTGAAGAACGAGACGGAGCGCTTCACCGAATTCTCCGGCATCATCAACGACCGGACCGAAAGTATCGACGATCGCAACCGCGATCTGGAACGCAACCTGGACACCGCCAACCTGCGCCTGGAAAACGAGCGCACCCGCCTGACGGCTATTTTTGCCAAGGCAGAGCAATCCATCAGCAGTTTGCAGGGTCTTTCCGCGAGCCTGGGCGCCCAGTCCGTCGGCGGTTTCAACGTCGGTTGATCCGCTGTATTCGAATAAAAACGAGAAGGACCGCCGAGGCGGTCCTTTTTTGTATCAATCCCTCTATAGGATTGCGTCACTACCTGTTGTATACTCTAGCGGGCAGGAATCGATTTAACCCCGATCAAGTGCAATTTTGCGCGGGCTTCGGCCTAAAGGGTTGATTTTGGCGACTTCCTTCCGATAAGAGATTTGGGATCACTATTTTGGTATGAATGGGTAACTCAGGCACGGTGTATATACATCAGGGATTAAATCAGCTTTTTGCCGCCGGCCGTTCACTGATTCTCGTACAAACTTTCGAAGAAGATCGTTTACAGAATTTGTTGGAAGGGTTGGCTAAGCACTACGGCAAGGAACTATGGGTCTGGTCCGTCAACCTCGGCATCCAGAGGGGTGCGGAAACGATCGATCAAACCCGTCATCCCGAGGATGCGCTGGCCTGGCTCTCCAATCGCGAGGAACGTCCCGTAATCTGGTTGAAAGACATGACCCGCCACGACCGCCCCGAGGTCATCCGCGGACTGCGCGATCTCTATTACCGTTGGCGCGACGGCGGTTTTGCCGTTATCAGCGCCACCTCCCGACTGATCCCCCCCGACCTGGAACGCGAAATGGCATGGTACCAGTTGGACATGCCGGCCCAGGTGGAACTGGTGGCGGCTGTCAAGCAATGGTCGGAGGAATTGGGGCTGTCTATTGCCCTTTCAGACCAGGTGATCAGCGCCACGCTCAAGGGCCTGACCCTTGCGGAGGCCCGCCATGCGCTGGTGCGCCTCAAAAACGACCCGCCGCCCGAAGACCGGGTGCTGGCCGTTCTTCAAGAGGAAAAACGACGGCTGGTCTCCAAAATAGGCACCCTCGAATACATACCCCGCGTCCCCAAGCTCAACGAATTGGGGGGGCTTTCCAACTTGAAGGAATGGTTGGCGCAACGTCGCGACTTGATTGTTTCCACCGATGACAAAGACCGCGAAATCGTACCCAAGGGCATCCTCCTGATGGGCGTTTCCGGTTGTGGAAAATCGCTTTGTATCAAAGCGATTTCTTCGGCATGGCAATTACCGCTGTACCGCATTGAAATGACCCGGGTTTTTTCCGGCGCCTTCGGGAGCCCGGAACTGGCCTTTGCCAATGCGTGCCGACTCATGGAGGAACTGGCGCCGGCCGTCCTCTGGATCGACGAAATCGAGATGGGACTCTCCGCGGAAGGATCGTCCGCGGCAGACACCGTCCTATCGCGAATATTTGCCTTCTTCTTGACCTGGATGCAGGAAAAACCCCCGGGTTTGTTTGTTGCCGCCACGGCGAATCGCATCGACCTGCTTCCAGCCGAAATGATTCGGAAAGGCCGCTTCGACCAGGTATTTTTTGTGGATCTACCCACCCAATCCGAACGTGAGCAGATCTTCGAAATCCACCTGAAAAGACGCGGCTATGAGCCTGCCGCTTTCACCCCGGAGGTTTTTGCTGATGCAACCCAGGGCTGGAACGGCGCCGAGATTGAACAATGTGTGATCGCCGCCGTCACCAACGCGAGAATGGAGCAGCGCGATCTACAACTGAAGGACCTGTACGCCACGCGTAAACAAATCGTGCCCATTTCCCAGACCATGGAAGAACAGGTTCGGCATATCCGAAACTGGGCGTATGAGCGTGCGGTCCGTGCCTCCGCCGAAGAGTAAGGCGGTTTCTAAAAAAGAGCACAAAGGATTATCATGAACACCTATCGAAAAAAGAATTACAGGGGCAAACGCGGATACAGCGGGCGCCCCCATCGGCGTACGGCTGACAGCTATCACCAACCGTTGCCTCCCGACCAGAATCGCATTCCCTACTCCCGTCACACCTTGACCAAACCGGATGTGGAAGCGGTGGTGGATGCACTGTTGTCAGGCACGTTGACACAAGGCCGCGAACTGGAGCGATTCGAGAGTTTGCTGGCCAAGCTCACCCACAGCGATTATGCCGTGGCCTTCAGCTCCGGAACCTCCGCCATTCACGCGGCTCTTGCTTGTCTCAAGCTGGAGCCCGAGGATGAGGTCATTACCTCTACCCTTACTTTTTGCAGCGTGGCCAATATGGTTCGTCTGGTCGGCGCCCGCGTAGTGTTGGCCGATTGCGACCCCAACACGCTTACCCTGAGCGTGGAATCGGCCAAATCCAAGATCACGGAACACACCAAGGTCATCTTCACCAATAACTTCGCGGGTCACCCCTCCGACCTGGTCGCCTTGCGCGAACTTTGCGACGAGCACAACCTGCTTTTGTTGGAGGACGCCAGCCACGGCCTGGGCGGCAAGTATCGCGGACACTACGTCGGTAACCAGGCCGACCTGACCTGCTTCTCCTTTCATCCCTCCAAGGCCATCACCACCTGCGAGGGCGGTGCGGTAACTACCAACAACCGGGTCATTTCCGATCGCCTGCGTTTGTTTCGGCACCACGGTATCCAAAAAGATCCCCGCTACTTCCAAAACCAGGACAACCTTCCCGATTTTTATCAGGAACTGCAATTCCAAGGTATGAACTATCGCCTGAGTGAAATTCACGCGGCCTTGGGACGCAGCCAGTTGACCAGGCTGGATCGACATATCGAGCGGCGTCGCTCCATTGCCCAGGTCTACTACCAAAAGCTGGGCTCCGTCGAGACACTGATTCTGCCCTATGTTGCCGATTGGGCCGACAGCGCCTTCCACATTTATCCCATTCAATTCACCGGGGTCCTTGCCGATAAACGCGACGAAATCTTCAAAGAGCTGAAAGCCGCGGGTATCGACGTCCAGGTTCATTACATCCCGTTACACCGTATGCCGCTGTATGCCGGTGAATACGGCACTCCTGCCGATTTCCCCAACGCGGAAACATACTTCGGCCGCTGCTTGACCCTGCCTTTGTTCCCGGACCTTTCCTATAAGGAATTGGAACGTATCACTGAACTTGTCATGAAAGCCATCTCCAAATACCTCCCTGACTCCGACGAAACTGAGACCGAGGAAATCGAAACCGATACCGATGAAGATTTCAGCACCGAGTCCGAAATGGTCGATGATTACTCGGACGAACAGGGCGAAGAAAGCGGTGAGGAAGACGGCGACGACCTGGTTTCCGATGAGGACGACGATGAAGACGAGGTAGACTCGAGAGACCTGGAAAACGAGGAACGAGGAGAGTCCGAAGAGGAAACCGGCGAGCCCGAAGCGGAGTCCGACACGTTCCCCGAACCTCCTACCGACACTGCCAATCCTGCAGTCATGCCCGACCTGGACGATAATATTCAACCGGCTGCCAAACCCAAGCGTTTGGGCGGACGATTGCGTAAGGTTCCCAAAACTGCTTCCGTTGAAGCCGAAGACGCAAAAGCGGAAGAGGCCCCCGAAAAACCGAAAGCAACCCGCACGCGCCGAACTCGCAAGACCACACGGAAGACCGCGGAGGAAAGCGCTGAAACCGGCAACCCGGAAGATAAGACGGAACAGGACGGCGAAACCAAACCCAAGGTCCGCCGTACTCGGAAAACATCAACCCGGACGACGAGAGCTAAAGACAAAGACGGCGATGCGGAGGCCAAACCGACCCGCCGTAGAACCCGGAAGACCAAGACGGAGTCGGCGGAAAGCGAAAAGGCCGCATCCGCTGAAAACGAGGCCCCGCGGTCCGCGGACCCTTCCGACAAAGATGATTGATCTCGCCCGGGGATCCTCGCAAGGATTCCCATTTGCTTTCTTTCCGCTCTGCGAATAAACTCTTGGACATAGTAAAACGTATTTACCAAGGTGTTTTGGATAAGCGTCGAGTGATTCTGTTGCTGATTGGAGGAATTGATGATTAGAAGAATGTGTCTCGTGTGGACACTCATCCTCATTCCAGCTGTCGCGCTCTGCCAGGAAGAACGCGCACTGAGCTTGGAAGAGGCCATAAAAATTGCGATTGAGAGAAATCTCGATATCCAATTACAGCGAATCACGGTCAACAACCAGGCACTGAACATTGACAACGCCCTGGTCGCATACGAACCCGTGGTCCAGGTGACAACGGGCGCCAACAACTCAACAAGCGAGCCCGCAACCACCACCCAGGGTGCGGCCGGCAGTACAATTACCACCAACACTAACCAGCTGAGCGCCAACCTCAACAAAAGCGAATGGTTCGGCTTTAACTGGGGTTTATCGTTTGCCAACAACAGCCGTGAAGACGATGCCGATGACTCTTTCGGCAAAAGCTTCGGCGGCAGCCTTACCTTTAGTTTCAGTCAGCAGTTGCTTAAGGGCTTCTCACTCGAACGCGACGTTATGAGAAACAGCGAGTACGTTGCCGAAAGTAATCTGGCTATTGCCAAACACGATCTGGAAATCAGAATCAACTCGGTGCTTCAGCAGGTAGAAGAGGCCTATTGGGATCTGGTTTCGGCCATAGATCAGTTGAAGGTGGACCAGGAAAGCCTTGACCTGGCCAAACAGCTTTATGACCAGAACAAAATCAAAATCGACGTGGGCACCCTTGCTCCTATCGAGCTGGTAAACGCGGAAGCTCAAATCGCCGATCGCGAACTGGCGATCATTCGCAGCCGTCAAAGCGTCCGATCAGCCGAGGATCGCCTCAAAAGCGTTTTGAACCTGCCCTTCAAAGAATGGAGCAAGACCATTACCCCCACGGATGATTTGAGCATTGGAGACGTTAAAACCAACTTTGAAATGGATTTCCAAATCGCTCTCAAGAACCGACCGGAAGTCAAAAAGGACATGGAATCGTTGCGCCAGGCTAATTTGGACCTGAAAGTTCAGAAGAATAACCTGCTGCCCGAACTCTCCCTGAGCGGTAGCTACACTCTGGCGGGTTCCGCGTTACCTCAAAACGGCCTCATCATTATAGACCCGGATGATGATCCCGTTCCAGTAAGAGTCGATCCCTCGAACAACGAGGTTTGGGACAAAATCCTGAAGGCGGCCTTTCCGCAGTGGGGCGTTCAACTCAGCACCACCTGGCGACCCTTCAACAAGCAAGGTCGAGTGAACCGGGCAAGATCCCAAGTTTCCTTGCGCCAAACCGAAATCAGCGCGGAACAAAACCGTATCCTAATCATGCAGGACGTGCGCAACGCCATCCGGGATCTGGAAGCCAATGCCCTTTCGATCAAAGCTGCTGAGAATTCCGTACGTTTCCAGCGGGAGAACCTGCGCGCCGAAGAGCAGAAGTTCCAAAACGGTCTCTCGACCAACTACGAAGTTTCGCAGGCCCAGAGGAACCTTTCCGACGCGGAAACCAGCTTGATCTCATCCAAGGTTGCTTTCCGGAAATCGGTGATCACTTACTATATCGCACTCGGTGTTTTGTCTAAAGAACGCAGTATCACCATCAAGTAACCGTGTTCGTCCGCTCCAAAAATCAAAAAGGCGTCGGGTCTTCCCGATGCCTTTTGTTTTTGTTAGGATGCATTTAGACCATGATGAGGAGCAACCGAACGTGGCAGAGTCGCTTGGAATCGTCGTTGTAGGAGCCGGCGTCATCGGCGCCGCGGTGGCTTGGAGCCTCCGTACGGTCGATCTGCCCGTTTATGTGCTGGAAGCGGAAGCGCAACCGGGTACCGGCATCAGCAGCCGTAATTCCGGGGTGATTCACGCCGGTATCTACTATCCCGAGAGCAGCCTGAAGGAACGATTGTGCCGAGAGGGCGCCGCCATGCTCTATGATTTCGCCCACAAAAACGGTGTGCCCTTCCTCAAAACAGGCAAATACATCGTAGCCAACTCCGACGAGGAATGCGATCACCTGAACTGGCTGACCGAAAAGAACAAAGGCCGGGTCCCGCTTCATTGGGTGGACGAAATCCCCGCGGGTATCGAAGCTCGCAGGGCCGTGTTTTCTCCGCAAACGGGAATCGTGGATATCCACCCCTTGATCGAGACTCTGCTGAACCAATCCGGGGCCGATGTCCTGTACCAACAAAAGGTCACGTACATGGAGACAGGACAGAAAGACGCTCGGCTGGAAGTCGCGGGTGAGACCGTCGATGCGGAATGGGTGATCAATTGTGCCGGTTTGAACGCGACCGATTTCCACGGGAAGGAACGGCACTACCTGGCGCGAGGCGCCTACTTCCGTCTGAAATGTCCACAAGGGCTTGAATTGCCGCATCTGGTCTACCCGGCCGTGCCCAAGCACAGTCCCGCGCTCGGTATTCACCTGACACGTAATATGGCAGGGGAGGCCTACCTCGGACCGGACCTGGAATGGATCGATGAACTCAGTTACGCGGTCGACGAAAAACGCGCTTCCGAATTCTTCAATGCAGCGCGGCGCTACCTGCCCTGGTTGAAGGAAGAACACCTGAGCCCCGGTTACGCCGGTGTTCGTCCCAAGCTGTCACCCACCCATTGGTCGGACTTCCTGATTGAGCGAACCGGCCGGCTGATTCATTGCCTGGGCATCGAATCGCCGGGCCTTACGGCGGCACTCGCCATAGGAAAAATGGTCGCCGATCTGGTTATCGACGGGTCCGATCATGGAATAACCCTTGCATAATTAACCTGAACCCTTATTCTAGGGTCATAACCTGCCTGAAAAGGTCACCAGACTGAGGCATGCCCATGGAACCCGGCGATTTTGTCAATCTTTACGTCATCGATCCGATAGAGAAGATATGGGGTCGATTGGTCCGCATTTCCGATGCGGGCATCGTGGTCCGCGGCTTCGATGTCAAACTGATCGAATCCTATCGCTACCAGTTCCAAAAAGAGGAGCCCGAGGTTTACCCGCAAACTACTTTCTGGCCCATGCGCCGGGTCCAAAAACTGGACTTGGACGAAGCCATGGGTGACATTCCATCCGTGATCGAATCTCTAAAACGTACAACCGGTCTGAGTGCCGATGAAATTCTCCCACCACCCCAACGGGCAAGCTGAGCACCGAGGTTTGCATGCGTCGTGTCTTGTATTTTCTAAAAGAACTGGAGGCAAGGGACGTTGACTGGTTCATTGCCAACGGTGTCAAAAATACGCTGCCCAAGGGGATGATCCTGATCAACGAGAATCAATATGTTTCCGCGCTTTACCTGGTGACTAAAGGCGCCCTGATCGTGAGCGTCCCCTCCCAACACGATACGGAAATTGCCATCCTCAAAGAAGGCGAATTGGTGGGTGAACTTTCCTTCCTGGATTCCCGTCCGCCCAACGCCACGGTCACCGCGGCCCTGGATACCACGGTCCTGGCGATTCCCCGTTGGAAATTGGAAGCCAAGCTGGAAGAAGACCCGCATTTTGCCTCGCGTTTCTACCGCGCCCTGGGGGTCCTGCTGGCCAACCGCCTGCGAAAGACGGTCAGCCACCTGGGTTTCCCGCACCCCGACTCATTGAAGGGTGTCAATTTACACGACCAGAAAGCCTTGGACAGCGCGGCCCTGGCCGAGGACTGGCTCGACTTCATCCTGCGTAAATTCAACGAACCTTAAGGTCTGTCCAAGCCCTCAGGCGCTTTTCTTCTGTAACCTGACGGCGAAGAAGAGCAGGAATCCGGCGACACCCGCCAGAATGATACTGGTCATGATAACCGAGGCAGGCAGACCTCCCCCTGAAGATTCACTGCCGGCGACCATGGTTTGCGGATTGACTTGCTTGCTGACGCCCAGAAGTTCCAAGTAACTCAGCGGCTCCATTTCCAATGCAATCTTTTCCGCATTGGGGTTCAAAGAAACTGATTGAAATACGGATTGGATCTTTTCCTCGTTACGGTAGTAAGCGTCTTCTTTGGCGTTCAAGCTGAGCACCAGGCCGCCCTGATCGCTGATGTAGATTTTCTTGGCAAAAAAACCGGCTTTGTTTTCGGTGTTGAAATATTGGACACCAACCGAGAACGAACGCTCGTTTCGGTTGAGGAACGGCGGCATAAAGAATTCATAATCCCCGACATAGGGTTCTTTGGTCAGGAAGTGGTTTTGCGAGTAGAGTGTCGTCAGGATTTCTTCGTCCAACTCTTCATCGAGTTGAAAACGTTGAAAGGGAAAGTGCTGGATGATGATCTGATAGTCCCAGTCGTTGTCGCCGTCGAAAATAATTCCCGCGCAATTGGGAATCGCACTAACGCCGATCAAAGGATAAAGAGTTGTGACATTGTCCTCATCGGCCATCTTCACGCCGTCGGGAACGATTAACTGGAAACTGTCGATAGGAACGGTGTTGCCGGGCGTAATGGGTATAAAAGTGGTGGTCGTGGTCTGCTGTGCCGTCAACAAGAGAAAAAGAATGGTCGTCATGAAACTCCGCCTAAAGCAAAACAGAGACTGGAAATAGGGTTTCCGGTCCCTGCAACGTAAAAAAGCAGAGCCCCAAACTGGGGCTCTGCCTTGATCAAACTATAACTGATCTCTTCTTAGAGGTTCAGACCCAAAGAGCCGTCGCCGATGGTAGCGGTGACACCGCAAATATCGTTGGTAGCGTTACAAGTCAGGGTCCAAGTACCGTCACAAGCGGAGTTGGGGCAACCGGAACCCGCGCCCCAGACGAAGTTGATGGTCAAAGTGGAACCGGTATTAGCGCCCAAGCTCCAAGTTACGCCGGGAACAACTGCCAGACCGGCGCCGACACGAACGGAACCGGCACGGATAGCACCGCCGCCGCCGGGGATGGTGTCGATAGAAGAGAACGTGTTGTTGTCGTCGAACCAGGTCTGCAGAGCAGACTTAGCACCCTGGAGGGACTGGAGAGCAGCGCCGACTTTGGACTTCTGCTTGAAAGTGGAATACATGGGAAGTGCAACAGCTGCCAGGATAGCAACGATTGCGATAACTACCATCAGTTCTACCAGAGTGAAACCTTTCTTATTCATATCCGGGGTCTCCTTGCTTTTCTTTGAAAATTGCTTGCCGCTATGGTGTTAAGCACTAAACCGTACCATCACACGCTTGCCACCTTTCCCTTAAGCACGTGCCGTGCCAAGGTGCCACCTCAGAAAAGGCGCCTGCAATCAAAAGGCTTAGCTTTCTCATTATAGAATGTGCGGACATTTATTGGCAAAAAAAAGTGCTAAAGCGACACTTTTTGTCAACCACGCCCGCAATAGAGGCAATTTCTTCCCGCCGGGCGAACGATCAGGCCGTCTCTTCCTGTCCCTATTATGGTAACAGCCTTGCATAACACCTTACCCGGTCGATGGTTTGCTTGTGGCAGAACACGCGGAGGGTATAATGAACGTGGCGGTGTTTCAATGACCCAGGATATCAAAACTGAATCCGCGGCTGTTTGTCATTTCTGCGGCGAGCCAAGCGGTACTTATATGTATAGCGCCCGCTCACTCCACGGGAAGGAATTCCATCTCTATCGTTGCTCTGCTTGCCGCGCGGCCTACCTGTTCCCCCAACCTTCCGACGAAGAGCTGGCCGAAGCCTACGCCGATGACTACTACGGCGAGGGCGAGGAAAAGTTTTCCGGCTGGATCGAAACCGTGCTCAACGCCTTTCGCAGGCGTCGGGCGCGAACCGTGCTCAAACGTACGCCCGCGGAGGCGAAGGTTTTGGATATCGGCTGCGGCAACGGCATGTTCCTTAAATATGTCGCCGAGGAGGGTCGCCGGGGTTACGGCATCGAGCTGCCCGGGAAATCGCTGGAGCGCGCCAGGCGCATTCCCTCGCTAACCCTGAAAGAGGGTAAACTGGAACCTGACGATTTCGAGCCGGACAGCTTCGACATGGTCACCTTGTGGCATGTCTTCGAACATCTGGACAAGCCCCGGCAAACCCTGGATATCATCTCCGGCATTACCAAACCCGGCGGCTACCTGGCTCTTTCCCTGCCCAACATCGACAGCTGGCAGGCGGAACGCTGGAAAGCGGACTGGTTCCATTTGGACCCGCCGCGACACCTCTTTTTTTTGGGCCCCGAACCCTTGATTCAGCAGGTCACCGACCGGGGTTTCCGATTGGTCGCGAAGAACTTCTTCTCGCTGGAGCAAAACCCCTTCGGCATGCAGCAAAGCCTGTTGAACAGGCGATCGGCGCATCGCGACGTACTCTTCGAAGCGCTGAAGGGCCGACCGGGCGGCGGACGCGGCTACAGCTCCTTGAATATCACCTTGCAAAAGTTGTTTTACATGGGAACCTTTCCCCTATTCGCCGCGCTCTCGCTTTGCGAAGCCGCGGCCGGTAGGGGCGGCACCATGGAATTGATCTTTCAAAAGTTGGAAAAGGACGGCTGACCTTGTACAGAGATAAAAAAGTCTGTGTCATTATGCCGGCGTACAATGCCGAAAAAACCTTACGGAAAACCTACGCGGAGGTCGTCGAGCAGGATTATGTGGACGACGTGATCCTGGTCGATGATTGCAGCCAGGACAATACGGTCGAAGTGGCGCACTCGCTGGGCGATATCGAAGTCATTCGACACCAGAAAAACCGCGGGTACGGCGGCAACCAGAAAACCTGTTACGCCACTGCCCTGAAAATGGGCGCCGACATCGTGGTGATGGTCCACCCGGACTACCAATACACGCCCAAGCTCATTCCTACCATGGTAGCCATGATCGGCAACGGTCTCTATCACTGCGTTTTGGGTTCCCGTATTCTGGGCGGTCACGCCCTGGCCGGCGGTATGCCCCTCTGGAAATACATCGCCAACCGCGGTCTGACCTTCGCGGAAAACGTGATGCTGGGCGCCAAGCTTTCCGAATATCACACGGGCTATCGCGCTTTTTCTCGGGAATTACTCACCGCGCTGCCCTTGGATGAAAACTCGGATGATTTCGTGTTCGACAACCAGATGCTGGCGCAGGTCCTCTGGTACGGCTTCCAGATTGCGGAGGTAAGCTGTCCCACCAAATACTTTGCCGAGGCTTCATCGATCAACTTCAAGCGCAGCTGTGAATACGGCTTCGGCTGCCTGTTCACCAGCCTGGACTTCTTGCTGAACAAACTGGGCAAAAAGAGTAAACGCTTTCCCCCTGACGGCAGAAACCGTTTCCTCCCTGACTTCAACGCCATTTAGCCTTAAAGCGTTTTCTATCATTGATTACGATTTAACAAAGGTTTGTCCAAAAAAAGCATGAAGGCCGATCTTCCGGAACAGGTTGGTTTGCAGAAGTCGTCTACCTTGTTTTAGCCGCCCGTCAATACTTTAGAAATACTGTAGATTCCCGATGTTCATAAGGACCCTACATCTTGCCGAAGGATCTACCGTATGCCCATTAACCCCAGGCTTCCACAAGACGATGATATGCGGCGCCGCCGGGCAGAGCTTGCCGAGGCGCGTAAAGACTACCGCTACAATTACGATCTGATTCCCGGACTGGCCATGGCTGAAAAGGTGCCCGGGGAGCAAAAGCCCTCATTTGACTGGTGGAAGAAACTGGTTCCCAAGCTGGCCGCCCTGCTCAGAAACAACCTGATCAACGACCTGGAAGACGACACCAAGGTCAAAGTCGAGGCCGCCAACAGTTTGGAAAAGGGTCTGGGCCTGGGTTTTCTCAAGGACATCATGGGAATGGTCGACCATGTCATGGACCTTTTAAACCGCAAGCCCGGTGATTCGCCGCCCGGCAATTCCTTACAAGAGTATCGAGACCTCTTCCAGACCATCGAGATTCCACCCGTCGCCAATAATTTTATGGACGATGACCTGTTCACCTGGCTGCGCGTTGCCGGACCCACGCCCATCCTACTGGAACGCGTCGCGATCCTGCCCGATCACTTTCCCGTCAGCGACCGACACCTGCGCGCCCTGCCCGGCTTTCAACACGATTCGCTGACAGCCGCCGGCGCCGAGGGCCGGTTGTACATGGTTGACTTCAAGATCTTTCACGGCATCAAAGACGGCGCCTTTCCCTTCGGACAAAAATACGCCTATGCGCCCATGGCCTTGTTTGCCCTCCCACCCGGCAAAGGCCCGCGCCGCATGAAACCCATTGCCGTCCAATGCGAGCAAACCCCCGGTCCGCACACGCCCGTTATCACTCCGCTCCACGGCTGGGCCTGGCAAATGGCCAAAACCGTGGTCAACATGGCCGCGGGCAATTATCACGAACTGATCGCCCACCTGGGCCGCACCCACCTGGTGGTCGAGCCCTTCGTCATCGCTACCTACCGCAACCTGGCCGCCAATCACCCGCTCAGCCTGCTCCTACGGCCCCATTTCGAGGGCACCCTGTACATCAACTGCCTTGCGCACAAGGACCTGATTCCGCCCAAGGCCGGGGTGGACGAACTGCTGGCGGCCACTATCGAGGAAGACCATCGCCTGGTTGTTTCCCATGTCAAGAACATTCGCTTCAACCACCTGGCCCAACCGGTGCAAATAGCCCAACGCGGCGTCGACAATCCCGACCTCATCTACCCCTACCGCGACGACAGCCTGGTGCTATGGGATGCAATCAAAGGCTGGGTCGACGATTACCTGACCTTGTACTACCCGAACGACCGGATCATCACCGAGGACACGGAACTGCAAGCCTGGGTAGACGATCTTGCGGCCCGCGACGGCGGCCGCCTGCGCGAACTGGGCACTGATCACCGCGTACGCACCCGCAAAGAACTGGCAGCCCTGGTCACTACCGTCATCTTCACCGCCTCCGTCCAGCACACCGCGGTCAATTTCCCCCAATGGGATGTCATGGGATTCAACCCCGTCATGCCGCTTGCGCTTTACAGTATCGCGCCCACTCGCACCGAGGGTTACGACGAGCAGGACTGGCTGAAGATGTTGCCGCCGCTTACCTCCGCCGAGTTACAAATGACCCTGGGCTACCTGCTGGGCACCGTCCACCACACCCAACTGGGCGAGTACGGCGACGACTACTTTCAAGATCCCCGCGTAGCAGCGCCCCTGGCTACATTCAAGCAAGCTTTGCTGGAGGCCGAGAAAAATATGATACGCCGTAACCGCACGGCTCCCATCCCATACCAAACACTACATCCACCCTGTATCCCGCAAAGCATCAATATTTAGTATGGTCAATATCAAGCCGGGAATCGCCCTGGTTTTAGAGGTTCTTCCGTGGTATTTATTAAAAACCTGATCTTATCCTTCGTCCCCGATTCCCTTGAGGGAGACCGCCTCTTGCGCGGCCGGCTTCTGGCTATTTTCATGTCTTTGCTGGCCGTGGTCGGCGCCCTGTACAACGGCTTTTATTTTCGGGTCGGTAGTTGGGTCGGCGGCTCGGCCATCGTTGCCGAAATCTTCGTCTTGATCGCCCTGCTCTTCTATCTGAAAAGAACAGCCGCCTTGGAGACGTGCGTTCACTGGGCGGCAGGCAGCTTCACGCTGATGATGGTGGCCATTACCCTCTCCAACGGTGGGGCGAGTTATTCGGCCACGCCCTGGGCCGCGGTGCCCACCCTGTTCGCCACGCTTATCCTGGGTTCCGGACCGGGCCGCATGTGGTTCGGCATCAGTATGGTCTTCTTCATTTCCACCTATATCGCCGGTCAGTTGGGCGTGGTGTTTCCCAACCTGACCTCGACCGATCCCGCCGATACCTTTTGGGTGGGCCTGCTGGACTTCCTCCACTTCATGGGTTGCGTGCTTTATTACGCGGTCGTTACCTTCGTCTTCGACCACATCAACCGCCAGGCTATGTTGGAAGCCAAAAATGCGTTGCAAAAGGCAGAAGAGGCCTCGGAGACCGCCGAGTGCCAAACACGTTACCTGGCCGAGAACGTGGAGCGTATCCTCTTGGAGATGCGCGCCCTGGCCGAGGGCAACCTGACCACCAGCCTGACCATCGAAAAAGAAGACGAAATCGGCCGCCTGTGCGAGGGCTTCAACCAGGCCGTTTCGCGGGTGCGCACCACGATCGCCGAGGTCGCCGATGCGGTGAATGTGACCGTGAACTCCTCCGAACAGATTGCGACCGCCGCGGGCACGCTTTCCAGCGGTACCGAACGCCAGACGAATTCCGTGGCCGAGATCTCCCACGCGGTCAGCGAAATGGTGACCTCCATCTCCGGCAACGCCGAGAGCGCCGCCCATTCGTCGCAAGCCGCCCGACAAAACGGCGAGGTGGCCCGCGAGGGCGGTAAAGTTGTCCAGAACACGGTCACCAAAATCGAGGAGATCGCCGAGGTGGTCAACAACTCGGCGCGTTCCATCTCCAACCTGGCTTCGTCTTCCAAGGAAATCGGCGATATCGTCGGCGTCATCCAGGACATCGCCGGTAAAACCAACCTGCTGGCGCTCAACGCCACCATCGAGGCGGCAAGCGCGGGCGACGCGGGCCGAGGTTTCAATATCATCGCTACCGAGGTCAAGGCCCTGGCCGGTCAGACATCCCAGGCCACCAAACAAATTTCCGAGGTCATCGAGACGGTTCAGGACGAGATCCAAAACGTGATCTCCGGCATGCAGGAGGGGCTGAGTCGGGTAACCGAGGGCAAAGAACTGGCGGGTCGAGCGGGTCAGGCGCTTCAGGAAATCGTCACCAGTTCCGAGGACCTGATCGGACTGGTGGAACAAATCGCCGAGGCTTGCGAGCGCCAATCGGAACAAAGCCGGCTCTTCCTGGAACGCATCCACAATGTACGCGAGGTCACCGAGGAATCGGCGGGCGAAATTCGCGGCATCGCCGACTCTACCGGAAAACTGGGCGGTCTCACCGAACGCCTGCGAGAACAACTGGGCCGTTTCATCTATGAAACCGCTTGAGGGAGTTTCCGACTTATGAGCTTATTTTCCCTGATCTCGGGTAAACGCATGAAAGCGTTCGAGGGCATTCCCGGTCCAAAACCCGCCTTCCCGCTGGGCAATCTGGGCGGCTTCCTTTGGGATATGATGATCGAGGGCAAACAACCCTGGGAGATCTGCGCGGCCTACGGAGAAGAATTCGGCGGCCTCACCGTCATCTGGTTCGGACCCTTCATGCCGGTGCTGGTGTTGAACGACGCGGAATTGATCGGCGAGGTCTTGGTGGAACGGCCTCGCGATTTCTATAAACAGGTCCCGGTCAGCGCCCTGATGCCCGTGGTCACTAAAAACAACCCATTCGTCCTGAACGGAAAGCCCTGGCGGCAAGCTCGCGAGCACGACCCCTTCAGCGCCGACTGGTTCCCCGATTGGTTGGCCTCGCGGGCGCCGGTGATCGCCGAATACGCCGCCGAGCGCGCGGAAGCTTTGGCGCAAGCGGGTCAGGTCGACCTGATGAAAACTTTTCAGAAACTGACCTTCGACATCTTCTCCATGGCGGTCTTCGGCCGGGAACTGCCCAGGGGTCGTTACCGCGATTTCATACGCATGGCAAACAGCGGCTCCCTGCGCATCAAGACCTCGCTGCCCCGACTGCCGCCGCCGTTGAATCCTTTCTTTTACCTGTCCCGAGCCCGTTGGCAGGGTTTTTTCCAGGAACTGGTGGACGAGGCCCGCGTCAATCCGGACCCAAAAGCGACCGATCTGGTCCAGGTCACTCTTCGGCAAGGCACGCCTTTGACCGGCAAACAACTGGCCCTGGCCATGGGTAATATCTACTTCGGCGGCGCCTTTTCGGCAGCAAGCGCCATGGTGACCAACCTCTACCTGCTCTCTCAGGACGACACGGCCCTGAAGAAGGTCCGGGAACAGCTCGACCCCATGATGAAGGAACCCCTGACCAATGAGGCCCTGACGTCCTGCGACGAACTGGACCGGGCCTTGTGGGAATCCCTGCGTCTGCTGGCGCCGGTTCCCTTCTACGGCCGGAACTCGGTCAGGGGCTGCGAGGTGAAGCTGGGCGACCGCATGGTCCCGTCCAATACTACGATCTTCATCAGTAATTGGCGGTTGCAGCGGGACGGCGGATATTGGGCGGACGGACTGAGCTATCGGCCGCAACGTTGGGACGGCGACACCATGGAAACCAATCCCATCGGCAGCGGCTGGTTCTTCCCCTTCGGTCGCGGCGAACGCATGTGCATGGGCCGTTTCTTCGCCATGCTGACCATGAAAGCATCCCTGGCCGCCTTCTGGTCCAAACTGGACGTGAAGATAACCGGCGCCTACAAACAGGGATATTACTTCGGGGTCATGATGCCCCGAGGCCTGAAGGCCGTCTTCAGCAAACGGTAAGGGTTCACTTGATCTCGGTTTTCAGAATCACATCGCCCTCTTCCAGCTTGTCCACCACCCGCATACCGCGCGTGACCTTGCCGAAGACCGTGTAACCGCCGTCCAGATGAGGCTGGTCGCTGTGACAGATGAAGAACTGGCTGCCACCGGTGTCCTTACCGGAGAGGGCCATGCCCACGGAGGCTTGCTCGAACGGCAGGCGATTGATCTCGCACGGTATGGAATAGCCGGGCCCGCCCGCGCCGTCGCCGCGAGAGTCGCCGGCCTGTACCACGAAGTTGGGCACCACGCGGTGCAGCGGTAAGTTTTGGAAATAACCCCTACCGCTCAGGTAGACGATATTGGCGCAGGTAATCGGCGCATCGACCGAGGCCAGTTCAACCGTGATCTTGCCCTTGCTGGTGTGTAGAATCCAGTCGCGGGAGAGGTTCCCGCTCATCATTTGAGCGGCTACGGCGGTGACGGCCGGGGGCATTTCACTTTGCCGACCTATGCCAAGCACCGCCTTACGCATCTCCGGCGTTACATCGGGCGTGGCGCCGAGCGCGGTAAGCCGCACCAGGTAATCCGGGTGTTGCCGCAGCCTGGCCAGTTCGCCCGCGTAGACGCCTTGGTCTACCATCGTGGCCAGGTTGCGAACATAGGCTTGATGGAAATCGGGCTCGCGGTAGGTCTTGGCGGCCAGGGCCTGTAACGCCTCGAAAGAAATCGGCCAGGTGCTTCGATCCTTGTTGTCTCTGAGGGTGCCCAGGGCCGCCGACATCTTGAAGACATCCCCGCTGTTCAGGGCCTCCTCGGCTAATTTCCGATCCAAGGCGCCCTGGTCGTTCAAAGTAGCCATGGCCAGAACCGCTTGCACCGAATAACCCTTGCGGGCCAGTTCCAGGAGAGCGTCTTTCGCCGAGGGATCGCCGCTGTAGCCTTGAAAGGTCAGGTAGCGCATGGCTCGCCAGGAATCCGAGGCCCCGGACCAATCGGCAACCAGGGGGAAGAACTTCCGGGCCTGATCCTTGTCAGCCGCTCGCATAACGGCCGCGCGTAGACCGGGCGACATTTTCTTTCCCTCTTTCAGCACCAACCGGTCGGCCTCGGCCGAGCGCATGCGAACCAGCACATTCACCGCTGTTTTTTGGACATTGGGATTGGGATCGTCCAGCAGGCGCTCGGCGCGCTCCAGGGCGCTTTCCTTATCGGCGGCGTTCAGTGCGTTGAGCGCATTGACGCGAACGCGCCAGTCGCTGTTATTGGTATAGGCCCCCAAAAGGGTGGTGACCTGGTCTGACGGCTCGGCGCCCTTGATGCGCAAGGCATAGATCAGTGTTTGGGCGTTGGACCGATAGCCCTCCAGAATCTTGGCCAGGAGCTTGGGTTCAACCTCTATTTGCGCGCGGTATAGATAGTAGACATAACCGTCGGTATTGCTGCCGGTATTGCGATCCAGGCGTTCCAGGACGGCGCGGGTCAAGGCGGGAGTCTTGTGCCGCCAAAAGTAGAACAACGCCTCGTTTTTCATGTTGCGGCTGAAATCCTGCCAGGCGGTGGTCAAGCGCGCCGCATCGTCGGAACCGGCCAATTTGGCCAGGGCTTGAACAAAATAACGGCTGTTCTGAGAGCGCACGTCGTCCTTCGCGGCCAAAAGCGGGGCGAGCGGAGCGCCGTCGATTTCACCATAGGCCAGGATGGCGTCTGCCTGGGTTTTGCTGTCCCTCATGAACACGAGTAAACGCGACGCCTGTTCGGGGTTCCCGTTTTGTCCAAGCGATAAGATGAACTGTTTGAGCGCGGTGTCGGAAAACTGGTCGACATCGCCGCTGAAAGCCCGGACAAGCGCACTGTCGGTGCGGGTAGTCCGGCTTTGCACCAATTCATACCAGATGGGGTCGTCGGCTTTTTGGGCAAGCAGAAGCGAAAGGAATACAAGCAGCATGGTCAAAGGCCTCGGTGTGGGAAGTTGTGCAGGGGGCATGGTCTGACGGCGCCCTCATCCTATTCTAACTTGAATATGGACGATTGCCCTAATCCACCCGGTAGTTCTCCCCTGGGACAGGGTTTCCTTCCCGGGAGGACAACCCCGCGAAAAGCCGAACCCGGCGCCATTCCCGGGCATGTAGATTGTTGCTTGAAAAAACACAACATCATACCCGGGAATCGGACCGATGGAGCCGAAAAAGACGGTTCCGTTGACGGGATGACAGCCGGTCGCCCCCTTCAAACCCACCTTCAAT
>JASJCB010000284.1 GCA_030066195.1 Acidobacteriota bacterium
GCCCCGGCCGCCTATCAAAATTCTCTCGCGAAGTACCCGGTGTCCGGGCCGCCCTTCAAAAACCGGCGGAAAATTTGCTGTCGCCCCGGCCGCCTATCAAAATTCTCTCGCAAAGTACCCGATGCCCGGGCCGCCCTTCAAAAACCGGCGGAAAATTTGCTGTCGCCCCGGCCGCCTGGTGGTTCAATATCCGGCACTTTTCCATTACCCTGCCCGAGCTTATTGAGAAGTTGCCAAAATACTTTGTTATTCCTGGTAACAAAAAAGTTTCTAAAACATGAATCTCGGTTGTTCCCGGGAACAATTGAGTATCGGATACCGGCTGATCATGTCTTCCCGAGAGAAAATGGCGACCGACTTTGACGAGTCCCTGTTTGGACCGTTCCGTGTCCGGGCTTTTTCACGCTACTCTTGTAACGATTCGGAACCCCCGGCGCGAACCTGATAACCCCTGAATCGTTACATGGGGAATGTCACTTCTGTCGATATGCTCCTTGACCCGACCGGGCTTGGGGTTGTATCTTCACGCTACTTGTCGGGATTGCGTTTTCTTCGTTTTTACGCAATCGGCGGAAAACCATTTTCTGTCTCAACCGTTAACCTATAGATAGAACCTCAATTGGGATCTTCCCGCGAGGCTGCCGCCCGCCAGGGCGGAGATGTTGTGACCCGGTTAATGTTACATTCCATGACTTGATTCGTTAGAATTGCCGCTTTCTACCTTTCAAGGAGTCTATCTCATGCCTTAGGAAGACGGAGGATGGTCGCCCCTCCATAACCTTGTCACTACCTCTCTCCCCCTTTTTACATATGCCCGCGCCGCCGACGTTTGAGCAGGAACGTGCGTCGGTACGGCGTTTAGTTATTGCGCCCAGGAGTATGTTGTTATGTCCGTTATCACCCGCGGCGTCGACCCCTTCGTCGATACTGGAGAGGCCTTTCCATTAACGCCCAACCAGAGGGCGTTGTGGTTTCTCCACCGCCTCCACCCCAACGCCTCCACCTATATCCTGGCTTTTGCCGCCGAGATTCACGCCGGTCTGGATACCGGCCGGGTAGCCGAGGCATTTGCCTATCTGGTGGACCGTCATCCCGCTCTGCGCTTCCGGTTCTTCGAGGAGGGAGAACAGGTTCGGCAACAGGCCGGTCCCGGCGGGCGGGATGCATTTCATTCAGTGGACGGCTCAGCTTGGAGCGATGAACGGCTGAAGACCTATCTGACCCGCGAGGCGGAACGCCCCTTCAAGGTTGAGGAGGGCATCAACTGCCGCGCCCGCCTGGTTCAGCGGGGGCCCGCGAATTTCGTACTCCTGATCGCCGCCCATCACCTGGCTTGTGATTACCGCTCACTGCACGTGCTCTGGGAAGAATTATGGCAACGTTACCGCGGTGAAGACCTGGAGCCTCACCGGGCGGATTACGCCGCCCACGTGTCGGCCCAAATGGAATACCTGGCCTCGTCCAAGGCCGAGCGTGATGCGAACTGGTGGTGTGACCAATTGAAGGGCGCGCCCGCCGCGCTGAACCTTCCCACCGACCGACCCAGGCCGGCCGTATTGACACCCGACGGCTCCACGTACGCTTTCGCCATAGACGCCGCCGGCTCCGAGGGTTTGGACGCCCTGGCCGCGCATTGGGGCATCACTCCTTTTGCCTTGTTGCTTTCCCTGTTTCGCGTCTTCCTTCACCGTATCACCGGCTTGGACAACATCGTTCTGGGCGCCCCGGTACTGGGCAGGAACCGCCGCGAGTTCAATCGATTGGTCGGTTATTTCGTCAATCCCATGGTGTTGCGCGCCGATCTCGGCGGCAATCCCGGTTTTCACGAGTTCGCCCGAACCGGCAGTCGCCAATTGCGCAAGGCACTGGCCCACGCAAGATACCCCTTCCAAAGACTGGTGGAGCGCCTGCACCCGGAACACGACCCCAGCCGCTCGCCCTTATTCCAGGTGATGTTCGTCCAGGTTCCCGACAAGGGACCCGCCGGCGCCGTCGCCCTGGGTCAACCCGGCGTTGAAATGGTGATGAACGACATGACCGTGCGCTCGCACGCGGTAGAACGCGCCGTGGCCCAATTGGACCTAACGCTGTTTATTGCGCGTGACGGTGAATGCATTCGCGGTCTTTTCGAGTACAACACGGAATTGTTCGATCGGGAAACTGTCGCCCGTTGGTGCGACCATCTGATTCATCTGGCCAGGGAGATTGTAAGCGACCCTGAACAACTCGTCGGGCAACTGCCCATGATGGACCGGGAAACCCTGAACCGCCTGCTGACCGTCTGGAACGACACACAAACCCCCTTCCCGGAACAAGCAACCATTCCCCGGCTCCTGGCAGAACAAGCCGAGCGTTCGCCCGAACGTACCGCCCTGGTCTTTCAAGACCGGGAACTGTCCTACCGCGAACTGTTGCGACGCGTCAGCCGTCTTGCACGCACCCTGGCCGCACACGGTGTGAGCTCGGGTATTACCGCGGCGCTCTTCCTGGAACGCTCCCTCGATCTGGTCGTCGCCATGGCCGCCGTCTCCCGAGCGGGCGGCGCCTGGCTGCCCTTGGACCCGTCTTATCCGCAAGCCCGTCTGAATCATATTCTCGAGGACGCCCGGCCGCACCTGGTCCTGGTCGGCGCCGATACCGCCGACAAACTCCCGGCGGGAGACTTCGCCGTGATTCAAGCCGATGACCTTGCCGAGGAAGAGTTGCCGGTTCAGGCCGAGACCCAAGATCCGGCCTACGTGATCTATACCTCGGGTTCTACCGGCAAACCCAAGGGCGTGGTGGTTACCCATCGCAACGCGGTCAACTTCTTCACCGCCATGGACCGGGCCCTGGACGAGCCCGACGGCGACGCGCCCGGCACCTGGCTGGCCTTGACCAACGCCACTTTCGACATTTCGGTGCTGGAGTTGGCCTGGACGCTGACACGCGGATTCACCACCATCATCCAGGGCCGGACCCGCGAGGGCGGCTTCTTCAGTGCGGCCCGTCCGGAACATGGGCAACGCTCCGTGGCCTTCAGCCTGTTTTACTTCGCCAACGACGCCGACAATACCGACGACGATCCCTACCGCCTGCTTACCGAGGGGGCCCGATTTGCCGACCGCAACGGCTTCCAGGCGATCTGGACGCCGGAGCGCCATTTCCACGCCTTCGGCGGCCTGTATCCGAACCCTTCCGTCACCGGCGCCATGCTGGCCGGCATCACCGACAACCTCTCCATCCGCGCCGGCAGCGTGGTGCTGCCGCTGCACAGCCCCGTGCGCATCGCGGAGGAATGGTCGCTGGTGGACAACCTGTCCAAGGGCCGCGTGGGTGTGGCCTTCGCTTCCGGCTGGCACGCCGACGACTTCGTCTTCAACCCGGGCAACTACACCCAGCGCCACGAGGTCATGATCCAGGGCATCGAAACCGTGCGCTCGTTATGGCGCGGCGAAGAGGTCACCATGGAGGGCGGTGCGGGGCAAGCCGTCTCGGTCAAACTGAGACCCCGACCGGTTCAGGGTGAACTGCCGGTTTGGGTGACCGCCGCCGGCAATATCGAGACCTTCCGCGATGCCGGTCGCATGGGCGCCAACCTGTTGACACACTTATTGGGTCAAGACCTGACCGAACTGGCGACCAAGATCAAAGCCTACCGCCGGGCAAGGCGCGAGGCGGGACATCGGGATCGCGGTCATGTCACCCTGATGTTACACACCTATCTGGCCGAAGACCCCGACGTCGCCCGCCGCGTTGCCGAGGCGCCCTTCCGCGCCTATCTGAAAAGCTCTTTCGGCCTGATGCGCGGTCTGGCTTCCGGCTTGGGCATCGACATTTCCGGCGGTCTGGACGAGAAGACGAGCGACATGCTGCTGGACCACGCCTTCGACCGCTTTTACGGCACGAGCACCCTGTTCGGCACCCCTGAAACCTGCCTGCAACTGGTCGACAAGATCAAAGGCGCGGACGTGGACGAAATCTCGGCCCTGGTGGACTTCGGCGTCCCCCGCCGGGAGGCGTTGGACGGTCTTCATCAACTGGTGAAACTGAAAGACCTGGCCAATACAGGCCTTGACGCCCAAACCGCCGATTACAGCTTCCCTGCCATGACCGCCCGGCATAAGCCGACCCACTTGCAGGGGACGCCGTCTACCGTCCAACTATTACTGGCCTCGGAAGAGGGCCGCGAGGCGATGCACGGTTTCCGCAAGATCCTGATGGGCGGCGAGGCCTTGCCTGACGCCCTGGTCCATCGTCTGCACGCCCTGACCGACGCCCGCATTTACAATATGTACGGCCCCACGGAAACCACCATCTGGTCTACCTTCGACCGTGTCGATGTGAGCGGCGTGACCATCGGCAAACCGATCGCCAATACCACGACCTATGTGCTGGATCGACAAGACCGGCCGCAACCCTGCGGTATCGCGGGTCAACTGGTCATCGGCGGCGCGGGCGTTACGCGCGGTTACCTGGGCAGACCGGCCTTGACCGCATCGCGCTTCACGCCCGATCCCTTCTCCACCCAACCGGGTCAACGACTCTACAACACCGGCGACCTGGTGCGGCTGACTCCTGACGGACAATTGCATTTCCTGGGTCGGGCCGATCAGCAGGTCAAGCTACGCGGCTACCGCATCGAACTGGACGAGATCGCCAATACGCTGACCCTGTCGCCTGAAGTGGCGCAGGCGGTGGTCATGGTGCGCGGCCAAAACGGCGGCGCCCGGCTGAATGCTTTCGTCGTGTCGACCGCCGGTTCCGAGGCGCACGGCGCTCTGACGGGCAAGCTGCGCGAATTCCTCGGCAGTCATCTTCCCGAATACATGGTGCCCGCTCACTTCACCTATCTGGACGCCCTGCCGCTGAATACCGCCGGCAAGGTAGACCGCGCCGCTCTGGCTCGAATGTCGGACGATTCGATCGGACACCGCGAAATGGCGAGCGCTGCCGCGCCCAAAACCCGCATCCAGAAAGATGTCGCCGCCGTTTGGCGAGAGGCGTTGGGCCTGGACGCGGTAGGCCTGGATGAGAACTTCTTCGAACTGGGCGGCCATTCGCTGCTCATGGTGCGCGTCCATGCGCGCATCACCGAAAAGTTCGGCAACCGCATTTCGCTGGTGGAGATGTACGCGCACCCCACTGTCCGCGCCCTGGCCCTGCATCTGGACAAGAAACATGACCACGCGGCCGATGCCCCGGTCACGCGCAAACGGCGACAACGCGACGGCTCCGTTGCCGTGATCGGCCTGTCCTGTCGCTTCCCGGGCGCCGCGAATGCCCGCGCCTTCTGGGAAAACCTGAAGGCCGGGGTGGAATCGATTACCTTCTTCACCGACGAAGAACTGCGCGCCGCCGGCGTGCCCGATAGCCAGTTGGCCGATCCTAACTACGTCAAGGCAGGCGCGGTACTGTCCGATGCCGAGTATTTCGACGCGGCCTTCTTCGGCTACAGTCCTTACGAAGCCCGGCTGTTGGATCCCCAACACCGGCTGTTCCTGGAGGAAGCCTGGTCGGCACTGGAGGACGCGGGTTACGATCCGGGCCGCTATCCGGGCTCCGTCGGCGTCTTCGCGGGAGCGGGCCTGAACGCCTACCTGATCCGTCACCTCTACCCCAACCGCGAGAACATGAAACTGGACGATTTCCAGGTGATGACCGCCAACGACAAGGATTTCCTGCCCACCCGCGTCGCCTATAAGCTGGACCTGCGCGGACCCGGTTACAACATCCAAACCGCGTGCTCCACTTCGCTGACGGCCGTGGACATGGCCTGTAAGATGCTGCGCGAGGGCAGTTGCGACATGGCCCTGGCCGGAGCTTCCGCCGTGCGCGCGGACCAGGTTCAAGGTTATGCCTGGGCCGAAGGCATGATTGCCTCGCCGGACGGTCACTGCCGCGCCTTCGACGCCCAAGCGGCCGGTACCTTGTTCGGTAGCGGCGTGGCGGCCCTGGTACTGAAACCGTTGGAAGACGCCCTGGAAGACGGCGACCACATCCACGCGGTCATCGCCGGTTCCGCGGTCAACAACGACGGCGCGAGCAAGGTCAGCTTCCACGCTCCGTCGGTAGAGGGCCAGGCGCAAGTGATTTCGGAGGCGTTGGAACGAGCGGGAGTGGAAGCCGAGAGCTTGGGGTATGTGGAAGCTCACGGCACCGGCACCGCCGTGGGCGATCCCATCGAACTGGCCGCCCTGCGCCGCGTGTTCGGCAACCTGCCGCCCGAGAGCCTGGCCCTGGGCTCCGTCAAAACCAATTTCGGTCACCTGGACGTGGCCTCCGGCGCGGCCGGGCTCATCAAAACCCTGCTGGCCCTGAAACACGGCGAACTACCGCCCAACCTGCACTTCTCCGACCCGAACCCAGATATCGACTTCGGTCCCTTTTACGTCAACACCCGTCACAAGGACTGGCCGAAAAGCGATGCGCCCAAACGAGCCGGCGTCAGCTCGTTCGGCATCGGCGGCACCAACGCCCATGTCATCTTGGAAGAGCCGCCGCAACGGCCGCCGACCGCGCCCCCACCGGATCTGTCCCTGTTGCTGCTCTCGGCCAAAACGGAGACCGCCCTCGATCGGGCCGCGCAAAACCTGGCCGATCATTTTCAGGAACACCCCGAGGTTTCGGTCGCCGACGCCGCCTATACCTTACAGGTAGGCCGCGCCCATTTCTCGCACCGGCGTTTCCTGGTCTGCGGCGACGCAAGCGACGCGGCGGCCGGTCTGATCGACCCGGAGCGTACCTTCGATTCGGAAGTGAGGCGGCCTGATGTGGTCTTTTTATTCCCGGGCGGCGGCGCGCAATATCCCAATATGGGACGCGAGCTTTACGAACAGGAACCCGTTTATCGCGAGGCTGTCGACCGTTGCGCCCAAATTCTGCAACCTGTCCTGAACCGCGACCTTCGCGACCTGCTCTATCCCGACGGATCGGATGCTACAGCCGCCGCCGAAACTGGACTGCGTCGCATCTCGCTGATGCTGCCGGCGGTGTTTACCACCAGCTACGCCCTGGCTCAACTCTGGCAGCACTGGGGCGTGCAACCCGCCGCCATGATCGGCCACAGCCTGGGCGAATATGTAGCGGCCTGCCTGGCCGGAGTCTTCAGCCTGGAAGACGCCTTGAAGCTGGTCGCCGAACGCGGCCGCTTGTTCGAAACCCTGCCGAAGGGCGCCATGCTGTCGGTGCCGCTGTCGGAAACCATGCTCAGCGAACACCTGGGCGCCGAGGTAGCGCCCGCGGCGATCAACGGTCCCGAATCCTGCGTGGTTTCCGGCACGCCCGAAGCCGTCGACCGCTTGGACCGCACCCTGGCCGATATGGGCGTGACCTGCCGCCGCCTGCACATCGACGTGGCCGCGCACTCGCCGCTGCTGGAACCCATTCTGGAACCCTTCCGGGATTTCGTCGCGCGCCTGGACCTGAAGCCGCCGCGCCTGCCGTTTATCTCCAACATCACCGGCGCTTGGATCAGCCCCGAGCGGGCCGTCAATCCCAATTACTGGCGCGATCACCTGGCCAAAACCGTGCGTTTCGATTCCGGGCTCTCTTTGCTGTTCGAGGACAACGAACGCCTCTTCATCGAAATCGGCCCGGGCCGCTCGCTGAGTTCCCTGGTCAGCCGCCATCCCGAGCGCCCGCCCGCCGCCGGCGCCCTGTCCACCATGCGCCATCCCCTCGACCCCGTGGGCGATCGCGCTTTCCTGCTGCAAAGCCTGGGTAAGGCCTGGGCTGCCGGGGTGGACATCGACTGGCGCTCTTTTCACGGCGACGCCAAACGCCGCCGCGTGCCCCTGCCCACCTACCCCTTCGAGCGCAAGCGTTACTTTATCCAGGCGCCCGACATCCAGGTCTCCGGCGGCGGCGCCCTGCTGCCCGAAAGCAACCTGGGACCGCAAACCGAGCGCGAGGCTCAACGCCTCAACCCGACCGAACGCGCCGTCATCCAAATTTGGTCGGAACTGTTGGGGACCGAGGATATCGGCTCCCACGCCAACTTCTTCGACCTGGGCGGCGACTCGCTGTTAGCCACCCGGGTGAAAACCCACCTGCGCGACCGCCTGGGCGCGGATCTCAGCCTCCAGGACCTCTTCACCTATCCCACGCCCGCCGCCCTGGCCGCCCGGATCGGCGAACAAACCGGGCCGGCCCTACCGCCCATCACACCGGTTTCCCGCCAGGGCGATTTGCCCCTGTCGTTCGCCCAGCAACGACTTTGGTTTCTGGATCAATTGGAGGGCCCGTCCGCAACCTACAATATGCGCGAGGCCCTACGCTTGCGCGGCCGGCTCGATGTGGGCCGCTTGGAAACCACCTTGGAAACCACGGTGCGGCGCCACGAGACCCTGCGCACTCGCTTCCCTGCCCGTAACGGACAACCCGTGCAGTTGATCGAGAACCAACCGCGCCTGGCCTTGCGCATGCTGGACCTGAGCCAGGTACCCAAAAAGGCGCGAGAGGAAACCGCCCGCCGCTTAACCACCACCGAGGTCCAGCGTCCCTTTGACCTGGCAAACGGCCCCCTGGCCAGGTTCACTTTGCTGCGTTTGAGTGAGACGGAACATATTTTCCTGGTTGCCAAACACCATATCATCGGCGACGGCTGGTCCATCGGCATCATCATTCACGAGCTGACGCACGGCTATAAAACCGACGAACCCCTGCCGCCGCTTCCCGTCCAATACGCCGACTACGCCGCCTGGCAACACCAGGTCATGGAAACGGAAACGGCCTCGTTGGAATGGTGGCGCGAGCATCTGGCGCAGGCGCCTGCCTTGTTGGAACTGCCTACCGACAGGCCCCGGCCCGCCGTGCAGAGTTTTCGGGGTAACAAGCACCGCTTCCGGCTGCCGGCCGAAACCACGGCCGGCTTGCATCGCCTGGCCAATGATCGCGGCGCCACCCTGTTCATGGTCCTGGAAGCCGCCTTTGCCGCGCAACTGTCGCGCTACACCGGTAGTGAGGATATCTGCCTGGGTTCACCGATCGCCAACCGTCAACGCAAGGAGATCGAACCGCTGATCGGCTTTTTCGTCAACACGCTGGTGCTGCGCAATGACCTCGGCGGCGATCCCGCTTTCGGAGAACTGCTGGACCGCACACGCGCGACCGCGCTCGATGCCTACGCGCACCAGGACGCCCCCTTCGAACGCGTGGTAGACGCCGTGCAGCCCGAGCGCAGCCTGGGTTTCACGCCCTTGTTCCAGGTCATGGTCATCCTGCAAAACGTGGTCATGGACCTGCAAGACCTGCCGGGCCTGCAACTGAGCCCGCAACCCATCGATCACGTCAGCGCCATGTTCGACCTGACCCTGTTCATGGAAGAAAAAGACGGCGCCCTGGACTGTATGTTCGAATACAACAGCGATCTCTTCGACGCCGCAACCATGATCCGCTGGGCCGAACACTTCCGCGTCCTTCTGGACGGCCTGCTCGAAGACCCCGAAACCCCCGTCTCCCGACTGCCGCTGATGCCGGCGGATGAAAAAGCGCGCACGCTGGTCACCTGGAACCAAACCGTCGACCCGACGCCCTTCCAAGACCTGCCGGCCTTAATAGCCCGATCGGCGGGGCAATTCCCGGATCGCATCGCCCTGCAATGGCCCGGCGGTTTTCTGCTGACCTATGCCGAACTGGACAGGCGCACGGCAGCCCTGGCCGGCCTGTTACGGCACAAGGGATGCGGACCCGAAACTCTGGTAGGCGTGATGACCGAGCGTAACGCCGGTATGCTGATCGCCCTTCTGGCTGTACAACGGGCGGGCGCCGCCTATGTGCCGCTGGATCCCGCCTTCCCACCGCAACGCCTGGCCTACATGCTGGCCGACGCCCAAGCGCCGCTATTGATTCTGGGCAAAGGCCTGACCGCGCCCGACCATAGCGGCGCCGATCTGTATATCGATGAAAACGGCCTCCCAATCGAAGGTGAGGATGTCCAGTCGGCACCGCTGCCCAAGGTGTCCCCCGATCTCCTTGCCTACACCATCTACACCTCCGGTTCAACCGGCAAGCCCAAGGGCGTGCAGCTTTCACGAGGCGCCCTGGCCAATTTCTTGCGAGCCATGCGACCGGTTACCGGATTGGATCGAGACGACCGCCTTTTGGCCGTGACCACGGTGTCCTTCGACATTGCCGCCCTGGAACTCTACCTACCGCTGTTGGTCGGCGCTTCCATCACCCTGGCCTCGCCGGATCAGGCCAACGACGGCCTGCGCCTGGCCGAACTCTTGAATCGACACACCGCCATGCAGGCCACTCCCGCAAGTTGGCGCCTGTTACGTGCGGCCGATTGGCAGGGCGCGCCCGTCAAAGCTCTGTGCGGCGGGGAAGCCCTTCCGCGAGACCTGGCCGCCTGGTTGGCGCCCAGGGTCACCACCCTGGTCAACCTTTACGGGCCTACCGAAACGGCAATCTGGTCCACATCGCACCCGGTGGAAGACCCGACTTCGACCGGCGGTAATGAATCGATCGGAAGGCCCATCGCCAATAACCGGGTCTATATCCTCGACCGAAACGGCTTGCCAGTACCTACAGGTATTGCCGGTGAACTGACCATCGGGGGATCAGGTTTGGCCAGGGGCTATCGCAATCGACCGGGACATACGGCGGAACGATTCGTACCTGATCTCTTCTGCCGGGATAAGGCGAACGAATGCGGTCGGCTCTACCGCACCGGCGATCTGGTTCGCTACCTGCCCGACGGCAATATCGATTTCCTGGGCCGCATCGATCACCAGGTGAAGGTGCGCGGCTACCGCATCGAATTACCGGAGATCGAAGCCGTGCTGCTGGATCAAGCGGCCGTGTCTCAAGCCGTAGTTTCCACCGTGCCCGACGCCTCGGACGAAAACCAACTCACCGCCTGGCTGGTCTTGAACGAGGAAACATCCGAGGACGTCGACGATGAATCCCTTGACGACTGGGCTCACGCCTGGGACGACGCCTACAGGGACGATGCCGTTGTCGATGATCCCACCTTCCACATCGGCGGTTGGAATGACAGTTATACCGGGGCGCCCATACCCGCCGAACAGATGCGCGGGTGGATGGACGGCACGGTGAACCGGTTGCTTGAAACTTCTCCCGGCCGCGTTCTGGAACTGGGTTGCGGCACCGGGCTGCTGCTCTTCCGTATCGCCGCGAAGGCCGAGCATTACCACGGGCGCGACACGGCAGCCTCGGCCCTGGCTCATATCGAACGGCACCTGGACAACGCCGGTTTGGACTTAAACCGCGTCAGCCTGGCCCACAAACCCGCGCACGATTTCGAGGACATAACTCCGCGAACTTACGACACCGTGATACTGAACTCGGTTGTTCAATACTTCCCCAACGCGGCCTACCTGCTCCGGGTTCTGGAAGGCGCCGTCGAGGCGGTGCGCTCCGGCGGCCGCATATTCATAGGCGACGTTCGCGCACTACATTTGTTGACAGCCTTCCATGCCGCCACTTGCCTGGCCAAAGCCAGGGACGGTGAAACACTGGGTACATTCGGTAAACGGGTGAATGAAAGCATGCGCCGCGAGAATGAATTGGTCCTGGCTCCCGCTTTCTTCCAAAACCTGCCGCACCTGATGCCGCGCATCAGTCGGGTAGAACAACGCCTGAAACCCGGCCGGGCCAAAAACGAAATGACGTGCTTCCGGTATGATGTCATCCTCCACATCGAGGGCGAAACCCAACCGCAGCCGCCTCGGCAACTTCCATACCGAGCGGATTTTTCTTTCGACGGCTCGGAAAACCTGGTCTTGACCCAAATCCCCAATCCGCGCCTGGTTCGCGAGGCGGCTTTGTGTCGTCTCCTGGAGGAAGGCGAGGTTTCGACCGTCGGCGAACTGCGCAGACTGCTGCCCGAGGAAACCGGTATCGAACCCGACGATCTGGTGACCGAAGCGGAGGCCGCGGGCTACCATGTGGTTCTCACCTTCGACGAACGACCGGATAGCTACAGGGCCTGGTGTTACCGCGACCCCGTTCCGGGAACGCCGGCGCCCCGAAAAACTTTGAACGAATCCTGGTGGCGTCCCCTTGCCAACCGGCCGGATCTGGGTCGCCTGATTCGCGACCTTACCCCGCATCTGCGCCGTTGTCTTGGTGAGAGCCTGCCGGATTATGCGGTGCCGAGTAGTTTCGTGCTACTGGACGAGATGCCGCTCACGCCGAATGGAAAAGTAGATAGGGGCGCTCTTCAGCGGCAACACGCGCCGGCCCTATTCGATGTGGATGACGGGAAGGCGCCGGAAACCGAAATCCAGCAAAAGTTGGCCCGGGTTTGGACGGATGTTCTGGACCTGCCTTTCACGCCTTCTGTCAACCGAAGTTTCTTCGAACTTGGGGGACATTCTCTGCTGGCCACGCGTGTCATCGCGCATATCAACGCGGCCTTCCGCACCGACCTTGCCGTACGCGAACTCTTTGCCGCGCCTACCATTGCGGCCTTTGCCAGGGTCATCGGCAAGGCGCATACGCCGAGTCAGGCGCCGATCCTACCCGTGCCCCGCGAGGGAAGACTACCGTTATCCTTTGCGCAACAACGCCTGTGGTTCCTGGACCAGATGGAAGGTGCCTCGGCCACCTACAACATGCGCCAGGCCCTGCGGCTGCGCGGGCCCCTGGAT
>JASJCB010000283.1 GCA_030066195.1 Acidobacteriota bacterium
GTATTGCGATACCTGCTCTATACTTTTTCGCCGAAAAATCAGCCCCTACTTGCAACTCTCGCTTCATTGATCTTTTAACACCTGCTTGACCAACTATCTGAACAAGCCCATCCCCTAGCATCATATGCACTGCCGCAACCGGGTGTCAAGGCCGGTCATTTAGCCCGGCGTGATGGTACCGAGGAGGGTATTGCGGTCGAATTGACCAGGGCAGGCATTCCCAAGGAACACATCGTTCCAGCCTTCAGACCTCCTGAAATGCGAATCCACACGGGTTTCGCGGTTGCTTGACACCTGAATTTTGGTGAACGTCATCTCACCTCTTCCCAGTCGTAGGTACCAACTATTGTGTCTGTTTTATGCGTATGATTTCCTTTTTGTGCGCATTTCATCGCATTCTTAGCGCCTCATATTGGCCCACATCAAGTTACTCTTTACCAGGCATTTGGAAAAGATCGGTGCAATAGGAAATATCCCCCAAACCGCAATTCGTAACCCGAAGGTCTCCAGTTCGACTCCGGATTGAGGCACCATTCTTTCTCGTGCCGAAGCACTTGGGAATTAGCCGCCTGTCCTGTTCACGTCAAGCCCCATGACCCGAGAGACTTTTATCCACCCAAGGCAGGATCCGTGGACCCGCCTGACGGTAATTCGACAGGCCGTCCGAATTCACTTTTTTGCGGTCAGAATAAAGCGGGTCATTGCTTGCGCCAAGATCGAGAAGCGCTGAGCTTCGATCCACCCGTCCTTGGGACTGATCCAAGTCATATTGATTTCCATTTGTATTGCGGGCACTCCGTTCGCACTGCTGAATTTGGTTACAGTTTCATGTTTCGAAGCGCTGAAGCGATTGTAGGAAATATTAGCGATGTTCTCTCTTTTCAGATGTTCGATGAGCATCTTGACCAACTTTGTTCGGCCCAACAGAGACCGGTCACGCATGGTTCCCAAATCGATATCATAAGAACGGTAGGAATGGCTTCCGTGCAGATCCAAGACATATTCGGGCTTTATTCGGTCTATCAATTCTTTCAGCTTTTCTTTAAAGACGTTGTCATCGTAATAGTTGGGATCAGAGTCTCCCTCATAGGTTGTATACATGACGGTGGCGCCGGTCAATTCTCCTAGAGCAACCGCCAGGGCCGCGGTGCCGCCGCCGTCTGAGAAACGTCTTTTGCCATTCCTCAAGGGTCTTGTGGCATGCGGGGCCGTAATGATCACCGGGATGGTTCCTTCTACCACTTTGAACCAGGTTTCCCCTTCAGGCACGGCGACACCTTCCCTTGCGTCCAATTCTTTTTCCAATTCGATGGCCGCCGAAACGATGGCGGGCTCTACAAGGGCTCGTTCGGGGAATTTGTATTGACAACCGGGGCTGCAAATTGCAACCAATAAAAAAACAACATAAAGATGCTTCATGATTAACCTCATCGATTTGCCGAATCTTACCACCGCGGATCAACAGGATCAAGCCGACCCCGAGCCCGAAAGGGACGACCGCCTTGGAGTAATACCCATACGGTTGAAAAAAGGCATGTCCGTTGGTTCACTACCTCCCCTTGCCTTCATCTCGTTGTTTTCTTGACTTCAAGAAATTGCATTCCGCGGGGTACACTACCGTGGCGCGTAGCGCCTTAAAAGGGAGAAGCATGGCCTGTCTTGACATTCGGCATATTGAGGGACTGAAGGACCCGGTTTATTTGGAAAGCCAATCCTTTCTATCGGGACAGCCGAAGTTCGGCAGAGGTGTCGGGCTTCTTCGCATGCGTCGGGTCCTGAGACAACTCCCCTTTTCCCAAACCTGGAATGCCGTCAAAATTACCGGATCGAACGGAAAGGGCAGCACGCTGGCCATGTTAAGCGCGATTTTCCATGAACTGGAATTGAACCACGGCACTTACTCATCGCCTCATTTGATCTATCTGAATGAACGCATTTGTGTCGACGGGCAGCCCGTCTCCAACAGCGATTTTGCTGAAAGTATTGCCTGGTTTAAAGATTTCCTCGCCGATCATTTGCAACAAAGGTCCGATGATCGATACGGCGGTTTTGAGGTGATCACCGCTGTCGCCCTCCACCATTTCGCGGCCAAGAGAATTCCCCACCTGATCATCGAGGCAGGAATCGGCGGTCGATTTGACTCCACGCGTCCGATCCCCGGCAGGCTTGTCGCTCTTACTTCGCTTGACCTGGAACATACCGATCTTTTGGGTGATTCATTGGAAGCCGTTGCCTATGACAAAATGGATCTGTGCCCTCCCGGCGGAACCCTGGTGCTCAACCGATTAAGTGACGACGCACCGCTCGAGGAGATCCGCGCCTATGCCGAGCTTTTGAACATTCGTTTAATTGAAACGGCTCGGGAATGCCGGGTCTTCGATATTTCAACCGGACCGGACCACACCCGTTTTTCTTTAACGGCCGGCACCCTGACCATTTCTGACGTGACCATGAAACTATTGGGACCGCGCCAACTGGATAATGCTTGCCTGGCCGTTTTATTGACGCGAGAATATCTGAAAATGTGCGATATCCAAATTTCCGATGCCCGGTTCGCGGAGGTCGTCAAGAAGGGATTAGCGACCGCAAATTGGTTGGGCAGGGTACAAAAAGTCCATGACGATCCCCCGATCTACCTGGATGTGGGACATACGCCCAAGGCGGTAGCCGCCTTTTTGGAAGCTCTGCCCGATTTGGTAGGAGATTCCCCGATTCTTCTGGTAACCGGGGTATCTCATAACAAGGCGGTTGAAGAAATCGTAGACCGATTATTACCGATCGCTTCGAAAGTCATTTGCACGCGGGCCTACCATATGGGTTCGGAGGTAACCAGGATTGAAAATGTCGTTAAGGCGAACCGTCCGGACCTGCCCTATCGTTGCGCACCCACCATCGAGGAGGCTGTACAAGCTTCGGTGCGCCTTGCGCGGGACGAACACATGACTGTTGTCGTCGCCGGGGGTCTCTTCCTTTCCATGGAGTATTTAATGGCGCTGGAAGGCCATAACCCCAGGCTGCTGAGGTTTTTCTGACGGCTATTCCCCAAACACGCAAAGAATCTCGAACGCGACTCCAAGCAATCAGGCCGCGTTTATGGGTTTGGCTGTCGTGTGCGTTTTTGGCGGGCCCAGGAGAGCGCTTTTGCCGCTGATATCGCCAGGAGCGCCGCGATGACGTTGAAGAGTACGTCTCTTGGATCGTAAATCCGATTGGGTAGCGCGTATTGAATGAACTCGTCGATCAGGCCGAGTATGGAAGTGAGCACTATCGCGAGCACGGCCGGTACAGGCACACGGCCTCCCTGCCGGGCACGCTCGATCAGGGCTTGATGAACCAGGATCGCGACGACACCATACTCGAATAGATGGGTTCGTTCCACCGGACTGACGGTCATGCGGAAAACAGCCAGGGCATAAGCGGCGACGATGCCCACGGCTACGCCGATTTCTCTCAGGCTTGGCCTTGAACCGGCCCAAATACCCGTGATGATGACGACGATGAAGGTACAGAGAAATGCTGTCGAGACAAATTTTTGGAGCATGGGCGTCATCAGCCTTGTCAGGGTCCCCGCCAGGCCCAGCGTGGCATAAATGGCGGTTTGCACAACCAGGACCCGAATCCAGAGGAGGCGTTCGCGCTTTGTGGTGAACCAACTCATGCCTCCAACCTCCTTGACGGTTCCAATGATGCAGTGTTAGCAGACGAGGGTTCCCGGGGTCAAAAGAAATATCGACTCCCGAGGTACCGGCCTGCTTTCCCGCTCACACAGTTTTCCATACTTTTTAGCCTCCGCGGCGGGAAGGTGACGTTCAGTTGTGGATTCGAGGGACGGCGCAAATCGGCGCCTTGTGTCCTTTCGCAAGCCGTCCAAACATGCTTTCAACCGTGTCGTAGGTTCCAACAATGCGTCCATATTCATCCGGCGACGCGTTATGGGCCCGTCGTCAAGGCCAAATTGCCCCGACACAACACCAAAACCAAAGACACCACGCCCAAACAGCATTTTACAATCGATTAGAAACTCAATTCGTCAAAATGCCGGAATAATCGCAGGGAAAGGTAAAAATGGGCCCTGAATCTCTGCGCGGTCTTACGGCAGCGTTACCGTTACCTTTTGCAGGTTGACGTTGCTGTCTTCCCCGATGTGGATGTAGTACAAAGCGTTGCCATGCAGACGACGGGGAGTGTTTTGGATTCTGCCCTCCCAGATACGTTCGCCCTCGCGGTCATAGATCGCCAGTTGGTGATAGCCGTCAGCCTTGTTTTCCGCGCCCGTTACCCAAATGCGGTTCCGATCGTCAATTCGAATGCCGGTTATCACGGGCCAACTTTCGGGCACGATCACCTTGTCGCGATGCGCTCGCAGGGCATCGGCCATTATCTTGGGCCGCTCCTCCAGTACGGTCTCGACCTGCTCGGCCGTAATCGGATAACGCTGGAGGCGGGGTGTGAAGGCGCCCAACTTCTTGCCGTTAAAGTCCAAAAGGATGATTCCGTCGATATCGGGGAAGGTGACGGCGATAAAATCCTTGCCGATATCGAAGGATACCACGCCGTCCCACGGCAGGATCATGGTCACCTCGCCCCGGGGCAGGGGCGCCTTGGTGAATTTCTTGTCCTTCAACTCGAAGGCCCGCAGCGGTGCGTATTTCCTGCTCGGCACATGGTACTTGAGCAAGGTCGGCTTATTGCCGCCTTCACCGTGCTGCTTCCATACGTAGAACAGGTTGTCCCGATCGGCAAACTCGGTACCCGGCAAAAGGTTTACGGGCACGGCAAACTCACCCGAAAGTTTGCCCGAACTGCTCCACAGCGAAGCGCGCCGATTGGTGCTGTCAAAGACCAGAAAGGCTTTTTCCTCCGGCATCCATTGAACCACAACGGGCCTCTGAAACTCACCGGGCCCCTTTCCTTCCCTGCCGCAACGGGCCTGTAATTTACCGTCGGCGCCGATCAACAAGAGTTGCTTTTCCCGAGGGTCGATAACCGCCAGGCGGTCATCGGGAGAGACATCGAAAGAGGTCCAAAATTGGAAGATGCCGTGCTCTTCCAGCTTCCAAACCTTGTCCGGCGCCAACTCATTCAAAGCCAACATCAGCATGATTGCTAACATAAAGTTACTCCTCACACCAGGCATCGATGGTTGACTCAACCCTAACACGGTATTTATTCGCAGATCATTGATTTTGTGGTTCCGGTCGTTTATATTGCCGGTATTAATCGATAAACCGCACATGCAGGTTCAGGAATATAGTTTCACACTCCGAGGGGCCAAGACAAAAACCACTTCGGAGGAAACTCGTGAAATACCTTCTGCTTTTTTTGACCCCCATGGCCCTTGCCGGAACCAATATCAATATCCCCGATCCCAACTTCAAAGCTTTCCTGGTCGCCGAATACGATACTTCCGACGACGGTGAAGTCAGCACTTCTGAAGCGGCCGCTGTAACCGGCGCCCTTGATTGCAGCGGCTTGAATATCTCTGATCTGACCGGTATTGAACATTTTGTAAACATTACTGTTTTGGATTGCAGCGCCAACCTGTTGACCACACTTCCCGACCTCTCCGCTTTGACGGAGATGGTACAGCTTTGGTGTACCGAAAACCAGTTGACCGTCCTTCCCGATCTCTCTGCTCTGACTAAATTGAGAGGGCTTCGCTGTGAACAAAACCAGTTGACCGCCCTTCCTAATCTCTCCACATTGATCGACCTTGAAGTATTGGATTGTGAGGACAATCAGTTGACCGCCCTTCCCGATCTCTCTGCTTTGACCAAACTGGAACACTTGTTCGTCAACGGAAATCATTTGACCATGCTCCCCGATCTCTCTGCTTTGACCAACTTAATCTGGCTCGACTGCTCTCATAACCAGTTGACCATTCTTCCTAATCTATCCGCATTGATTGACCTTGAAATATTGAATTGTTATCGAAACCAGCTGACCGCCCTTCCCGATCTCTCCGCTCTGACCCAGCTTAGAGGTCTCATCTGTATCGGTAACCAGTTGACCGCCCTTCCCGATCTCTCCGCCTTGACCAACCTGGAATCCTTGCAGGTCAATGGTAACCTACTGACCATGCTCCCGGATCTCTCGTCGTTGACCAAATTAACTCTATTGAATGCGACTGCCAATCAATTGACGTCATTGCCGGACATTTCCTCATTAACCAGTTTGTCTGCAATATACGTGGACTCCAACCAGTTGACCGCGCTTCCCGACCTTTCTTCACAACAAACGAGTCTAACCGTGCTTGATTGTTCAGAAAACCGGTTAACCGCGCTTCCCGATCTTTCCGGGTTCACAAACCTGGTTCATCTTCACTGTAGCCACAACCAGTTGACGGAACTCCCAAACCTTTCCGCTCCGATCAACCTGGAGACATTTATTTGCAACGGAAATCAGCTCACCTGGGAGGCCTGCGCTACCATTCGAAAGGTTTTTTACAGGGCGACAACAATCATTTTCAATCCTCAGGGCGGTGACACCATGCTGTGCGATTTCTACGACCCCAATTTCGAGCGGTTCGTCGCGGAAAACTTCGACACCGATATGGACGGGCGCATCGAATCGACAGAACTGGCAGCTGTGACCGCCATGGATTGCAGCGGTCGCGATATCGGCGGCCTTCAGGGTATATATCATTTCGTCAACTTGACATCGCTGGATGCCGGTTTCAACCGTTTGACCTTAATAAGCAATAACTCGGCGCTTCCAAATCTGACCGAATTGATCGTCAACAACAACGAACTTACATCTGTTACAGGCCTGCCGGCGAGCCTGCAATTATTGAATGTCAGTCATAATGCGCTGACCGCGCTGTCGGACCTCAACCAATACCCCAACCTGATCGATTTGGATTTTTCCAACAATGAACTGGACGAAATCCCCGATTTCTATGATAGTAAGGATCGTGCGCGGCCTATCCGTCGGGTCCACGGCCGCAAGAACAGAATCAAACGGGTCGGCAAGGGCGGCGATACTTCCAATATCGGTGAAATCTTCGACATCGACATATCGGGCAATCCGCTCAACCCCGTGGACCATGACCTGGAGGGTCTGGTCAACGCAGGCATCATCCGTGCCGCCGATACGGGCCTGACCGCGATGCCCGATTTTTCCGGGTTGACTCAGGTCGAAATCCTGGACCTGAGCGGCAACCAACTAAGCGATCTCGGCGATGCCGACAAACAAAGCGGGAACCTGCCGCCGGATCTGGTCCAACTCGACCTGTCGGAAAACATTCTTGCGGAAGTTCCTGAAGTGGCTACCCTGAACCGACTGGAAGTGCTGAACCTCAATACCAACCAGATCACCGATCTACCCGACCTCGAACCGCTGACCAACCTGACCGATCTGGATGTAGGCAACAATCCGCTCGCTATTGCCGAGCAGTTGGAAGCCACGCCGTCGGGCGTCTTGTCACTGGATCTTTCGGAACTGGGCATGGTCACCCTACCCGACCTTTCCCGTTTCTTCCGCCTGGAATCCCTGAACCTGGCCGGAAACCAGCTCACCACCCAACCGGATCTTTCGGCCGTGCCCACCTTGAAATCCCTGAACCTGAGCGGCAATCCCATTGAAGACCTGACCGCCGTCAACCTCATGGTCGATCTGACCGGCCTGAACCTGAGCAATATGGGCCTGTCCGCGGCGCCGGACCTCAGCGCCCTACCCGGACTCAAGCATGTAGACCTGTCCGGCAACCAGTTGACGGAACTGACATTAACGCCGGGCCTGCCGCTGACTTCCATCCTTGCTGCATCTAACGCCCTGACAACCGTCACCGATGAAATTAATACCTTCACCGCCTTGGAAGAACTGGATCTGAGCCGAAACCGCCTCATCAGCCTGCCGAATCTGGGTGCCTTCACAGAATTGCGCGTGTTGCGATTGGAAGGCAACCAACTCGGAGCCTTTGAGGGTCTTGATCAACTGCCGCATCTGACCCACTTGGATATCGGTAACAATCTCCTCGAAGCGCTGCATCCTTACTCCCCCCAAGCAAGCGACCTGACGGAAATGCGATGTGCGGGGAACCTGTTGACGTCTTTTAGGGACTGCCTGGTTATCGACGAATTGCAGAGCATGGGCCTCGACGTTTTCGAGTTTAACCCACAAGCTGACGGCCTGCCGCTACCTTGCAAAAATACCCGGAATATTGCGGAGGGAAGGACCGTCTGGGGAGACGGCAACGCTCGTTTCTGCGGTCAATTGAAACCGGACGTCCGCGATTTCATCTGCTTCCTGAACAACAACGGCTCTTGCCCGCCGGAGCCCTGTAGGGAATGAGTTCATTGGAAAGGGAGCATGGCCGCCCGTTCGGTTCTGGTTTCATAACGGCGCGGTGTTTATTTCCATCATTCTGGGAGAAAGAGTGTTAGATCTCTCAAAACACAATTGGCGGAGGTGTCTCAGGGCTGTTACACCTGTTACACCTCGCGCCACTTACCTGTCGAGGGTATGTAAGTGTCTGGGAATATGCCATTTCACTTTTTGAATCGTGCTGAAAAAAATTTTGGGGTGTAACATCCGTGTGTCACCAGGCCGGCTACCCGCGGTTTTTCAGATCTATTTAACCAACTACAGCAAAAACAGTTAGCGGAGCTTCGGTTGCCTGACCGCGCCGGCATTCCGCTTGCCGTATCGATACCTCCGACGGATGCCCGTCGCATCTTATTTGGAGGTATCTCCATGAACAAAGCTTTTTCACTTGTTGAACTCTTGATTGTGCTGATTATTTCTTGCCTTTTGATGGTCGTGGGTTGGCCGCTCTTTGGCAACTACATCGACGAAACCCGGTTCCAGGCTTTTTCCGCCGAGCTTACCGGCCATCTTTTCCTGGTCAGGCACCTGGCCCAAACCACCGAAACGTCCGTACAGATCGATTTCGATGCCAATAAGGAATACCGCTATCAATGTGTCCAGGTAGACGGTCCCGTTCGGCGGGTAGTTTCCCAGGCGGAACCACGCGGCGGATACGACGATCTGATCGGCACCCATCTCATTTCGGGTTTCGGGCTTGCACATCCCACTCAAAAAAAGGATATCACCAAAGCGCTGAGTTCGACACACGCGCCCAGGTTCATCTTTGCGCCCAAGGGCAGCAGCAGCGGGACGCTGGTCTTTACCGACGGCAGGCAACGCGCGGTCTGTGTCGTGGTTTCGGGCAGTACGGGTCGGTTCTCCATCTTCCGGCAACAAAAGGGAGAGCCTGAGTGGCGGAACATCTTTTGAGGCAAGTTACATCCGGGAAATTTTCCAAACCCGGTTCCTGAATCGTTCCATAGAAATCCGTACCTCCGGCAAATAAGCTGTATCTACCGGAATGGGCCGGGCACTTAACAGGTAGTGCTGCCGAATTGAGTTCCCATTCATGGCTGCAGCCGCGAAAAAAATCGGAGGAAATTCCAATGAAGGAAGGAATCTGCTTGTCTCTACTCGTGTTCTCGTCCATGAGCCTGATGGCTCAAGGAAAAAAGAGCCAGGACACACAGGAAATCGAACCGTTCCATTTTATGGGAGAAATCTTTCCCAGCCGGGATGCATTCAATGCGTCCGGCCTGCGTTGCGGCGCCCCGGAGCCCGACGCGGCAGAAATGGAAGTGACCGAATTGGAAATGGCCGAGGTTGCGCGCAACAACAAGGCCAATTTTGACCTGGCTCCCGTCACGGTGCCCGTCTGGTTCCACATCATCCGTACGTCCGGCGGCGGCGGCGGGATTACCCGCACCATGGCTCGCTCCCAGTTGACTGTACTGAACAATGCGTTTGCTCCCTACGGCTTCAATTTCTCGTTCGCGGGTTATACCGTGTCCAACAATTCCAGTTGGTACAAAATGACCCCGGGTTCCGCGGCTGAAGCGGCGGCCAAATCTTCGCTTCGCGAGGGCGGCGCCAACACCCTGAATGTCTACTACGCCGGTATCGGCGGCGGATTGTTGGGCTGGGCCACCTTTCCCTGGTGGTACCAGGGCGATCCCGCCGACGACGGCGTGGTTGTTCTGAACCAATCCCTGCCCGGCGGTACTGCCGCGCCCTTCAACGAGGGCGACACCCTGGTCCACGAGGTGGGCCACTGGTTGGGCCTGTACCACACCTTCCAAGGCGGCTGCGGCGGCAACGGCGATTTCGTGGCCGACACGCCCGCCGAGGCGAGCCCGGCATCCGGTTGCCCCGTGGGTCGCGACACCTGCGCGAGCCCGGGCCAGGATCCCATTACCAACTACATGGACTACAGCGACGACGACTGCATGTTCGAATTCACCGCCGGCCAGGCCGTGCGCATGCAGGATGCTTGGACGCTTTACCGTCAATAGTTTTTCGGCCCGCGTCAAGCTACAAAGGGAGAGAGGTTCGCCTCTCTCCTTTTTGTAGGCGGCGGTCCTTCGGTCGAAAACCGCTATAATTCGACCGGAGGTACGATTTGGCTTTACTCCTCTTCTTGATCGCTGTTGCCCCGCCTGACTGTCCTGAGCCGCTGACCATCGACAAAGCGAGCCGCGCGGTACATTTCCGGGCGACCATCTACCCGGACCGCTTCAACGCGCTGACCAGTTGGCCCAAGAATCACCACTTCATCGTTTGGCGCGAGGGCCGGGCCGTCCGCAACGCCTTGATCGTGTCGGAAGTCCCCGATCTGAAGATCCAACGTGCCCTGGAAAGCCTGGGCGCGGAGCCGGGCGATAACGTTCCCCAAGCAGCCTGGGACCGCCGCGCCGATAAAGACCACCCCGCGCCCGATACACGCGTGACCGGCCCTCTCATCCAGGTTACGGTTCACCTGCCCGACGGCAGATCCCTTGAACCGGAAGACGTATTCGAGGACAAGGGCGAACAGGGTTTCACCTTCCGCTTCGGCGGCCACGAGGCCCTGATCCCTGAATGGCGCAGCGGCTGCGTGGTCTGCCTGGAGAGTTGCCCGGGCGGCAGAATAAGCAACGCCGCCTACACGCTGAGAGACTACCAAACCGGCAAAGCCCGCTTTAAGCTAAAGCCGGACCTACCCAAAACCGGCACAGAAATATGCGTCACGCTGCAACTAAAGTAACGTAAACAAGCCCGCCCATTGCCAGGCCAACCGCGGGGACATTGAAAATGGAAGTCAGAAGACAGTGCCTACAAACACGGGGCGGGTTTGTTTGCGCCGGAGTAACCCAAAGCCTTCGAATGAACAACAAAAAAGCCAGGTCCGCACGCCGTTCTACTGATTCGCTCGGGTCGAAATCTACCGGGGAACACCTTCCACAGAACGGTCCGATGTCGGGCGGATATGATCTTTCTACCTCTTGCATTATTAGCAGTTGTTGATTTTGTCCGTTTTAGCGTTCTAGGGATGATTATGGGTGTCATCAACAGATTTGCCATCGAAAAGATCGACCAGGAGGTTGACGGCATCGGCAATTTCCGGGTGCTGTCGGGCCAGGATGCGTGCATCTCTATCTTTGGCCAGGTAATCGGCTGTAAGGTGGTATTGCTGCCATTGGTTGGGATATTTTTTTTCCGCAAGCATTAGCACAGCTTGAATGATACTCAGATCACTAGAGGAAAAAGCAGCTTCGACCGTGGCCTCGAATTGTTCTACGGTTATCCACGCGGGGATTGTTTTCATTCGACTGATGCGCAGTAACGCCTGTTGATTCCCTCTGATTGCCTGAACGAAAAGACCTTTGATCACCGCGTTTAAAATATCATTTCGTTCGGTTCCCAGGTCCAATACTTTGATTAAACTTGCCGTGGCAACCGGGTCATCCATTTGACCGAGAGCAGATGCCGCACTTCCCCGCACATCCGAGCCGGGCTCAGCCTTGGGATCAAGGGTTTGAATGAGCGCCGGCACTGCCTTGGGTTCGCCAATGCGGCCGAGAGCGGATGCCGCACTTCCCCGGGTTATCTGGTCAGGCTCAACGTTGGGATTAAGGGCTTGAATGAGCGCCAGAACCGCCTTGGGATCGCCGATGCGGCCGAGGGCGGATGCCGAACTTCCCCGCACATCCGAGCCGGGCTCAGCCTTGGGATCAAGGGTTTGAATAAGCGCCGGCACTGCCTTGGGATCGCCGATGCGGCCGAGGGCAGATGCCGAACTTCCCCGCACGATTGGATCAGGCTCAGCGTTTGGATCAAGGGTTTGAATGAGCGCCGGCACTGCCCTGGGATCACCGATCTTGCCAAGGGCAGATGCTGCACTTCCCCGCACTTCTGAGCCGGGCTCAGCCTTGGGATCAAGGGCTTGAATGAGCGCCGGAACTGTCTTGGGATCACCGATGTTGCCAAGGGCGGAGGCCGCACTTCCCCGCACTTCTGAGCCGGGCTCAGCCTTGGGATCAAGGGTTTGAATGAGCGCAGGCACTGCCTTGGGATCGCCGATGCGACCAAGGGCAGATGCCGCACTTCCCCGCACGATTGGATCAGGCTCAGCGTTTGGATCAAGGGTTTGAATGAGCGCTGGCACTGCCCTGGGATCACCAATGTTGCCAAGGGCGGAGGCCGCACTTCCCCGTACTTCTGAGCCGGACTCAGCGTTGGAATCAAGGGCTTGAATAAGCGCCGGAACTGTCTTTGGATCACCAATATTGCCAAGGGCGGAGGCCGCACTTCCCCGCACTTCTGAGCCGGGCTCAGCCTTGGGATCAAGGGCTTGAATGAGCGCCGGAACTGCCCTGGGATCACCGATGTGGCCGAGGGCGGATGCCGCACTTCCCCGGGTTATCGGGTCAGGCTCAGCCTTGGGATCTAGGGCTTGAGTA